>MGVB01000097.1:0-2880 GCA_001800275.1 Elusimicrobia bacterium RIFOXYA12_FULL_57_11
TATTGCGTTCGAAGTGGGAATGATGCTTCAGGCGCACCTGGATATACAGGTCGCCCGAAGCCCCGCCCTTCGCCCCGGCGTCGCCGCCGCTGGAAACCCGCAGCACAGCCCCCTCTTCCACGCCAGGGGGTATTTTAACGTTTATGGAAACGCTTTTTTTAACGCGCCCCTGGCCGCTGCATTTTTTACAGGGCGCGGTTATCACCTCGCCCTGGCCGCCGCATTCGGGACAGGCCTGGCTGAAAGAAAAGAAGCCCTGCGAGTACTGCACGCGGCCGGCGCCCCGGCAGGCCGGGCACTTCTTCACTCCGGTTCTGCCGCGCGCCCCGGTACCTTCACATTCATCGCAAACCTCGGTGCGTTCAAAACTCACCGGGACCTTCACCCCGGTCAAAACGTCTTCAAGCGTTATTTCCGTCTCATACTTCAGGTCCGCGCCGCGCCGGGACCGCGGCTGCCCGCGCGACCCTCCGCCCTGGGCGAACAGGTTCTCGAACAGGTCTCCGAACACATCCCCCATATCGCCGCCCGAAAAACCGCCAAACCCGCCCCGCCCGCCACCGCCGCCGGCCTTCAGCCCTTCGGCCCCGAACTGGTCGTACACCTGCCGTTTTTCCGGCGCGGAAAGGACCTCGTACGCCTCGTTTATGTCCTTGAAAGTAGCCTCAGACTCGCTATTGCCGGGGTTCCTGTCGGGATGATACTTCATAGCCAGCTTTCTATAAGCGGTCTTTATCTCATCGTCGCCGGCATTGCGGGCCACGCCCAGTGTCCTGTAATAATCGTTTGATGCCATAAATTTCAATGAAAGATACCGGAGCAAACAGAACCTGCATGTATAGTATAGCAAGGATAGCGCATAGCGGTCAGCACTGCACCGGCTATGCGCTATCCTTTGGCGGCTATACCTTACTTTTTATTCTCTTCCACAACTTCCGCGTCCACCACGTCTTCCTTTGCGCCGGGCGCGGCCTTGGCGCCTTCGGGCGCGGCACCGGCAGCTCCGGCGGCGGCGCCGGGCCCTGCCTTTGCCTGGGCGGCCTTATAAACGGCTTCGCCAAGCTTCTGGGAAACCTGTATAAGGGCGTCTTTCGCCTTCTTCACCTTCTCCATATCGTCGCCCTTAAGGGCGTCTTTCATTTCAGTGATGGCGCGGTCAACGGCAAGGCGCTCGTCCTGGGAGATCTTATCCCCGTGTTCGCGCAAAGCCTTCTCGGTGGTATAAAGCACGGTGTCGGCCTCGTTCTTCGTCTCCACCTTTTCTTTGTACGTCTTGTCCGCGTCGGCGAACTGCTCCGCCTGTTTTACGAACTTGTCTATATCCTCTTTGGACAACTTGTTGGGCGCGCTGATGGTGATATGCTGCGCCTTGCCGGTGCCGAGGTCCTTGGCGTGCACCTGCAGGATGCCGTTGGCGTCTATATCGAACGCCACTTCTATCTGCGGTACTCCGCGCGGGGCGGGAGGGATGCCGTCCAGATCGAATTTTCCCAACGATACATTATCCCCGGCCATGGCGCGCTCTCCCTGCAGCACATGTATGGTGACGGCGGGCTGGGAATCCGAGGCGGTGGAGAAGACCTGCGTCTTCTTTACCGGGATGGTGGTATTTTTATCTATCAGGCGCGTCATAACGCTGCCCAGTGTTTCTATTCCCAGAGACAGCGGGGTAACGTCCAGCAGCAGCACGTCCTTCACGTCGCCGGTAAGCACCGCGGCCTGCACCGCGGCTCCGGAAGCCACACACTCCATTGGATCGATACCGTGCTCTATTTTCTTGCCCGCGTAGTCTTCAATGAATTTCTGCACTATAGGCATCCGGGTGGGACCGCCCACAAGGATTATGCGGCTGATATCCGAACTTTTCATCTTGGCGTCGGCCAGGGCGGTATCCACGGATTTCTGGCAGCGCTTAACTATGGTTTCCACCAGGGATTCCAGGCGCGCGCGGGAAAGCTTCATGGCCATATGCTTGGGGCCGGTAGCGTCCGCCGAAATGAACGGGAGATTGATCTCAGTTTCCATAACGGTAGAAAGCTCTATCTTGGCTTTTTCGGCCGCTTCTTTTATGCGCTGGGTGGAAGTGGCATCCTTTGTAAGGTCTATGCCGGTATCTTTGCGGAATTCCCCCGCGATAAATTCCACCAGGGCGCGGTCCATGTCCGTGCCGCCAAGCTGGGTGTCGCCGGACGTGGAAATAACGTCGAATGTTCCCTCCTTGCCCATTTCCATGATGGTGACGTCCAGCGTTCCGCCGCCGAGGTCGAACACCATTATCTTCTGGTCTTTGCCCTCCTTATCTATGCCGTAGGCGAGCGCGGCAGCCGTGGGCTCGTTAACGAGACGAACCACCTCAAGCCCGGCTATGGTGCCCGCGTCCTTGGTGGCCTGGCGCTGGTTGTCGTTGAAATACGCCGGCACGGTTATGACGGCCTTTTCAATTTTTTCACCCAGGAACGCTTCGGCGTCCCGCTTTACTTTCTGCAGAAGAAAGGCCGAAAGCTGCTGGGGCGTGAACTCCTTACCCACCACGGAATACTTATGGTCGGTCCCCATCTTGCGTTTAAAAGCGGAAACCGTACCCTCCGGGTTGGCCACCGCCTGCCTGCGGGCGGGCTCGCCCACCAGCATCTGCCCGTCTTTGGCGAAAGCGACATACGACGGGAAAGCCTTACCGCCCAGCGTAGTCCCTTCGGCCGAAGGGATGATGGTGACTTTTCCGCCTTCCAGCACCGCCGCGGCCGTATTTGATGTGCCAAGGTCTATACCGATTATCTTTGCCATATTAATGTCCTCCGAACGTTAAGTTGCTTAAATTCAATTATCTCCCGCTTCCTGCCCCGGTGTCTCCCCGGCCGGCGTTTCCGCGGCCGGAGCGGC
>MGVB01000097.1:2886-8636 GCA_001800275.1 Elusimicrobia bacterium RIFOXYA12_FULL_57_11
ATTTTTCTGCTTGGCTATCTTTACCCGCGCCGGGCGCAGCACCTTGTCCCCGAAATAAAAACCCTTCTGGAGCTCTTCCACCACCAGCCCGTCGTTGTCGCCCGCTCCTTCCACTATCCCCAGTATTTCCGAAGCCATCGGGTCGTATGGTTTGCCCACCGGCTCCATTGCGCGCAGGCCTTCCGCGTCAAAAACCCTGGAAAATTCCCTGAAGATCATCTCCAGCCCTTTAAGCGTTTCGTCGCCTTCGCCGCCGCCCTTGGCGGTGTTGATGTGCGCGTGGGCCGCCAGCAGCAGGTCGTAAAGCGGCAGGAGTTTCAGGAGGATCTCCGCCTTTCCCCAGCGGATGAGCTCCGGCTTTTCCTTGTCCAGGCGTTTGCGGTAATTTTCGAATTCAGCCTGCAGACGCAACAGCTGGTTGTAATAGTCGGCGGCCAGCTGCTTCTGCTGCGCCAGGTCCCCCTCCTGAGCCTTGGGGGCGGGCCCGCAGGTGCAGTCGATTGTTTCAGGTGAATCGGCGGCTTTCGCCTTTTTTTCTTCGCCTTTATGGTTCTTCATAAAAACCCCTGTTTTCCGTATCTGCCGCGGCAATCATTCGTCAAAATCGACTTTTTCCCACTCGCCCAGCATGTCTTCCATCATGGAGCTGACCGTGTCCACCAGGGAGATCATACGCGGGTATTCCATGCGCTTATACCCCAATATCCCCACCAGCCCCACAGCTTTATCGTTGATGCAATAGGAGCTGGAAACGAGGCTGAAATTCTTGAATTCCTTAATACTGTTCTCCGAACCTATGGTAACGTCCACTATATGGCGCTTGCAGGGTTTTACCCCGCCGCGCGGGAATAGCCCGTCTTCGGGACGGGAGACGTCCAGTGCCCTGGATTTAACGGCGGAATCACGCAGGCGCTCCCTGAGCAGCCCGGAAAACCTGTCTTTCTCCTCCAGCAGGCGGGCCATGTTCCTGAGGTCGTCTATATTCCCGTCCTCCATGTTCGAATAAATACGGCTCAAGCCCTCCAGGTAAAGCGCGTCGTCGCTTTTCGACAGGCCCTTGAAGTAATCCATAATCTTCTTAAGCAGGTCTTCCGCTCCTTTATTGCGCTCGTGCGGCAGGAATTCCTTCCATATAATCTGCGGCAGGTCCGCGATGGGCAGGTCCTTGAGACGGCGGTTAAGGCGCACCGAAAGCGCCCGGACCGCGCCCTTGTCCAGCGGGTGGTCCAGCGAAAAAGCCGCGTGCTTGATGATACCTGAATGCGCGAACAGGACCGAAAGCACGCTCTTGGGGCCCATGTATATAAGGTCAAGGCGCTTTACGCTATCCAGATCGGTATCCGCGCTCATGACAAAACCCGCCCATTTTGACATATCGGCGAGCATGCGCGAGGTGTGTTTCAAAAACCCGTCCAATTGCTCCAGGCGGCGGTCATAATCGCGCTCCAGGCGCTCTTTTTCCGTTATGGCCAGGCGCTGCATATTAAGAACATTATCCACATAGGAACGGTAACCCTTGTCCGAGGGTATGCGGCCGCCGGAGGTATGCGCCTGGAAGAGAAAACCGTTCTCCTCAAGCTCTTTGAGTATATTGCGGATAGTAGCGCTGGAAACGTTAAACCGGCCCTCTTCGGCTATCAGTTCCGAACTTACCGGGCGCCCGGTGCTGACAAAATTATAGACCACCCAATTAAGGATCTTGGCTTTCCTGTCCTGGGCGACTTCCGGTTTAAGAACCCTCATAGACCTCTTTGAGCTGCGCCTTAAACATATGCGCGGTTTTTAAATTAGCACTCAAAACACATGACTGCTAAAAATATTATACACCTTGACCGATTAATTGTCAATACCCCCTTTTGAGTGCTAAAAATAAAATCCGGGGCGCGCCGCCGCGGGAGAGAAGGTTCCTGCCGGTACTTATTTAAGGAGAAAATTAATAGCGGCATCCAGCAGGCGGTCAGGCAGCAGCCACTTAATAAACAGGATCGCCTTTGCATGGAAGGACACCGCGTAACGGGCGGAGGGGCACCGTGAACGCAGAGCTCTGAGTATCACCGCGGCAACAACCTCCGGTCCTGGCGCGCCTGCGCGGTAGCCGGCCCTGAACCTGCCGGTAAGGCGCCGGACCAGCGGGCCGTAAACCCCGGAACCGGAATATTTATCAAGATTTACCAGGGCGGTATTATCCCACTCGGTTTTAACCGGCCCGGGCTCGATGAGTACGACTTTAATGCCGAACTGCCCCGTTTCAAGCCGCAAAGCGTCGGAATAAGCCTCCAGGGCGTGCTTTGAAGCATGATACCACCCGCCCAGCGGCGTGGTAATCTTGCCCGCTATGGAGGATATATTTATTATCCGCCCGCAACCGCGCCGGCGCATTGCGGGGAGGACTAGCTGGGTAAGCCGGGCCAGGCCGAACAGATTAACCTCGAACTGGCGCCGGGCCTCGGCCATAGGAACATCTTCAATAGCCCCGTGTGCCCCGTAGCCGGCGTTGTTTACAAGGACGTCAATGCGCCCCTCGGCCCGCAACACCGCCTCAACGGCATTACCGGCCGAAGCCTCATCGGCGACGTCGAGAAACAGAATCTTTGCCCCCAGCGGTTCCAACTCCCGGAGTTTATCCATCCGCCTGGCGGCGGCGTAAACGGTATACCCCGAACGGAGCAGCAGTTCGGCAGCGGCGCGCCCTATGCCCGACGAAGCCCCGGTAACAAGAACTATCCGGTCCTGCATCGATTACTGGGTAAGGAACAGGTCTTTTGTCACTGTGTAGCGGCCGGACAACCAGTCCACCACTTCACGGGCGGCTTCAGCTGTTTCATTCTCCCGGGACTCCAGGAAAAACGCATAGTCGGCTTTTAAAGAGTTTTTTCCCTCGTCGGTAAGCCCGTCCAGCCCTTTATCCATGAAGGCCGGCAGGTCACGCTCCAGCTGCAGGGCCATCTCCTGGCAGGTAATCATGGCGGCGGCCTTCCTGAAGGCTTTATCGGGGTTGTATGCCGCGCCCTGCGCATAGCTGCTCTTGAACGTAAGCAGCACTATTTTGGACAGCGTGGCCTGGTTCATCGGGTTTACGGCGTGGCCCGCCAGCCAGCCGCCCATCTGCGCCGGGCGGCCGGTAACAGGGCGGAGATGCAGGAATTTGCACATGCGGGGACCGTCGTTCACAGGGTAATTGTCCCAAAGCACAGGCTTGCGCCCCAGCGCGGCGGCCGTCGAGCGCAAATGCTCCTCGCTGTAGGATTTGGAGCAGACCTGCTCCCCTGTCCAGAACATACTGACCTTCTTGTCCAGCTCCTTGCCCAATTTCTCATAATAACCCGCGGGCATTTTCCCGAAAAGTTTTTCCAGCACCGGGTCCAGGGAATAATAGGTGGGGCAGAACACGAACTGCCTGGCGTTAGAACGCGCGGCTATCCAATTGACTATCTCCACCTGGCGGTCCGCCAGCCCCGGCAAATCGCCCTTCATATCATCCATAAGGATGCCGAACTTGTCCACCCCTATGCGGTTAAAGGCGTCTATACGGTTCTGCACCAGCTTTTTAACATCCAGGTCAAAAGACGAGAGATATATTTCGTAAGGGCTGAAACCAATCCCGAACTCGATGCCCGCCATATGGCATTGCCCGGACAGTTTGGTCAATTTTTCCTCGAGAACCTTAGGGAACGGTTCCCGCCATTTTTTCCTCAGGTAACTGTCCCCCTTGGGCGCGTAGATATAAAACGAAAACCCGTGTTTTTTCAGGAAGCCGGCATAGTCCGCCCGCTGGCCCCAGCTCCACGGCTCCCCGTAAAAACCTTCAATAACGCCCAGTTGATTTTCAGCCATTTGTTGCCTCTCCTTAAGTTATAACAGCGGGTTTGAAACCACGCCATCCGCCAGTTTAGGCTCGAACCAGGTAGACTTGGGCGGCATCACCTGGTTGTCGTCCGCCACCGCGATCAGTTCCTCGAGGGAGGTGGCGAAAAGCGCGAAAGCCGCCGCCATTTCCCCGGAATTCACCCTGCGCTCCAGTTCCCCCAGGCCGCGTATCCCGCCCACAAAATCTACGCGGTCGGATTTCCGCAGGTCACGGATGCCGAGTATTTTATCCAGCACCAGGTCGGAAAGGACGCTTACATCCAAAGCCCTTACGGGGTCTTCCGCGCCGGACGGAGTTTTTACCATGGGTTTGAGCGCATACCACTTGCCGCCCAGATACAGGCCGAATTCCCTGCGGGCGGCGGGCTTTGCCTGACCGTTAACTTCTTTAACCTCGAAACTTTCTTTAACCTTCGCAAGGAACTGTTCCGGGGCAAGGCCGTTAAGGTCCTTCACCACGCGGTTGTAATCCCAGATCTTCATTTCGCTGACGGGATACGCCACGGCCAGGTAAGTATTATAGGGTTCGGTGCCGGTGTGGGCGCTCCCGCGCTCGGCCACCATCATTTTCTTGACGCGGCTGGCGGCGGCGCTGCGGTGGTGGCCGTCGGCGATGTACACGGCTTTCTGTCTCTCGAAGGCTTCCACAATAGCCTTGATATCGGCAGCGTCACTCAGCAGCCACAGGGTATGTATCACGCCGCCCTGCCCGGTGGCGGAAAATTCCGGCGCGTTCTTTACGGTACGTTTTATTATAGCGTCCACTTCGGCTATCTGCTTGTAGGCTATCAGCCCGGGCCCGGTCTGGGCCTTGACGTACTTTATCTGGTTCACCCGGTCGTCTTCCTTCACCGGGCGGGTGAACTCGTGCTTGCGTATGCGGTTGGCGTCGTAGTCGTCCACACAGGCGCCCACCACCAGGCCGGTCTGTATGTGCGCGCCCATCTGCAGGCGGTAGACGTAAAAACACGGTTTGGCCTCGCGTATCAGCAGGCCCTGGGCCAGCATCCGTTCAAAATTCTCGGCGGCTTTTTGATAGACGGCCTCGGCGTGCACGTCCGTGCCGGGGGGCAGGTCTATCTCGGCCTTGGAAACGTGAAGAAAGCTCAGGGGCTTGCCTTTGGCGAACTCGCGGGCCTCGTCCGAGTCCATAACGTCGTAAGGCGGCGCTATTATTTCCTGGGCTTTACCCGGAGCGGGGCGGATACCGCAGATGGGGGTGAACAATGGCAGTTTTGGCATTTTAATTCTCCTTACCTGGATATTAAAAGCCGGAAAGCCGGAAAGGACCGCCAAACGGCGGCCCGCATTCCGGCATTCCAGCCTCCCGGCGCTGCTTTTATATCTTATCCCCGTTCACGGCATGGGTACGCTTGCCGCAAAGCAGGTAGTCCGCTATCTGCTCGGCGGCCTGGCGGGCCACCGTCACCTGCGCGTCTTTTGTGGACGCGGCTATATGCGGGGTAACTATAACGTTCTCCATGCCGAAGAAGATATGCTCGGTGGCGGGTTCTTTCACGAACACGTCGCAGGCGAGGCCGGCCAGCTGGCCGCTTGCGAGCGCCGCCTTGATATCCTCTTCCACCATGATGCCGCCGCGGGCGCAGTTAACGATGCGCACGCCCTTCTTCATTTTGGCGATGGCGTCACGGTTCAGCATGCCCTTGGTGGCCGGGTTGATGGTCACATGATAGGTTATAAAGTCGGCCTTGGCGTACAGCTCGTCCAGGGAAACCATCTTCACGCCCAGTTCGCGGGCGCGCTCGGTGGTCATCACAGGGTCGAACACGACGACGTTCATCTTCAGGCCCATGGCGCGGTCGGCCACCACGGCGCCTATGTTGCCGCAGCCGATGACGCCCAGGGTCTTGCCGGTCAGCTCT
>MGVB01000098.1 GCA_001800275.1 Elusimicrobia bacterium RIFOXYA12_FULL_57_11
TATTTATCTGGTGGCTCTCTGCGTCACGTTCTTCTCCGCCAACTTCATGCGCGAAGACATGCCCAACCGCAGCGCGTATTATTCGCTCCTGCTGGTATCCGTAGCGGCCATGTGCGGCATAGTCACCACTTCGGACTTTTTCACGCTTTACGTATTCATAGAAGTACTGGCGGTCACCTCTTTCGCTCTGATCACCGCGGACGAGTCCCTGGCGGGCGTGGAGGGGGCGCTGAAATACTTCCTGCTGACCTTCCCGGCCTCGGCACTGATAATAGCCGGCATCTCGATACTGATGCTGACCACGGGAAACCTTTCGTTCGAAAGCCTGCGCGCGGTAATGGCTTCCGGTCTGCCCGCCGGCCCGGTCGTTTTCGGCGTCGCGCTCATGATGCTCGGTTTCCTTATAAAATCCGGCGCAGCCCCTTTCCATACCTGGACGCCCGACGCTTACCAGGGGGCCTACGCGCCGGTTTCAGCGCATCTGGGCGGCATTGTAACCAAGATTTCCGGGGTTTACGCCGTGCTGAAAACGGCGACACTGATGAACTTTTTCGACGGCAGGGCACTGGGCCTTTCCAGCGGGATAATGTTTTTGGGCATGCTGTCCATAGCGGTGGGGGCGCTGGCCGCGCTCAGACAAAAGGACTTCAAACGGATGCTCGCCTTCTCCAGCATCAGCCAGGTGGGCTACATAATTCTGGCCGCCGGCCTCGCCACGCCGCTGGCGGTAATAGGCGCCATCTTCCACCTTTTCAACCACGCCACCTTTAAAACGGTTCTTTTCCTCAACAGCGCCAGCGTGGAGAAAGCCGCCGGCACTACGGACATGTCAAAGCTGGGGGGCCTTGAACATTCCATGCCCTGGACCTCCTGGACTTCGGTAATCGCCTTGCTCTCCACCGCGGGCATCCCGCCGTTGTCCGGCTTCTGGAGCAAACTCCTCATAATCCTGGCGCTTTGGGAGTCAGGCTTCAAAACCTACGCGGTGCTGGCGCTCCTGTTCAGCGTGGTAACGCTGGCCTACTTCCTCCTGATGCAGAAGAAAGTGTTCTTCGGAAAGAAATCAGCCGCGGCCGAAGCCGCGCCGGAAGTTTCAGCGCTGCTGCTGGCCCCCGTGGTGCTCATGAGCGCCATTATAGTGGCGGCGGGCCTGCTGTTCCCGTATTTCTACTCTTATGTCAGAATGACGGCTGAAAGGATATTTTTATGACCTATCACAACCTCTTGTTCATACTGGCAATATTCTTTGCCGTCTGGGCGGTAATGGCCCGCAACCTCCTCACCGCCGCCATAATGCTGGCCCTGGTAAGCGTAACGGCCGCGGCGATACTGTTCGACTTCAACGCCCCCTGGGCCGGTGTTTTCGAACTTTCGGTCTGCGCTGGACTCATTACCGTACTTTTTATCGCCGGGGTAAGCCTGGTGCGTTCATATGACGAGCGCAATCCTGAGAACAGGACCGTTTTCCACGCCCTGCCGCTTGCGCTGGCCATATTCGCCATCGCCGCCTGGTTCTACGTACCGGAGTTTTTCGGCGAGATCGCCGGCTGGAAACATATGGCCGAACCCGGGGGCCATATCGGGCTGGCCCTGTGGGACATACGCAAGCCGGACCTGCTCGGCCAGATAGTCATACTGGCCGCCGGGGTATTCATGATCAAGTCTGTTTTCCCCAAAAAAAGGCCGGCGGCCGGGGAAGCGAGGACAACTAAATGAACAATTTCGCCATTGACTGGTACTTCATCTCCCTGCTCGTTTTTGTGGGCCTTTACGCCATGCTGGCGTCGCGCAGCATAATACGCCAGCTGATAGGCCTGGAAATAGTTTCCAAGGCGGCCATGCTGGCCATTATAACGGCCGGCGCCCTTACCAGCAACCTCATGCTGGCGCAGGCGCTCATAATAACCATGATAGTGGTAGAGGTAGTGGTGGTAGCGGCGGGCCTGGCCCTGCTCGTAAAAGCCCACCGCATCAGCGGCTCCGCCGACATCTGGAAACTGGACAGCCTTAAAGGATAAGCCATGGACATACTACTTTTCCCGCCGGTGGTTTTCGTGATCTCGCTGGTGTTTTCACTGGCGCTGGCCGCTTTTTTAACGCCCCTGGCGGCAGCGCCCAAACGCGTGCCCGGCTCCGCCAAGCACAACCCTTACGGCTGCGGTGAGGAGGTCTCCGGCGAAAAGGTGGACCCGGACTACCACGGGTTCTTTCCCTTCGCCATATTTTTCACGCTGCTGCACGTGGCCGGGCTCATGATAGCCACCTGGAGCTTCAACCCGACGTCGACCGGCATAGGCCTGGTTTTAGGTTACGTAACCGCGGTAGCGGTAATTCTCGCGATACTCTTTGTGGACTAATAACATGAAAACGATAGACAAGCTTATAACCTGGTCACTGCTTAAATCACCCTGGATACTCCACTTCAATTCCGGCGCGTGCAACGGCTGCGACATAGAGATAGTGGACGCGCTTACCCCGAAATACGACATAGAACGCTTCGGCATAGTGCTGAAAGCCACACCCCGCCACGCCGACGTACTGGTAGTGAGCGGCCCGGTTACCCGCCAGCAGGCCAAGCGCCTCAAGACTATTTACGAGCAGATGCCGGACCCGAAGTTTGTAATGGCCATAGGCGCCTGCGGCTGCTCGGGCGGTGTATTTGACGGCTGCTACGGCGTAGTGCCCGGCGGCCTGGACCAGGTGATCCCCGTTTCCGTATACATCCCCGGCTGCCCCGTGCGCCCGGAGGCCATAATAGACGGCGTAGTAAAAATGATACAGAGCGTGGAAGCCGCGGCGAAATGAGGCAAAATGACCGAACTTATAAAAGAAGAAAAGATAAAAGCGGCGCTGGAAGCTAAATTCCCGGGAGTCATCTCCAACGCCGCGGTGCAGCGCAAGAACCGCGTATGGCTGGACGCGGCCCCTGCGGCCCTGCCGGAGATCCTTGCCTGGCTTAAGGCGGAAGGCTTTGAATACCTGTCCACCGTTACCGGCTTTGACGAAGGCGAGAACCTGGGCGCTTTTTACCATGTCAATAACAATTCCATGGTAGTCAACGTTAAAGTGAACACGCCCCGCGCTAAACCCGAGATCCCCAGCATCCTTTCCGTATTCCCTGTCGCTGTTTCCTACGAAAAAGAGCTCGAGGACACACTCGGCATCAAGGTGCTGGGCCTGCCGCCGGGCCGCCGCTACCCTTTAGCAGAAGACTTCCCCGTCGGACAATACCCGCTGCGCAAAGACTGGAAGACCGAGGATTATCTGGCGCAGCAGGCCGCCCTTAAGACGGAGGCAAAATAACAATATGTCAAAAATAACCATCCCGCTGGGCCCCCAGCACCCGGCACTGAAAGAGCCGGAAAACTTTATGCTGGTGCTTGAAGGGGAGCAGATATCCGGCGCTACGGTAAACCTGGGCTACAACCACCGCGGCATGGAAAAGGCAGCTGAAAGCCGGACCTACCTGCAAACAATGTACCTGCTCGAGCGGGTATGCGGCATCTGCTCGCACTCGCATACCACCACCTACATCACTAACGTGGAAGAGCTGGCCAAGGCCGAGATACCGCAAAGGGCGCTGGCCATCCGCACGCTGATAGCCGAGCTGGAGCGCGTGCACAGCCACTTGCTCTGGCTGGGCGTCGCCGGCTACGAAATGGGTTTCGAGACTCTGTTTATGTATACCTGGCGCGACCGCGAGCAGGTACTGGACTGCCTGGAACTGCTCAGCGGCAACCGCGTGCATTACTCGATGAACACCATCGGCGGCGTGCGCCGGGACATAAGCATCGAACAGAAAGCCGAGGTTTCAAGGCGCATCAAATTCCTGGAGGAGCGCACCCGGTATTACATAAAAATAGGCACCGAGGAACCCACGGTAGCCGCCCGCACCGCCAATGTGGGCATGCTGCCGCCCGCCGTGGCGCTTGAGCGCGGCGCGGTAGGGCCCACCGCCCGCGCCTCCGGTATAGCGCGCGACGTGCGCAAGGACGAACCTTACCTGATATACGACCAGCTGGATTTCAAACTTATCACCCACAACACCAACGACGTCTTCGGGCGCCTGGTAGTGCGCGTACTCGAGCTGGTGGAATCGTACAAGATGATACACCAGATATTAAACAACCTGCCGGAAGGCCCTATCGCGGTTAAAGTGCCGATGAAGATAGCCCCCGGAGAGGCCGTTAACCGCTACGAGGCTCCCCGCGGAGAAGACATTCATTACCTCAAATCCAACGGTACGGATAAACCCGAGCGGGTCAAGGTACGCGCCCCGACGCTGGCGAACCTGCAGAGCGTAGCCTACATGCTGGAGGGCGGCTGGCTTGCCGACGTACCCCTGGTGATAGCCGCCATCGACCCCTGCATGTCCTGCACCGACCGCGCCTCGGTATGGGACCCGAAGAAAGGGAAAATGGCGCTGTACGGCTGGGAAGAAATGCGCAAACTGGGCATTGAGCATTACAAAAAACGCGGAGTTAACTTCTCCGGGCTTTGAAAATAAAAGTTTAAGGAAACCATGACACCGGACTCCATACTGCCTTCGCTGGCTTACATAACCATCTTCCCGGGCTTCCTGTTCCTGGCCGTTTACGGCCTTTACCTGCAATGGGTGGACAGAAAACTCTGCGCGGTAATGCAGAACAGGATGGGCCCGCCCCTGATACAGCCGCTGGCCGACTTCATAAAACTCCTGGCCAAGGAAGTTATAGTACCGGACGCCGCGGACTCGCGGATGTTCCGGCTGCTGCCTTTTTTCGCCATGGCCGCGGTAATGACGGCCGTAATATCCATCCCTGTGGGGGCACACGCGCTCTGCAGCTTCCAGGGCGACATGGTGGTGGTAATCTACCTGCTAACTATTCCCACGGTCACCTTCTTCCTGGCCGGCTGGAGTTCTACCAGCCCCTACGCCACCGTAGGCGCGATGCGCGTACTTACGCAGCTTTTCGCCTACGAGGTGCCGCTGATGCTGGCCCTGATAGGCCCGGCCATCCTTGCCGGTTCCTGGAACCTTACGGAGATCTCCGCGTTCTTCGCGGCAAAACCGTATCTCATCCCCACGCAGCTGCTGGGGTTCCTGGCAGGAATAATTGCGCTGCAGGGGAAACTTGAGCGCATGCCCTTCGATATCCCTCACGCCAAGAACGAGATAGTGGGCGGCCAGTTCACGGAATATTCAGGGCGCCTCCTGGCCTTCTTTTACCTGGCCATCGACATGGAGCTGGTGGTGGGCGCGGCGCTGCTCAACGCCGTATTCCTGGGCGGCTCGCTGGGACTTACCGGCTGGGCGGCCATCCCGGTGTTCCTGGCCAAAACGCTGGCCATAACTTTCCTGCTGGCCCTGCTGAAGGTCCTTATGGCCCGCATACGTATAGAGCAGATGGTCAACTTCTGCTGGAAATACCTGGCCCCGGCGGCGATCATACAGATACTCGCGGACATCGTCTTAAAGTACAAACTAGGATAACCTGCCATGATAAAACCAGCCCGAATCTTCAGCGAAGTCATAAAGCACCTTTTCATAAAACCGGCCACCTCCGGCTATCCTTTCGAAAAGGCGAAGATCATGCCCAATTTCCGCGGGCGCATAGACTTCGACTCCCCCAAATGCATAGGCTGCCAGATGTGCGTTAAAGTATGCCCCTCAAAGGCCATAGAGATAAGACTCGCCGCAATTCAGCCCCCGGCGCCGGCCCAGGTGGAGGGACAGCCCGTTGTAGCCGCCAAAAGGAAATTCGATTGCTTCATGCACCTGGACCACTGCGTCTACTGCGCCCAGTGCGTTGAAACCTGCCCCAAAGACGCCCTCATAATGACCCAGGACTTCGAGCTGGCCCACACCAGCCGCGCCGCCCTGACCCGGCATTACAAATAAAGTCCCTTAAACCGCGTGAAGAAGCCGGCGCCCCCGCCGGCTTCTTTATTTTGGGTTCGGGATGTTTATGCGCGGGTCCTGCCGGCGGTCCGGAACGCGGACACGTTCGCGCACACCGTGCGCTCACTCTTCACTCGGCCTCGGCGCTGCGCAAGCCTCGGCCTCGCGAGGGTCCGCTTTTCCGGATCCGCCGGCACCCGCGCAGGCTTCTCGTTAAGCAGCCTGAGGGGCGGGCGGGGGACAGGGTTAGCAAAACCTTCCGAAGGGCGAGGCTTGCGTAAGCGCCGAGGTGAGGCCCGGCAGTGCCGGGCCGCAAGGCCGGAGGCGGTTTCTTACGCAGCGAAACCGCCGAGGCGGGCCCGCGCAAAACCGCTATGCGGTTTATGCGTGGGGGAGGAGGAGCGACGCCGCGGTGTGGCGGAGCGCGTTTTGATAACCCTGTCCCCCGACCGCCCCGACTGGACTATTATAAGGCTTTTCGCGCAAAGCTTCGAATCCGGGCTCTTCCGTATTTTGGTATTATAGAGGCATGAGAAAACACTGGCAGAGACATCAGCAGCGCGGCGCTTCCGGCGGGCAGGAAGCAATAATGGAAGGCGTGATACAGCATCATGGAAATTTCGCTTTTTTACTTAACGAAACACCGGGCGCCAGCGACGTGTTCCTGGGCGGCCGGGGACTGGCCCTGGCCATGGACGGCGACCGGGTGCAGGCGAGCGTGCGCCGCGAGGCCTCGGGGAAACTTGCGGGCTCCATACTGCGCGTGGTAAAACGCGCCCACACAACACTGGTAGGCGTACTTAAGCACGACCGCAAAGGCTGGACCGTGTGCTCCGAAAAGGGGGACGCGCCGCCGGCGCAGGTCACAAATTTTGCCCCCGGGGTAAAGCCCGTGGAGAACGCGTTCGCGGTACTGGAAGTCACCCGCTGGCCGTCCACAGAAGCCGGGGCCGCCGGCAAGGTAACCGAACTTATAGGCGACTCCGACGACATCCGGGCGCGCATAACCTCCATGCTCAGGGCCCGCAACATAAACGAGGCTTTCAAGAAAGAAACCCTGGCGCAAAGCGCCGCCTGGGGCGTGGAACTTACCCCGGCGAACTGGAGCGGCAGGGAAGAACTTTTCAACCTGCCCGTGGTCACCATAGACGGGGCCGACGCCAAGGATTTTGACGACGCCGTTTCCCTGGAGCAGCTCCCCGGGGGACTTGTACGCCTGGGCGTGCATATAGCCGACGTGAGTTATTACGTAAAAGAAAAGACGGCCCTGGACGCCGAAGCTTACGAACGCGCCACCAGCGTGTACCTGCCCGACCGGGTAGTGCCCATGCTGCCGCCGGCCCTGTCCAACAACCTCTGCAGCCTTGTGCCCGACCAGGAACGCCTGACATTGTCCATCTTTATGGACCTGGACCCTGCGGGCAATGTGACGCGCAGGCGCATGGCCAACACCGTCATCCGCTCCTGCCGCCGCTTCACCTACGACGAGGTGCAGGAACTGCTGGACGGGAAAAAAGTCCCCAATGTCACCAAACAGGTGGGGGAAATAATCAAGCGGATGGGCGAACTGGCCGCCGTACTCCACGCGTGCAGGATAAAACGCGGCGCGCTGGACTTCAACTTGCCGGAATACAAGGTGGAAACGGACGCGCAAGGCATGCCCCTGCGCGTAGTACTGCGCCCAAGGCTTAAAAGCCACCGCCTGATAGAAGAATTCATGCTGCTGGCCAATGAATCTACCGCTACCGAACTCATGGCCGCGCCGATACCTTTCCTGCACAGGCGTCACGACGAGCCGGACCCGGAAAAGATAAAAACCCTGGCCGAAACGCTTGGCGCCCTTGGCCTGAGCGCGGGCCACCTGCCCGGAGGCAACCTCCACAAAAACCTGCAGGATGTTATCGCACAGGCGGAAGGCAATCCCCTTGAAGCTATTTTAAACTCCCTGATAGTACGCAGTATGAAGCAGGCGGTCTACTCCCCTGTTTCCTCCGGCCATTTCGGCATAGCCGCCAGGGCCTACTGCCACTTCACTTCACCCATACGCCGGTACCCCGACCTGATGACCCACCGGGCTATAAAAGAACTGCTCTCCGGACGCAAGCTGCCGCATTCCATACAGGCGCTGGAAGGCGCGGGCGTGCACTGTTCTGAGCGCGAGCGCATGGCGGCGGAAGCCGAGCACAAGGCCACGGATATTTTACGCGCCGAACTGTTGAAGTCCCAGGTGGGAACGGAGATGGACGGCGTGGTAACGGCAATTACCGGCGCCGGAGCCTTTGTGCGGCTGGGCGATACCGGCGCCGAAGGCCTCCTGCGTAAGACCGGCTTTGCCCCCGGCGACGAGGTGAGGGTGGAGATCGCCGGTGTGGACACCGCCAAAGGCCAGATAGATCTAACGCTGACCCGCAGCGGGGAAGCGCAGGCGCCGGCAGCGCCCGGCGAGGCCCGCCAGCCCGAAGGCCGCCGCCCCGACGTACGCCGCCTGGGCGCGCGCCCGGCCGAGCGCAAATTCGGAGGGAGAGCCCGCCCGGGAGGCCGCCCGGGCAAAGGCCGCTCCGGCGGCGGCCCCTCAGGCTCCCGCCCGGCAAGAGGCCCCGCCTCCAACTGGAAGCCGCCCCGCGGCAAAAAGAAAA
>MGVB01000099.1 GCA_001800275.1 Elusimicrobia bacterium RIFOXYA12_FULL_57_11
TGCGTAGCGCGCCTGGGCCAGTACGCCCGCGTCCAGGGCGGCGCGCACCGCGCAGTCCGGTTCGGTGGTGTGCGCGCAATTTGTGAAGCGGCAGTTAAGGGCCAGGGCCTCTATTTCGTCGAAATTCTCCCGCAGGCCTGCCGGGGCGTCCCAGGCCTCGAACTCCTTCATGCCGGGGGTGTCTATAAGCAGCGCCCCGCCTTCCAGGGGCAGCAGGCGCCTGGTGGTGGTGGTATGCACGCCTTTGGCGTCGCTTTTGCGTACCGCGGCCGTTTTCTGTTTCTTGGCACCCAGGTTGTTGATTATGGTGGATTTTCCCACCCCGGAGGAGCCTATAAAGGCCAGGGTGCGGCCCTTGGC
This sequence comes from Elusimicrobia bacterium RIFOXYA12_FULL_57_11, assembly GCA_001800275.1. Lineage (GTDB taxonomy): Bacteria > Elusimicrobiota > Elusimicrobia > Elusimicrobiales > UBA9959 > UBA9959. The sequence continues at coordinate 361 of MGVB01000099.1, forward strand.
CAGGAAGGGGGTAAGCAACTCGTACCCGCCGCGCTCCAGGGAGTTAAGCACCAGTACGGGAATGCCCTGGCACTGCAACGCGGTTTCGGCCGCAAGCCTGGCGGCATCCGGGCACAGGTCCGCCTTGTTAAGTATTATCACCGGGGCGGCCCCGCTTTCCAGTACGGCTACCAGCAGGCGTTCCAGGCGACGCGGGTTGTAATTGCCGTCCAGGCCCTGCACGATAAAGATCGTATCGGCGTTGGCCGCTATGGGCTGTTCAACTTCGTCTTCGGTGGCTTTGCGTGAAAGTTTTGATTTGCGCTTGAGGACCGTAATTACGGGCAGCCGGTCCGCTCCCGGCCTGTCCGCCAGGAGTACCCAGTCGCCTACCACGGGCATTTCCCCCGTAGCCCCGGCGGCATGCTTCAGCTTGCCGGAAAGTGAGGCCAGCGCCTCTCCCCGCGCGTGGTGAACGCCGTAGCAGCCGGCGTATTCGGCCGTTATCCTGGCGGGGATAAGGCCGGGGGCGGCGGCTTCAAGCTGCCGCTGAAAAAAAACATCCCAGCCCAGGTCTTCAAGTTTCATTTTTTATTGCCGGCAGCGGGCGAAATCCCCCCCGCAGGCTTCCGTATATTTTATTGTCCGGTTCATGGCGCGCACGGCCTCAACAGGATATTTACCGGCTGCGGTCTCGGCTGAAAGCATTGCGTAATCCGTGCCGTCCAGTACGGCATTGGCGACGTCGGACACTTCGGCCCTGGTGGGGTTGGGGCTGGCGGTCATGGATTCAAGCATCTGCGTGGCGGTTATTACGGGTTTTCCCGCCAGGTTGCATTTCTTTATTATGCGTTTCTGGAGAATGGGTATTTCCCAGAGCGGGAACATTACGCCAAGGTCGCCGCGGGCCACCATAATACCGTCGGCGGCGTCTATAATGGCGTCCAGGTTGGCTATGGCTTCGCGCGCCTCTATTTTGGCTATTATTTTGCAGCCGGGCAGGCGCGGGCGCACAAGGCGCTTCACGGCGCTCACTTCGGCCCGGTCGCGCACGAAAGACTGGGCGATAAAGTCGCAGCGCCGGCTTACGCCGAATTCAATGTCCGCGCGGTCCTCCGCGGAGAGCAGCGGGAAGTCCAGGCGGGCCAGGGGGATGTTCACGCCTTTGCGCTCTTTCAGCAGGCCGCCTAAAACCACTTCGCATTTAAGGGAATCGCACCCGACGGCGGTTACCGCAAGGGCCAGGTTGCCGTCGTCGATGTAGATGAAATGGCCCTTCTTTATTACCTTAAGGGTCCCGCGGTAATCAAAAGGGATGCCACCCGTCCCGGCCGACGGCTGCAGCAGCAGTATGGTCTGCTTTTTCTTCAGCTCTACGGGCGCTGTCAGGCGGCCTATGCGTATGCGGTTGCCCTTAAGGTCCTGCAATATTGTTACGCGGCGCTTCAGTTTGGCGTTAAGCGCGCGCACCAGGTCTATGCGCGCGGCGGCTTCCTGCGGCGTGCCATGGGAGAAATTCAGGCGTATCGCGTCGAGGCCGCAGGCGTACATCCGGCGCAGCACTGACGGCGTGGAGCTGGCCGGGCCCAGCGTGGCCAGTATTTTTGTCTTTACGCGCCTGTGCGGTTTTTTTTGCGGCATAATAACGATTGTAGCAAAGTTTTTCGCCGGGGAAAGAAAAAGCCGCCTTTAACGGGAGTCGGTGCAAAACTCCCCTGAAGACGGCTTTTTCTGTGCGGTACGCTGTTAAACCGCTTTGCAGCGGCGGCGCTTGGAAATAAGGTACTCGCCGTTGGGCTTGTGCATGCGCGCCACCAGCTGGTGCGTGCCCGCGGGGAAATGCGCCCAGTCGAACCACCAGAACCCTACGGCGTGCCGGCAGGGCTGCCAGGGCTGGTCGTTTATTGAGATGTCCATCCCCGTGCAGTTGCTGGCCCCTACGCGCACGGCGTAGTGGTGGCCCGCGTGTATGGTTTCCAGGTTTTTGGGATGGTCAACCACGACGTATTCTTCGGTGGTGGTGAGTTTTGTCTTTGCTGTCTTGCCGGTCGTTTTTTTTGCCGCTATTTTAGGCATTTCCGTCTCCTCCGCTTTTTTGGCCTCTTCCCCGCGCGGTTTCCCGCCGGGGCGGCCCACTTTCACAATTCGTTCGCTCAGGTAGGCGAGCGACCTGTCCAGGGGGTGTTTAAGATGCAGTCGCAGAACGCGCCTGTTCTTGGACTCAAGGGCCTCGAAATCGCCCAGCGCCTGCGCCGTTTCCAGCTGCGAAAAAGTATACTTTTCCCCCGGTATCACTATATCTTTTTTGGCCTGGTTCGTCAAGATTATGAAGAGGGCGTTGTCGGGGCCGCCCTTATGCAGCTGGCCGGAAGAATGCAGGTAGCGCGGGCCGTAGGACAGCGTGCAGGCCGAGCCGGTGTAGAGGGTAAGGGCGGAGCGTAATTTGGTCAAACCCTCCTCCACTTGCGGCGCGTTGGGCAGGTAGGCCAGCAGCCCTATATATTCTTTCTCCTTCAGGCCCGCGAAGATGGCCCAGAAGACGTCGTCGTAGCTTGCAATGCCGGAGCTGTCCTTTTTAAGGGCTTTCGAGGCGAAAACTTCTACCCTGTCCGCCGCGAAATCAGGTTTGGGCGCTTTGGCTTTGCCGCCGGCGCAGAACTGCTCCAGCACTTTCATGGTAAGGAGCTTAGCTTCCTGCACATTGGGCTGGTCGAAGGGGTTTATTTCCAGTACCGCCCCGGCCGCGGCGGTAGCCGCTTCCCAGCGGAAGAATTCCGCGCCCAGGTCGTAGGCGTCGGCGGCATTAATGGTATACACCGGGTGGCCCGCGGCTTCAAGCCGGGCCAGGGCGGCGTCTTCGGCCGTGGTGCCCAGGCTGGTGCGCACAAAGAAGCGGTCCGCCTGGTATTTGTCCGGTTCCATCAGCGGTTCCATACAGACGGGGGTTATGCCTTTGCCTTCCTTGCCGGTGCTTTCGGCTACCAGCTGTTCCACCCAGAGGCCCAGGTATTTGAATTTTTCCGGCATGACCAGCGTAAGCTTGTCACGGCCGGCCAGGGCAAAGCCCGCCATAAAGGCGCCCAGCAGCGCGCCCGGGTTTTGTTCTATTGCCGGGTTCTTGCAGAGGTTGGCAGCGGCTACCGCCCGCTCCAGCAATTTGCGCACATCGGCGCCGCACAGCGCCGCGGGCACCATCCCGAAATATGAAAGCGCGGAAAAACGACCGCCGATGTCCGAGGGGTTTATGAAGATCCTGAGGAATTTCTTTTCCGTGGCCAGTTTTTCAAGGCCGGTGCCGGCGTCGGTTATGGCTATAAAATTATCGCCCGGTCTTTTTACCCCGGCTTTCTTCAACTGGCCCCAGAAATATTTGAACTGGCTGGAGGGTTCTATGGTGCCGCCTGATTTGCTGGCGAAGATGAAGAGGGTGCGCTTAAGGTCCAGCAGGGCGCCTACTGCGCTTATCCAGGCCGGGTCGGTGGTATCCAGCACGTGCAGGCGCGGGTATTTGGGGTTCTGGAATACGCCGCGTATAACCTCGGGGGCCAGGCTTGAGCCGCCCATGCCCAGCAGTACGGCATGCGTAAAGCCGGCGGAGCGGATTTCCTCGGCGAAGGCCGTTATTTCGCCGGCTTTGGGCAGCATTTTGAAAGGAATATCCAGCCAGCCCAGCGCTCCTGAAATGTGTTTTTTGTGGGCCGCGTCCTTTTTCCAGAGTTCTGGATCTTTCTGCCACAGGCGCGCGGCGAAATTCATGGCGGAGAGCTTTTTGGCGGCCCCGGCACAGGGGCCCTGCAAAGCGGCCGTTTGCGCCGCCGTGAGTCCGTTAGAAGTGTTCATTTGTTTTCCTTTTCCAGTTCCGCTATTTTCGCCAGGCGCTTTTTATGGCGCTCGGCCTGTGAGAATTCCGCCGCGGCGAAGGTCGCGGCTATTTCGAACGCCAGCGCCGTGCCCACTATGCGCGCCCCCAGGCAGAGAATGTTGATGTCGTCGTGTTCTACGGCCTGGTGCGCGGAGTAGTTGTCGTGGCAGAGGCCGGCGCGTATCCCCCGCAGCTTGTTGGCCGCCACGCAGGCGCCCACGCCCGAGCCGCATACCACTATGGCGCGCTCCGCCGCGCCGGAAAGCACCGCCGCGCCCGCTTTGGCCGCGAAGTCGGGGTAATCCACGGGCCGGTCCGGGGAATCCGTTCCCAGGTCGGCGGTGGTATGTCCCAGCGTTTTCAGGTGGGCCAGCAGGGCCTCTTTAAGGTGGAATCCCGCGTGGTCGCTTGCGAGCGCTATTTTCATATTTTCTCCACTTCGGTCTTGAGTGCCCAGCCTTTTACCCCTTCTTTGGGGAGGCCTATCTCGTAGTAATCGTCGTCTATGGAATCGAGCACCTTTACCAGGAGCCCTTCCGGGGCCGAGGCGCAGGCCTTGAAGTTCTCCCCGGGCCCGCTGAGCAGCCTTGCCCCCCCCGTTTTGGTAATCACGCCCGCCCCCGCGAAGGGGGAATTCTGCCTGGCGCCCAGCCAGCCCAGGCAGCCCAGGCACATTACGGCGGTTATTACCGCCGTCCTGGACGCGGCCGCCCCCGAAGGCGCCCCGTCCAACAGGAAGCCCGCGGCGCCGGCAAGGCAGGCCAGCCAGAACAGGCAGATGGCAAAAGCCTTTATCTCCATGTCGGAAAGCAGGTAATAAACATAGTGCAGCGCGCGCGGCATGCCGTCCGGCAGCAGCGCCTGTCCCGTCTGGCGCAGGGCGAATTCCAGGTTAAAGCGGATATTCGGATCGCGCGGGTTAAGGCGGAAAGCCCGTGCGTAGTGGAAGACGGCCGGGCCGGTGCGGTTAAGCCGGAACAGGGCGTTGCCGGCGTTGTACCAGCCCCAGGGGTTGGCCGGTTCCTGCGCGACAATTTTGTTGTAGCCTTCCAGCGCTTCCTCAAAACGGTCGTTTTTGTAAAGGTCGTTCAATTCGTTAAGCTCGCCACGATCGTAAGCGCCGGCCAATGTAACGGGGGCCAGCAGCAGCAATAACAGCAGCCTGGTCATGGGCGCGGCCTCCTTAATTCTTTTTCCAGCAGCGTGATAAGCAGGGAATATTTTTTTAAAAGATTCCTTACGCCTTCAGGTTCGGCCGCAGAGGGCGAGAAGTGCCGCAGCTCCAGGGCGGTCCACAGTTCCCGGACCTCTTCCATGGCGCGCGGGGTGACGGCCGGGAAGCGCTCTTTTATCAGCTGCGCGGCTTTCTTCATGGTCAGCGCGCTTACCTTCACGCCGCATTTGTCCGAAAGGTAATACATAAAAGAGTCGTAAAGCAGCGCGACGGCGGCGCCGGTATCCCCGGCCTTGAGCAAAGCTGTTATCTTTTCAACGGCGCTGTTCGCCTGGCTTTTAGCGCGGTGGAACCTGAAAAGCAGGGGGTTCGCCGATTTGAAGCGGTTGAACCTGGACAGCCAGAAAGTGGCCAGCATAAGCCCGGCCGGCAAGGTCAGCGGCCACAGGGGCAGGGCGGCTATCCCTTCGGCGGAATCGGCGATGAAGCCGGCGCGCGGCTCGTCGCTCACATAGCGTATGTCGGAAGCTGTGACCTTGGGCGCCGCGGCTCCCCCGCTGAAATAGACGTTTTTGCTGTCCAGGTCGCCCTTTTTTACGTTAATGGTGAGCGGCGCGGTCTGCAGTTCCCTGTACTGGGCGGCGCGCGGTTCGAAGAAATGAAAAGTTATAGGCGGCACTGTTTTCCTTCCGGCGGCGCGCGGTACCAAGATGTAGGTGAAGGTCTTTTTCCCGCCTATGATGTCCCCGTCCTTGCGGATGTCCAGGGAACTCATGGTGTCGAATACCTTGAAATCCTGCAGGTCCGGCAGCTGGGGGGCGGTGACGGCTTTAAGGTTACCGCTGCCGGCTACCGTAATGGAAAAGTTCACAGGTTCGCCGGCTTTTGCTTCCAGGCGGTCGGCGGTGGCGGACACGGTGTAATTGCCTACCGCGCCGGAAAACCCCGCGGGGGCGCCGGGGGGCAGCGGTTTTATGTTCAGGGAAACGGCCTCGGTGGCGAATTCGCGGCTGCTGCCCTGGGCGTTGCTCATGGACATGAACTTCTGGAAAAAATTAGGGTCGAAGGGGTCCAGGGTTTCGTTGGACGGCACCTGCACAACTACGGACGCCGGTTTTATCTCGGCCGGGCCGGGGGACAGGGCGAACAGGGCCGTTTTTATCTCGCTGTAGGCGTAGTGCTCCCCGTTCAGGGTGGTTTCGCCGGAACGTATCGGCGGCAGGTCTTCGGGTATCAGGTTCTTTAAGGGCGGCTGCATGTACTGCGGGTTGGAGGTCAGCGGTACCGATGTATAGAATTTTACGCTCAGGTTTACCTGCTCTCCAGGGTAAGCGGTTTTTTTGTCAGTTTCCGCTTTAAGGAAAATCCGGCCTTCGGCTTTGTTCTGGGCTGCCGCGGCGGACGGCCTGGTTACGGTTATCTCTATTTCGGGGGTAAAGGCCTTTTCCGTGCCGTTGAAGACGGAAATGGACGGTATTTTCTGTATGCCCAAAAACCGCGGTGAAAGAATATAGGTAAAAGAGACCGAGGTGGTTATCTTGCCGTTTATGATGGAGATGCTCTGGCTCCGCCCGGAGGAGTAACTGTTGAAATTCTGCATGTTCGGGATTTTCGGCTCCGGTACGCTGGAGGAATCACCGGCAACCTGCACTGTCAGGTACAGGTTTTCGTTTATTTCAACGGAGGTGCGGTCAGTCTCCGCCGAGATGGTAAGCGCGGCCGCGGCCGGCCCGGCAAAGCCGGCCAGCGCCAGCGCCAGCGCGAGTTTTAAACCGTTCCCCGGTGCGCGCATTCTTACCAGTCCTCCTTTTTTGGCTGGGGAGGAGGTTTGCCTTTTTGCAGCGCGCGCATGGCGGCTTCATGGCCGCGGGCCGCTTCTTTTTCCTTTTCCTTCATTATTTCAAGTATCTGGCGGCTTTTTTCTTTAGCTTCGGCTTTGCGCTTTTCCTGTTCTTTTTTAGAGTCCTGGCTCTTTTTATCCTGCTCGTTCTCCCCCCCGTCTTTATTGTCCTTTTTGTCCTGACCGTTCTTTTTCTTATCGTCCTTCTTATCATCCTTCTTGTCGTCCTTGGGGTTTTTGCAGGAATTATTATTGCGCTGTTCAAGCGCTTTTTGCAGGTTGAACTTGGCGTTCTCGTCCTGCGGGGCCAGGCGCAAAACGCCGCGGTACCCGCTTATGGCCGCGGGCAGGTCCCCGGCTTTGAATTGTGCGTTGGCCCGGTTGTAGCCGGCCCTGGCGGCCAGTTCCGGGCCGGCGCCGGCGCTGGCCTCGAAAATTTCCCCGGCTTTGGCGTAATCTTCCATTTTATACAGCGCCGTCCCAAGGTTGAAATTGAAACGCTGGTCGCCGGCCGGGGCTTTTTGCGCGGCCTGCGAATAATATTCGAACGCTTTGGGCCAGTCTTCTTTTGCGTAAGCTGAATTCCCCTGCCTGGCCAGCGCGTCCGGCCCGGCTGCCGCCAGCGGAAGCGCGCAGGCTAAAAATAACAGCGCGGCGCCCGGAAAGAACTTCCCGCGCGGGAACCGGGGTATTTTCAGGGAAAAAACCCAGCCTTTTTCCATTAATGTC
>MGVB01000100.1 GCA_001800275.1 Elusimicrobia bacterium RIFOXYA12_FULL_57_11
TCCCATAATTATTACTGGTTCCGGCTCAGGAAGGAGACGCCCACCACTGCCCAGGCCGAAGCCGGCCTGCCCGAACTGCGGTTCGACGGCACCAGCTGGGATGCCCTGCTCGACGGCGGCGAGGCCGCCCGCCTGGGCCCGGCTTTGGCGGACTACGTTCGCCGCAGCAGGGTTTTCTCCCGCGGCGCTACTGCCCCGCGCACGATACGCATTACGGAACATTTCCATTTTCCCGGCGGCGCCCTCCTGGCCGTCCTGGAGGCCCGGCACACCAACGGCTTGTCCGAAAACTATCTGCTGCCGCTGCGCTTCGTAGCCGCGGACGCAGCAGCGGAGGTCCTTAAGAAATGGCCGGAGGCCGCCGTGGCCTGGCTGGAATTCTCGGGCGTCAGGGGCCTGGTGTATGACGCCACCCTCGACCCTGGTTTCCACTCCGACCTGTTGTCGCTGTTCCTGAGCAAGCGCAAGCTGCGCTCCAGGACCGGGGTGCTTGCGGCCGAGCCCTCGCCACTGTTCCGGCAAGCGCTGGAGACCAGCCCGCTGCCCGCGGATTCAAAGGTGCTTAAGGCCGGCGCGAACGGCATCACCATTGCCTACGGCTCACGGTTCGTGCTGCGCTTCTGCCGCCGCCTGGAAGAGGGCGTGAACCCAGACCATGAAATAGGCCTGCGCTTCAACTCTGAGAAGTCTTTCAAAGGCGCGCCAGCCTCTTACGGCGCCATCACGCTGCGGAGGGGGAATGCTTTCTACGGCTCCCTGGGCGTGCTGCGTTCTTTCGTCCCCAACCAGGGGGACGCCTGGGCGCTGGTCTCGGGAGAAGTCGCCAAGTACCTGGAGGCGGTACAGTCGCTGCCGCAAGGCGCCCCCCTGCCGCCCGCGGCGCCGACCCTGGCGCCGCTGCAAACAAAGGAGATACCACAACCCCTGCTGGACGTATCAGGCACCGTTTCTTTCGAAATGGCGGCCATGATAGGCCGCCGGCTCGGAGAGATTCACGCGGTCCTGGCGGCCCCGGGACCGGCGGAATTCGCGCCAGAACCCATCTCGCGGCTCTACCTGCGCTCCGTCTACCAGTCCGTTTCGGCGGTCATTAAGAAAGTCTTATTTTCGCTGCCCAGACTCGGCAAGAACGCCCCGGCGGAGGCGCAGGCGCCGCTGGCCCTGCTTCCCGGCGAACAGGCTAAACTGCTTAAACTGGCTTCCGCACTGGCCAGCAAGAAGTTCTCGGGGGGCAAGATCCGCATACATGGCAACTGCTCGCTGGGTCAGGCGCTCTTTACCGGCAAGGACTTCATCATCAAGGACTTCGAGGGCGATCTGGATAAACCGCTCGGAGAACGCAGAATAAAGCGCTCTCCACTGAGGGACGCCGCCTCCATGCTGCTATCCCTCTATTACGCGGCCCACGCCCCTTTCCTGCAGCCTGGCGGTATTCCCAGGAAAGAGTTACAGTCCCTGTCGGGCTGGGTGGAGATTTGGTTCTCCTACGCCGCGGCCTCGTTCCTGCGCGGCTACTCCGGGGCGCTGCGCGGCTCCCAACTGCTGCCGCAGCCCGAAGAGGACGCCCTGCTGCTGCTGAAGATCTTCCTGGCGGAACGGGCGGCATATTCCCTGTCCCTCGAACTGGGCACCAGGCCGGACTGGGCCCTGGTGCCGGCCAAGTTCCTGCTGAACCTGGCGCAAAACTGCGAAAAGGGAAAAGATATAGAGTAAATACATGAAAACCGTATCTCTGGTCCTGGGCAGCGAAGGAGGAGCCGAAGCCAGGGCGCCGCAATGGCTGGGATTAAACCCCGGATAGCCGCATATGCTAGCATATGAGTATTGGTAAATTAAGGAGATTAAATGAAAAAATTATTTACGTTGTCTGCGGCAGCAGCTGTGTTCGCTGTATTTTTAGCGGCCGGCCCCGCCGCGCAAGCCGCGACCTCGGCCTCTTTTAAAAATCAGGACCTGCTAAACATTTTCAACGACAGCAAGACTTTGTACGGGGACCAGGACACTCTGGGAAAACGTATTAACACGATTAAAAATTATCTCGGGATTTCGGCCACGGCGCTGGGGATGCTGTCCACGCTGGACGCCGACCTGAGAAAACTTGAAGCCTCGGCTAAAACCCTGCAGTCAGCAGCGATGGCGGCGGAAGCCATACCGCAGGCCAGGGAAAAAGCCGGGAAGATAAAAGCCTCGCTCGGAGCTTCGCTAAAGGAGATCACCGCCGCCCGTATAAGGATGGACGCCATTGTGGCCAAAACAGAACCCCTGCGCCTGAAGCTGGCCGAAGCGGAAGACAAGGCGGAGAAGCTCGGCAGAGCGCTCTACCTCATCAACAGCGGCTTCGTTAAAAAATTCCCCCGCGTTGCACAAGCCGCTGAAACCTGCCTTGGCCGCCTGCCAGCAGATACCAGGGCCTGCGCTGACCCCAATGTAAGCAAGTACGCCGTCAAACTGGACCAGGCACTGGTAGACTACGACAAAGTGGTACAGGTTCTCATCTATACCCCGGACTCCTGGCTGCCTTCTGTTGATTTCTTCAACCCTTTCGGCACCGAGATTGCCGAGATAGACTCCCTGCGCAAGCAGATCGAGGCCCTGTATGGCCGAGTGGAAGGCCTGAGCAAAAATCTCTCGGGGCTTAACACACTGGTGAATAGCAGCTTTTCCTTCAGTTTCCCCTACCCTACGGTGACCGGGATGTCTTCTTACAAAGTGTCCATAGGCTTCAAGACCATTATGGATGGCGCCGACGCCATAGAGGGGAACATTAAGAGCGTGCTGAGCAGTTTCCTCTGGGAAGTGCTGAGCCGGCTCGGCTTGGGAGGGTATGTTGATTCACTTATAAAGCAGGCCAACAACGCGTTGAACGCCATCCTTGACGCGGTGGACGCCGACATAAGCCTCGGCCTGCCCGACATGGCGGCCCTGAATGTTTTCGAAACCGACGAACTTAAACTGGAGGCCGGCATCAACGCGCTGAAGCTTCCGTCCGTGGGAATGGACGTACCTAATTTCGGGCTGCCCGGCCTGAACCTGAACTTGGGAGAAATAGAAAAGTTGTTCTCGTCACTGGCCCCTAACGGCCTCGAGTTAGGCAATCCGGACCTCTGCAAGAATGTTACTTTCGGCTGCAATTAGACGAAACTGAAGTAAAGAAGAACCGCCGGGGATGCCCGGCGGTTTTTTTTACCCAAATCAGACAGATGCGCTGGCAAATAATTTTAACGGGGGCACCTTGGTTTTTTACAAACCCGCCCAGGCCTGAACGCTGAATTGTGTCGCTTCGCTCCACCCGCTGTTCGCTTGCCCTGGCGGACTTTTCTGTTGCTGTTATGCAGCCCCCGTGGGAAAACCGCAAAGAAAATATCGAGAGACCAGGGCCAGTAGCCGCTTGCCGCAGCCTTTGGCCATAGTCGTTTTATCCCGCTGTTTTGCAAATTACTCAATCGATTGAGTAATTTGTTGACAAGCCATTCCCTCATTGGTAAAATCCTATTATGGCTAAAGAATTTGTACGCAAGACCTACTATAACAGCGTATACAGCGCTCTTCAAGACGGCACCATCCCGATACAGGTCATTTCCGGCCCTAGGCAGGTTGGTAAGACAACCCTCGCTCTTCACCTGAAGGAGAATTGGCGCGGCCCCTCAATATACGAAGCCGCCGATAAACCGGCTATTCCCTCAACTGCATGGATAGAAGAATACTGGAACAAGGCCAGGACACTTGCTACCGGGAAGAACTGCGTCCTCCTCATCCTGGACGAGGTCCAGAAAATAACCGGCTGGAGCGAAAAGGTGAAAGCGCTGGTCGACGAGGACAAGCGGCATAAAACCAATATAAAAGTTCTTATACTCGGCTCTTCGGCGTTACTGGTACAGCGCGGCCTTACAGAAAGCCTCACGGGGCGTTTCGAACTGCACAGAATACCGCATTGGTCGTATTCGGAATGCCTGGAGTGCTTCGGGCTCAAACTGGAAGACTATCTGCTCTTCGGCGGCTACCCGGGCGCGATTCCGATAAATAAAAATTACGCCCGCTGGGGCAGGTTCGTCCGCGACTCGATAATTGAGACGGTGGTAGGGAAAGACGTTCTGCTCATGTCTCCTGTGCAAAAGCCTGCCCTGTTGCGTCAAGTGCTGGGCGTAGCCTGCGCGCACCCGGCGCAGATATTGAGCTATCAGAAAATGATGGGCCAGCTTTCAGAAGCCGGGAACACTACCACCATCGCTCATTACCTGCACTTATTGTCAGCCGCCTACGTGTTAGCCACTCTACAGCGCTGGAGCGGCAACAAGATCAGATTGCGCAACTCCATCCCCAAACTAATCCTGCGCGATAACAGCCTGGCTAACGCCATGACGTTTCCTTCCGGAGGGGAGGAATTACACAACCCCGCATGGAAAGGCCGGCTCGTAGAGAACGCAGTGGGCGCGGCCCTTATCCCGCTGGCGGAACAAAATGGCGGAGAATTGCTCTACTGGCGCGAGCGGGACCTCGAAGTGGATTATATCTTCAAGCTGGGAAAAAGACTGCTGGCCATCGAAGTTAAGTCCGGCAGGGCCGGCAAACAACCGGACGGCTTAACGGCCTTCCTGGCTCACAATAAGGAAGCTACAGGACTTATCATAGGAAACACCCGTACGGACGCAGGAATCTCAGCCATAAGCCTGGAAGACTTCTTTCAAGCCCCTGAGCGAATCCTGAAAAAGATATAACCGGCGCAGCGTGCCGGTTAATAGGGAAATAACATGAAACAATGGTACGAATCCCTGTTCGAGAACTACGCACGCAAATACGACTCGGAATGCTTTACGCAGGGGACAGCGGGCGAGTGTGATTTTATTGAAGAGGAGTGTGGACGCGACAAGTCCTTAAGGATCCTGGATATCGGCTGCGGTACCGGCCGCCATGCCGTAGAGTTGACGAAAAGAGGGTATAAGGTAATCGGCGTTGACCTGTCGGAGTCACAACTTGAGAGGGCAAGGGAGAAAGCCAGAGAGGCGGGGGCAATGATAGATTTCCGCAGGCATGACGCGCGGTCCCTGCCGTTCGAAGCGGAATTCGGCCTGGCCATAATGCTCTGCGAGGGCGGGTTCCCGCTTATGGAAACTGACGAGATGAATTTCGAGATCCTAAAGGGCGCTGTCAGGGCGCTCAAGCCCGGCGGGAAGTTGATCTTCACCACGCTTAACGGCCTTTTTCCGCTGCACCATTCGGTGGAAAAGTTCTGCGCCCAGGCTGCCGGGGAGGGCAGCGCTTCCTACAGGAGCAATACCTTCGACCTGATGACCTTCCGCGATAATAATACGACGGTCATAGAAGATGACTCCGGGAACAAGAAGGAACTGGCATGCAATGAACGCTATTATGTCCCCAGCGAGATAACCTGGCTGCTGAAAACTCTGGGCTGCGGGACCATAGACATCTTCGGAGCCAAGCTGGGGGCCTACTCCCGCAATGACACGCTGACCACCGAGGATTTCGAGATGCTCGTGGTAGCACGCAAGCAGCCGCCCCTGTCCGACGCCAGATAGACCGCATATACTCAATAAGACATTTAATATGAACAATCCGGACAACATGCAAAAACCAGCGTCGCCGCCCGCTGCGGGCCGGGCCGCCAGACTTGTGCACATCATTACATTCGGATGACCTGTGGGGACGATTCCGCCTTGCTCTGTATCGGTTCCTAAAAAATCTCTATAGATCTAGCGCCTAGATCGCCCGATGATGCCGCGAGAAGCCGCTCGCGGGCTCGGCACTTCGCGCCTTCGCTCCGCTCGCTCGCCGCAGGGTGGCCGCGCTTGCCGGCCACTATGCGGCTCCCCTATCGTCTTTGGAAGCGGTAGGCCGATCTTATCCGCGAGATGTCGTCGCAGGCGTGGCCACGCAGCGCGGCCCCGCACTGCTCCTTGCCGCTAGGAAGTGGGTTCGCAGGCTGCCGGCACATAGCCCTGCGCCGGCAGTTCTGCTCCCAAGGTAGGCTGCATCTTATAACAATCTCCTATGCGCGGCCAGCCGGCCCAATAAACGTGGGCCTTGGCCGGGCCGCTCCCGGCCTGCCGGGCAGGCCGTACATCCCCGCATTTATTTTTTTCTTATTTTTAAATTATGGCCACCGGGGGAAAGAATTTAAACGGGGGCACCTTGGTTTATTAAAAACCCGCCCAGGCTCGCTGTTCGCTCGCCCTGGCGGGCTTTTCTGTTAATGTTATGTCGCCCCCGTGGGGAGAGGGAGAAACTGAAAAAGCTCCGATTCATCAAATTACTCAATGCATTGAGTAAATTGATTTAGCGTTTACTCTAGCAGCGCATCAGCCATGCTATGCATTTTCACTTTCAGATGTTGATTTTGCATAACCCACCACTGGTGTCTCCCGAATGAGAATACAAATTAGTAGGCACGCCTACTAATCTGCATGCCAGATATTACATATTGTAATATGTAATATTATCTGCTATGCTATAGGCATGAGACCATTCAACGGCATTAAACCGCAGGACATCGCCGTCCTTCTGAAACTGGTGGCTTTGGGCGGAAGAAAGTGGCGCCACGTGGACCTGGTAACTGCATTAGGCCTATCCCAAGGTGAGATCAGTTTTTCGCTGAACCGCTGCCGTACTGTTGGTTTCATGGACTCGGCCAAAAAGAAGGTTATGAAGACCGCCTTGCTGGAATTTCTGGTGCACGGCCTAAAATATGTCTTCCCGGCCAGTCCGGGCCCGGTTTCCCGAGGCCTGCCCACGGCCCATTCAGCCGCCCCACTGGCTGGAAAGATAATTGCGACAGCCGAAGATATGTATGTTTGGCCATATGAGAACGGCAAAACACGCGGGCAAGCCATAGAGCCGCTTTACGAGAAAGCCCCACAGGCGGCTGAAAAAGACAAGGCACTGTACGAATTACTGGCGCTGGTGGATGCCGTCAGAGCAGGCCGCGCCCGCGAGCAGGCCATGGCCATCAAAGAACTTGAGGCGCGACTTGGGAATGGCTACAAATGAACAGCCTTGAAATGCTGGTACATATCGCAAAAGGCCTCGGACCCCTCAAGGATAAGGTCGTCTTTGTCGGTGGCAGCACGGTTTCGCTTTACCTGACAGATCCAGGCGCCTCCACCGTGCGCCCCACTGAGGATGTAGATTGCGTGACACAGGTGCTAACTCGCGGCCAGTACTATAAACTAGAGCAAGAACTGGAGCGCCTCGGTTTCCGCCATGTCACAGAGAAGGGGGCGCCGATCTGCCGTTGGAGCTACAGCGGGCTTACCGCCGACATCATGCCGACCGAAGGCGACGTGCTGAATTTTAAGAATAGCTGGTACCCCGACGGCTATGAGCAGGCCATCAGCATAACACTCCCAGGAGGCCAACAAGTTCGCATCTTTTCATTGCCGTATTTCCTCGCCTCCAAGTTAGAGGCGTTCAATGACCGCGGCCACGGCGATTTTCTGACCAGCCCGGACATGGAAGACATAATTACCGTTCTCGATGGCGCAGAGCACATCGCCGAAGAGATATCTACTGCGCCCGCCAAGGTTAAAAAGTATCTGGTGGGACAGTTCAAGGAATTCCTGCAGGATGATAGATTTACCGAAAGCCTCGAAGGAAACCTGCGCTCACCCGCCGGCACCGCAGCCCGGGTTGAACGTATCAAGAAAATCCTGGCGACTCTGTAGCCGGCCATTGCAAAACTAGTCTTAAGATTGTTTCATGCTCTTATCTCACAAGGGGGGACCATGGAAGAAAAATCATTTGTCCGCAGTTGGATACGCGACACCGTCCGCAATGGCGTGCGGTATTACTCGGTAGTGGACGCGATAGCGGGGACCGTCGACATAAAGAACCCGCGCGACTACTGGTATCACATCAAAAACAGACCGATGAACGAGCATGACTTTAAGTTGTCGACACTTTGTCGACAACTGCGTTTAAAGGCCAAAGACTGCAAATATTACCTGACCGACTGCGCCGACAAAGCCGGGATGAGAATCATTCTCAGCCACCTTCCAAACAAAGATGCTATCCCGCTGCTCCGACGGAATAGATATAATATCGAAGCGATAGCAAAGGCCCTGACCGGCAAAAGCGAGCACAAATGCGAGAACCTCATAGGGAGTTGTCGACACGCAGCGGCGGAGAATCAACCGATTCCCCGTCGGGAAATCCCAACCGCGGCCAGGGCCAGGAAAAGGACCCAGGACAAAAAGTCTGCATTATTACTTTCGGATGAACTTTTGCTCCGCCTACATCGTACAGTTCATCCTATCCTGAAAACATTGTATTGCTGATC
>MGVB01000101.1 GCA_001800275.1 Elusimicrobia bacterium RIFOXYA12_FULL_57_11
CAGAAAAACGGCGACCCCGGGTTAAGTCCGGCAGAGCCGGAATGGATCAGGCCGAACAGCGTCAGTGCTCCGGCCGCGGCCGCGAAAGCCGCCGCTTTGCGGTAGGCACAGTCTATAAGGAGGGCCGTCATCGCACCCCACAGCAGGCCTGTGAGGATAGCGCCTTGGCTCATGGCGGCAAGCCCGGCCATATGCACACCGCCGTTGGAAAGCAATGTTTGCTTGAGCGTTTCCGGCAGCAGGCCGCCCGCCATGCCCTGCGCGAAGGCCGGGTAAGCCGGGTGGGCTACCGCGAAAGACGAGCCGATATAGCCGGCCATTACGCCCAGCGCCCCGGTAACCTGCTTGTAAACCAGGTCAGCGGCATGCGGCACCAGCGCTATGGAAACGGCCAGCATATGCGAGGGTTTAACGCAGATGAAGGCCTGCGCGGTTATTACCATCGCCACAAAAACCAGCATGGGCGCTACTGCCGCTACCGGGATGAGCGCATGCAGGAAACTTACCAGCCCGGTTGTGGCCGCCAGTATAACGACCACGCCCACACCCAGCGCATACCCGCTGCGTGAACCAAGCCGTTTATAGGCGGGATGCCCTATGTAGACCGTGGTGGGGAAGGCGGAACCGGCCAGTCCGGCCGCCATGGTCCCCAGCCCGTCCAGCACCTGGGCTGTACGTACGTCATATTTATCCCCCGCCGCTTCCGCGGATTCCACGTTGTTCATGGTCTCTATGAAATTGTATATCTCAATCGGCAGTATCACGGCTATGATGGCAGGGTTGGCGAAGATGAACCTGATGCCCGCGGCAAGGTCTGAAAAATAAAGCGCCGGCGCGTGAAAGCCCAGCCCTTCAAAAGAAATTTTAGACGCTCCCGTGGCAAAGCCCACGGCGGTCCCCGCCAATATGGCCGCAAGGCCCGCCGGCATTCCCCAGGGCAGGCGTATGCCGGCCACCAGCCCCAGCAGGATAACGCCCAGTGAGACAAAACCCACCAGCGGGTTTTCGAATATTTCCGCGAAGGGTATTACGGCTATCCAGACCAGGGCAATGCCGGCCAGGGTGCCCAGCATGCCCGCGCGGGGGGTATGTTTTTTTATGAACGGGCCAGCCAGGCTGCCCAGCGCTTCGAAAATACCGCCTAGAAATGCCGCCGCTATCCCGGCCTGCCAGGCAATTACGGGGTCGCCGGTCTTAAGATATACCGGAGTCATGATACCGAAAAGATAGACGAACATGACAGGCGTTGAAATGCCGTAGGGCAGGGCGGTTACGTCCCTGCGGTTTTCCCGCTGCGCCAGGCGGTAAGCCAGAATGGCGTAGGCTGTCAGCCCGAAGAGCAGGGATATCCCGATCCCCGGGAGTATGCGGCCGAACACCACTTCATCCGGCATTTTCAGCAGGCCTTTGCAGACGCCGGCGATTATAACGATATTAGCCAGGTTGTCCGCCAGCAGTGCCCAGAAACCGGAAACGTCGTGCCTTGAGAAAAGCAGCCTGGGGTTCATGAGGTTCCTTTTGCCGCGGTGTTACAACGGGCCCGTGAAAGGTTTTTGGGGAACTATAACGACAGCCGCTATATAAGCTATAACTCCCGGGACGATGGCAGTGGCGAGCAGCAGGAAAACGAAGGCCAGGCGTAAAACCACGGGATCTACTTCGAAGTACTCGCCCAGCCCTCCCATCACCCCGGACAGGATCTTGTTGGTTTGACTGCGATAAAGGTGCTTCATACTGATAATTCTATATAAGCCGGCTGTGCATGGCAAGTGGTCTGAAACGGACGCCATTTTATTGTAAAATAATCATGGATGATTTACGACGTCGTTATTGTGGGCGCCGGTATTACCGGGGCCGCCATAGCCAGGGAACTCTCGCGCTACAAACTGGCTGTATTGCTGCTTGAAAAAGAAGCGGAACCCGCCTTCGGAGTTTCAAAATCCAACAGCGGTATAATACACGCCGGCACCCAGAACCCCCCCGCTTCCGTTAAAGCCTGGCTGTGCGTAGAAGGCAACCGCCTGATGCGCGAGGAAATAGCCGCCGACCTGGGCCTGAATTTCGTGCAGTGCGGCCAGCTTATAGCGGTTTTCGATCTGGGAGACCTGCCGGAACTCGAAAAGATAAAAAAAGAGGGTGAGGCGCTCGGTATCAAGGGGCTGGAAATTGTAGACCGGGCCTGGCTGGACGAACGTGAGCCCAACCTGGGGCCGGAAGTGCAGGCCGCTCTTTATGTGCCTTCAGCCGGGATAATCAGCCCGTACCGCTTTGTTTACGCCCTGGTGGAAAACGCCGTAAAGAACGGCGTAGAACTTAAAACTTCGCAAAAAGTGTCGGCCATACGCCGCGGTGCCGATGGCGTTTTTGAACTGGAAACCGGCGGGGAAAAACATAATTCCCGTTTCCTGGTCAATGCGGCCGGTCTTTTTGCCGATGAGATATCCGCCATGGCCGGCGCCCCGACATTTAAGATAACTCCGCGCAAAGGCGAAGAATACCTGCTGGACAAAAAACGCGAACATATAGCCAACCACATAATTTTCCCCCTCCCCACTAAAACCTCCAAAGGCATACTGATAATCAAGACCTCCGACGGCAACCCGATGATCGGGCCCACCGCGCTGGACGTAGAGGATAAAACCGACCTTTCAACCACCGAAAGCGGCCTGGCGGAAGTGCTGTCCGGCGCCCGCCGCATGATGCCTTCGATATCCAAAAGCGATATCATAGCCTACTTCGCGGGGCTGCGCCCCGTGTCCGGCAAGGATTTTATTATCCGCCACGAGGATAGCGTTCCAGGTCTTATTAACGCGGCAGGCATACAGTCGCCCGGCCTTACCTCGGCGCCCGCCATAGCCGTTATGGTGGCCGGCCTCCTGGCCAGGCACGGCTTGCCGCTCGAGCCCAAGGCCGAGTTCCACCGCCTCCGCCCCCGCCCGGCCCACCTTTTCCAGGTGCCCCTGGAGGAAACCTGCCGCCTTGTGGCGAAGAACCCAGCCTACGGGGATATAGTCTGCCGGTGCGAACTGGTTTCTTCTCAGGAAATATACGAAGCCATAAAGCGCGGCGCCACTACTCTGGACGGGATCAAATTCCGCACGCGCGCGCAGGCCGGCCGCTGTCACGGCGGCTTCTGCACCACGCGCATAATAAAAATCATGCAGGAAGAACTTGGCTTCCCGGTTACGGCCGTAACCAAACGCGGTCCGGGTTCGGAACTTATAAAGGATGAACGCAAATGAACCTTATCTATATACGCCCTAAAGCTTCCAAAGCCCGCAGGTTCATAAACAAAAAACTGCGCCGCTCGGAAGCCGCGTCCATTTACGACATCGAAGCCGGAGATTGCTGCCTAGCCCCGGCTCCCGTAAAGAAAAACGGGTATATGCTCACTTTTTTAAATGATGTGTCCCCCGAAATGCTGTCCTTTATCTACCAGAGCGGCACCTGCGCCGGCAAGAATAATAATTGAGGCTGCAGCCCGGGGTTTTGTTTTTGCGGTAAGGGTCGTTTTGCAGTCTCTTTTAAGGATAAAAAATGAAGTACAGGGATCTTGTTATCGTGGGTGGCGGCCCGGCCGGGATGGCGGCGGCATTGGCTGCCCGCGCCGCCGGCGTGGAAGATATCCTGCTGCTTGAACGGGACCAGCACCTGGGCGGAATACTGAACCAGTGCATACATCCTGGCTTCGGGCTGCATCATTTCAAGGCAGAGCTGACCGGCCCGGAATACGCGGACCGTTTTGCCCGTTTGGTGATGGAAACTCCGGGCATAGAAGTGAGCCTGCGTTCTTTCGTTATCAAGTTCACTAAAGACAGGGACATTTCATACCTCCGCCCCGGCGCCATGGAAGAGATCAGGGCAAGGGCCGTTATACTGGCTACCGGCTGCCGCGAGCGTACCCGCGAGATGATACAGATTCCGGGAGAGCGCCCGGCCGGGGTGTATCCCGCCGGGCTGGCCCAGAAAATGGTCAACATGGAAGGCTGGATTCCCGGTAAAGAGGCCGTGATAGTGGGTTCCGGTGATATAGGGCTTATAATGGCGCGGCGCATGGCGCTGGAAGGCGTCAAGGTGAAAGGCGTGATAGAAATACAGAAAACCAGCCGCGGCCTGGTGCGCAACGTGGTGCAATGCCTGGAAGATTTCTCCATCCCGCTTTATTTCCAGCACCGCATCCTCAAAATACACGGCGCCGCCCGGGTTGAGAAAGTGGAAGTTGTGCGCGTTGACGATAAATTCACGGATATCCCCGGTTCCGTGTTTGAGATCGCGTGTGACACCGTTCTGGTGTCCGTGGGACTGATCCCCGAGAACGAGCTGCTTGAAATGGCCGGGGCGGAGATCGACAGGGCCACCAATACCCCGGTGGCGCCGGCGGTTAATTTAACCTCCATTCCCGGCGTGTTCGCGTGCGGCAACGCCTGCAAGGTGTACGACCTGGCGGATTGGGTAACGCGTGACAGCGAGCTGGCCGGAAAAATGGCGGCGCAGTATCTTAAAACGCGATGAAACGCCCGATGACCTGTATTGAATGCCCCCAGGGCTGCCGTCTCGAGATAGAGGCGGACGGCGCCCGCGTGATAAGCGTTACCGGGCATAAATGTCCCCGCGGAGATAAATATGCCCGCCAGGAAGTGGAAGCCCCCATGCGTACGCTGACGACTTCGGTGCTTACCAGGGGCCTCGAACTTAAAATGCTGCCGGTGCGGACCTCAAAACCAATTCCGAAAGAAAAACTTTTCGAAACCATGGCCGCAATAAAGCGGATAGTGGTCTCCTCCCCGGTAAAAGCCGGCGCGGTAGTGGCCACCGACTTCCTCGGTATGGGCGTGGACCTGGTGGCCTGCCGTTCACTCAATAAAGCCTGAGGATCCGCAGCCGGACCGCCTGTGAAAAACATCTATGAACTGGTACATTGAACTCGTACAAGCCTACCCTATAATGACGGCCATGGCCCAGTTCGCCGTACTGGGGACCTTGGGAGATATTGCGGCGCGCTGGATCGGAAAGTGCAGGTTTTTTATGCCGTTCGGCGTTCGCGCCGTGTTCCTGAAGATGCTGGAATGGGCGGCGCTGGCCGTCTGTATAAAGTACGCCTTCACTGGCTTTACCGGTTTCGTGGACGGCTTGACCGCCCACGGGCTTCTTCCGGAGTTGGGGCGGTTTGGCCGGGCGTTAGTTATTTCAGCGGCCATGAATCTCCAGTTCGGGCCTTTCCTTGTGATAGCGCACCGCTTGCTGGATAACGCCATAGACGGGCGCCCAAACTGGGCTAACCTGGATAAAGGGCTTCTAACGCTGCTCTGGTTCTGGATACCGGCTCATACCGTTACTTTTATGCTGCCTGTGGAATTGCGCATCGGCCTGGCCGCTCTCTGGTCCGTGGCGCTGGGAGCCCTGCTGGGATTCTACAACCGTCGGCCGGCCTGACATGCGTAACTCTTTAAAACTGGCTCTCGCGGTGCTGGCGCTGGCCGCATGCAAGGCCGCCGTGGAAGCGCCGCCACCGGCGCGGGAAAGAAAGCCGTCCATGGAAGAAAAACTGAAAAAACTTACGCCCCTCCAGCACAAGGTTACCCGGATGTGCGGCACCGAGCCGCCTTTCGACAACGAATACTGGGACAATAAGCGCCCCGGTATTTACGCGGACGTTGTGACGGGCGACATCCTGTTCAGTTCTCTGGATAAATTCGATTCTGGTTCGGGGTGGCCCAGTTTCACCACCCCGGTTAAACCGGAAACGATAGAGGAAAAGAAGGACGCGACGCTTGGCATGGAGCGGGTCGAGGTCCGTTCCCGGGCCAGCGACTCACACCTGGGACACGTGTTCCACGACGGTCCGGGCCCGAAAGGCCTGCGCTACTGCATTAATTCAGCGGCATTGCGGTTCGTGCCTTTTGAGGAGATGGAGAAAGAGGGCTACGCCGAATATCTCTATTTATTCAAAGGAACGCAAAAGAACTGACCAGTTTCCGAGGAATTAAATAATGACCACTACCTCCCGTGCCGCCAATCCCACGCTCCTGCTGCTGCTGGCTATCTTCCTTTTTATCTTCACCATGATGGTCTGGCCTTACCTGGTCTCCCTCATGATGGGCATAATGCTTGCCATACTTACCCGGCCGCTTTATGAGGTGCTGGCCCGCAAACGCCTTGCCCCGCGGACAGCGGCTTCGGTTGCCATAATCGCCATCATGTTCGCCATAATAGTGCCGCTGGTGCTTTTTGCGGCCCTGGCCGTAAAACAGGGCATAGCGCTTTCAGGATATCTTGCCGATGAAAGGGGCGCCATGTTCCTGCGCTCTGCCGTGGACGGGGTGATGGGGTTCAAGCCGCTGTATTACGTTATAGAAAGCCCGGCGGCGCTCCAGGCAAAAGGCATACAGTTCCTGCAAAGCGCGGGAGCGGCTTTAAGCACGGTCATACTGGTAAAAGCGGCCACTCTGCCTGACCTGGCCCTTAAACTGGTGCTGTCCATGCTTACCTGGTACTTTATGCTCGTGGAAGGAAATATTTTCTTTAACTGGGCGATGGATAAGGCGCAGCTCGAGCGGACACTGCGCGCCCGGCTGGGAAAATCCTTCAAGGATACCGTCGCCTCCACGGTCTGGGCCACTTCCGCCGCGGCCGCCGCGCAGGCTGTTATTGTGATGCTGGGGTTCCTGCTCCTGGGCGTACCGGGCGTGTTCCTGGCCTCGGGCGCCACTTTTATCTTCGCCTGGATACCGATACTAGGCAGCCTGCCCGTCTGCCTGGCCGGGGCGGTGTACCTGTATTTTAAGGGCTCGATAATCCAGGTGGTATTTATGGGTGTTGTCGCGGTGGGGGCAGGCCTGATAGATAACGTGGTGCGCCCGATAGTGCTGAAAGGCCACGGCGATATGCACCCGCTGCTGGCCCTGGTCGCCATTTTCTCCGGTATCGGCATGTTCGGTATACTGGGCGTAATCTTCGGCCCGATAGTTGCCGCCATGCTGGTCTCCATCCTCAACGCCTGGGCGCCCTCCGCGGAGCCGGTTTGAGTTTGACAGAGCGCGGCGTTTTGTCTTAGACTGAATGTTCCGGTGTTTTCAGCTTTGGCCGTTGTCAGGTATACTTAATTTTACCTACATGCTTTTCCTTTTGTGCTCGCTTTCAATACTTTGCCTTAGCGCCTTGCTGACGGTTTTCTGCAGCGCCCGCCCGGACCGGGTGAATTTTATCGGAGCTGCCGGAGCTGTGGCGGCCTCGCTTGTCGGACTTGTTCCCACCTTAAGAACGCTTTTTTACCCCGCTTCTGAAACGCTTACCCTGCCCTGGCCGGTGCCTATG
The DNA here is from genome assembly GCA_001800275.1 of Elusimicrobia bacterium RIFOXYA12_FULL_57_11. Classification (GTDB taxonomy): domain Bacteria; phylum Elusimicrobiota; class Elusimicrobia; order Elusimicrobiales; family UBA9959; genus UBA9959. The sequence goes on from MGVB01000101.1 coordinate 7,315, forward strand.
GCGTCTTTCTCCCTTGTCTTGGACCCGCTGTCGGCTTTTTTCCTGCTGCCTGTCTTTATCCTTACGGCCGCTGCCGCCGTTTACGGGGTTGACTACATGAAACCCGCAGGTGAACGGCCGCCGGGGCCGGCCTGGGCCGCTTTTAACCTGCTTTCCGCTTCGATGGTGCTGGTATTCCTTGCGGCAAACGGCGTCCTGTTCCTCCTGGCCTGGGAAGTGATGGCGGTCTCCTCTTTTTTCCTGGTTATTTTTGACCATGAAAAAGCCCAGGTCCGCAGGGCCGCGTTCATCTACCTGGCAGCCGGCGCGGCCGGTGCTTTGGCGCTCATGCTGGCGTTTTCCCTGCTGGGCGGCCACGCCGCCGTGCTGGATTTTGCTTTGTTTAAAAAGCCGCAGGGCCCGCTGGCCGCTGCCGCTTTTCTCGCCTTGCTGCTGGGCTTTGGCCTTAAAGCCGGCCTTATTCCGCTGCATGTCTGGCTGCCGGAGGCCCACCCCGCCGCGCCCAGCCATGTTTCCGCGGTTATGAGCGGCGTTATGATAAAGACCGGGATTTACGGCCTTATACGCATGCTGGGCGTGCTGGCCCCGTGGGAGCCGTGGTGGGGCTGGCTGCTGATCATGGCCGGCCTCAGTTCCTGCCTGTTGGGCGCTATTTTTGCGCTGGCTCAGCACGATTTGAAACGCCTGCTCGCCTATTCAAGCATAGAAAACATCGGGATCATCGTTTTGGCGCTGGGGCTCGGGGTGTTGGGCAGGACCATGGGTATGTACCAATTGTCAGCCCTTGTTTTCGGCGGGGCTCTGCTGCATGTTTTAAACCATGCCTTGTTCAAAGGCCTGCTTTTTATGGGGGCCGGCGCCGTGCTGCATGGCGCGGGCACTACTGAAATGGAAGCCCTGGGCGGGCTCTCCAGGCGCATGCCGCTCGCCGCTTTCCTCTTCGTGCT
>MGVB01000102.1:0-7655 GCA_001800275.1 Elusimicrobia bacterium RIFOXYA12_FULL_57_11
AAGTTCTACGACCTGTACTACCCGGAGCTGCCGGCCGCGGCGCCCGCAGGCGCCGCCACACCGGAACTTGCCCCGGACTGGCAGCGGCTGGCGGCGCCGGAGTGGATACTGCTGCCGCGTACTTACACCACGGACGATTATAAGAAGAAGTATCAGGATATCTCGAAGAACCGGTTCAAGGGCACTACGCTCGACGTTTCCACTATGTACGAGTCCGCCAGCGATATCCTTAAGCTGGAGAGCGTGCTTAACATCATCACCATCTCGGCGGTGCTGGTGCTGTTCTTCATAATCCTGCTGGGCGTGGTGAATACCCTGCGCATGACCATCCGGGAGCGCACCCGCGAGATAGGCACGGTGCGCGCCATCGGCATGCAGCGCGGCGACGTGCGAGACATGTTCATCCTGGAGACTTTTTTTCTTACCCTGTTCTCCGCCACTGTAGGCGTGGTAACCGGGTTCATAGTTATGAAGCTGCTTACGCTTGTAACTTTTCACCCGCAGGATAACCCGCTGGGGATGCTGCTGGTCAACGGCCACCTGTATTTTCTGCCTACTTTTACCGGCATAGCCGGCAGTGTGCTTTTGATAATCGCCATAGCCGTCATTACGGCCTGGTTTCCCGCGCGCCGGGCAGCTAATCTTTCGCCCGCGCAGGCTTTGGGGCATTTTACCTGACCCGGATATCTTATGAATAAACTCCCGATGTTCGTACTCCTTTCCCTGCTGGCGCAGGCGGCCGGCCATTGCGCCGAAGGCCGGGTGGTGCCCATACTGCGCGCCATAGACGCCAACTATAAGATGAAAAGCGACATCAGGGCGGAAGTGACGCTTACCCAGCAGCGGGCCGGGCAGGGCACAAAGATAATTGATATGGCCTATTTCCGCCGCGATGAGGACGACGCCTTCCTGATAGCCATGAACGCGCCGGAGAACGAGCGCGGCAACGGCTATTTGCGCGTGGGCGATAATTTCTGGATGTACCGCAAGAATACGCGCACTTTTCAGCACGTCAATCGCGACGAGAGCATAGGCGGTTCCGACGCCCACAGCGACGATTTTGAAACCCGCAAGCTGGAGGAACTGTACGGGCCGGTAGTCGATTCATCAGGCACCGAAAAATTTTCGGCGGAAATGCTGGGAAAGGTCCCGGTCTATAAATTCGAGGTTAAGGCCAGGGTCAACGATGTGGACTACCCCAGGCAGATATTCTGGACCAGGCGCGACAATAACCTGCTGCTTAAACAGGAATCTTATTCACTTTCCGGCACGCTGATGCAGACCGCTTATTTCCTGAAATTCACCGAGATAGAAGGGCGTTACGTGCCGGTGAAGCAGCTGTTCATTGACGAGTTCGAGAAGGGCAATAAAACCATAGTGGAGATAGCGAATATGGTGCCGGGCCGGCTGGACGATAAGATCTTCACCAAGGCCCACCTTGAGAACCTGAGCAAGTAATTTATGCATAAACCGCTGATCTGCGCCGCGCTGTGCCTGGCGTTCGCGGCTTCCGCCGCCGCGGAAGACGCCGCCGCGGAGCTGGAAATGTTTTCCAGTCCAGACGTGGAAACACAGGCCGCGGCTGCCCCGGGGCAGGCGGAGGAAAAGAAAACACTTGGCTTTTCCGGGGAGATAATAAGCGTTGTCGAAGATATCGCCTACAGCACCGCCTCGGCTAATTCACTTAATTCCTATCTGGTAGGCAACTTTATGCTGGACGCGCGCCTTAAAAACGGCATAAAAGCTTTCGCCAACATGGAGACGTCTTACCAGTCTGCCACCCGGGAAACCTCTTCCGTACTGCGCGAGGCGTTTCTGGACTTCAACTTGAACCGCCGGGTATATTTCCGGACCGGCAAGCAGGTGCTGCAGTGGGGCCGGTGTTACCTGTGGAACCCGGTGGACCTGGTTAACGTGGAGAAAAAGCCTTTCGTGCGCAAGATAGGTTACAGGGACGGCGCATACGGCATGAAATTCCATGTCCCGTTCGGTACTGACTACAATATCTACGGTTTTTTGGATACCGGCGGCGCCGCCGAGGACCGGGACCTGGGAGGGGCTCTTAAATTCGAATTGCTTGCCGGCAGAACGGAGATGGCTTTTTCGGGCTGGGCCAAACGCGACCGCAGCCCGGTTTTTGGTTACGATATTTCAAGCCGCCTGGGGGGTGTGGACGTGGCCGGGGAGGTAAGTGTGTCCGGCCGTGATAATAGCCGCTTTATCCGCAATAGCGGCGGTGTTCTCGAGACCTACCGCAAAAAAGAAGAATGGGTGACCAAAGCCGCCGTTAACTTCAGCGAGGGCTTTCGTCTGGGTAACTTTAACGACCGTCTTACCCTTACCGCGGAATTCTTTTATAACCAGACCGGGTACACCAGGAGCCCGTTCCGGGACAGGGCGGTTTATGGCTTTTCTGGGCCGTTGGCCTTGTTGCTCCCCGCCGGGTCAAAAACCGAATTTTTGCTGGGCAATGGCCTTTACGAGCCTAACTACCTTGCCCGGTATTACGGGGCGGTATTCGCGAGCGTCAGCCGGTTCATTATAACGGACATGACGCTCAATATGAACTATATCCGTAACCTGAACGATGATTCCGGTGTGCTTTCCGCGGGTGTCACCTGCAAAAATATCAGCGATTTCTCCGCCGGGCTGCTTGTAACTTCTTTCCTCGGGCCCGCCCGCGGGGAATACACCGTTTCCGGGGCAAGGTTGGGCGCGCAGCTGACTTTCGGTGTCTCGTTCTAGGTTTTTCACCGGGCCGCAAGAATTTTGAAGCGCTTTGATGAAATACTCAGGGTTTTTTTTGTAATATATTCAGGACAGCTTCGAACAGGAGGAAACATGAGAAAAGTACTGCTTGCGGTTTTTGTTTGTTCCATAGCGGCTTCGGCAATGGCCGCGGCCCCGGAAATGACCGAGGACCAGAAAACACTTTATTTCCTGGGCCAGGCCGTCAGTTCCAAGATTAAGCAGTTTGACTTCACCCCGGATGAGACCAAGTTCATAATACAGGGTTTTTCCGGCGCGCTGGCCGGCCAGGCTGAAGCGTTGGACGAGAAAGTTTATGGCGTTAAGCTTAACGATTACCTTAAGACCAAGCAGGACGCGCTGGTAGGTAAAGAAAAGGAAAAAGCCAAACCTTTCCTTGAGAAAATGTCGAAAGAGGCAGGCGCGGCAAAATTGGCTTCCGGAGTCGTCTATATCCCGGTGAAAGAAGGCGCAGGCGCCGCGCCCAAAGCTTCGGATATGGTCAAGGTGCATTACCACGGCACATTCCCCGATGGTAAAGTGTTCGATTCTTCCGTGGACCGCGGAACCCCCGCCGAGTTCCCCCTGGCAGGCGTAATTCCCTGCTGGACCGAAGGCGTGCAGAAAATGAAGGTCGGCGGCAAGGCCAAGCTGGTCTGCCCCTCTGATACCGCCTACGGCGACCAGGGCGCGGGCGGCGCTATCCCCGGCGGCGCCACGCTGGTGTTCGACGTGGAGCTGCTTGAGATAGTAAAAGAGCCCCCGCCTGCCCCGGCCGCGCCTAAAGCCGCTAAACCGGCCGCCAAGAAAGAGGCCCCCAAAGCGGTCAAGCCCTCTGAAAAGAAGTAGGCACGATAGCCTTATAAATAAAAAGCCCCGGAGAGATCCGGGGCTTTTTTTGTGTCTGAAAACACGCCGTTTATTTATTCACGGGTTTGGGCTCCGGGCGGATAGCTACCGACAGCAGTATGGAGAGCGCCAGTATCCCCAGCACTACGCCGAGTGAAAGCATGGCGGGTATCTTATAATAGCCGGAGATCAGCATCTTAACGCCCACGTAGAACAGTATTATGGAAATGCCCGCTTTGAGATAGCGGAACAGGTCCATTATGGAGGCCAGCAGGAAGTAAAGCGAGCGCAGCCCCACCACGGCGAACACGTTGGAGGTGTAAACTATGAATTTGTCCGTGGAGATGGCCAGCACGGCCGGTATGGAGTCCACCGCGAAAATAAGGTCGGAGGTCTCTACTACGACCAGCGTGGCGAAGAGGGGAGTGGCGTGCCAGATTCTGCGTTTGACAAAAAAGTCTCCTTCGGAGGCAACTCTGTCTATGGGAATTATCTTTGCCAGCAGTTTTAATGCCGGGTTGGCGCCCGGGTCCATTTCCCCGTCTTTTTGCAGCATCATTTTTACGGCGGTAAGTATCAGTATCCCGCCGAAAACATAGATCAGCCATTCGAAAGTGTGGATAAGCTTGACGCCGGTGAAAATGAGGACGAGGCGCATGAACACCGCGCCCAGGATGCCCCAGGTGAGGATCTTCGGCTGGTATTTCTTGGGGATGCCGAAGTAGGCGAAGATCATTATGAACACGAACATATTGTCCATGGAGAGCGAGTACTCTATGACATAGGCGGTAAAGAACTCGAGCATCTTCTCGAAGCCAAGCATGTACCCGGTCAGAAAACCGAACATGGTGGCGACTATGACCCAGAAAGCGCACAGCAGCATGGCTTCCCGGCGGGTTATCTCGTGCGCGCGCCCGGCGGAAAGCTTTATGTCCGCCACGAAAAGCGCTGTTGCGGTAACCGTGAAAACCAGCCACATCGTTTCTATAGGTGTCATATATAAGGTAATTATATAAAATTAATCCGGAAGGGCAGGTTTTTAACGAGGTTTACTTTTTTACGGATATTGTCTAGAATTTACTTATCAGAATCTGTTTAGGAGGACATAATGAGCGAAACATTCGACATAGTGCTGCTGCTGGCCCTGCCGGCTTCCGGTAAATCCGAGGTCAGGCGCTTCCTTGCCAACGTTGAGGCCGGGCGGCTGAAGAAAGACTTTCACATAGGCGCCAACCTGCAGCTTGACGATTTTCCTTATGTGCATATGATGCGCCGCGCCGACGACGAACTGGCGAAGCTCGGGCAAAACCGCATGTTCTTCAAGGCCGGGGACCGGCCTTTTCAGAACACCAAAGACTGGGGCACCCTGATACACCTGCTCAACGAGGACTACCGCGACCTTATGGGCAAGAATGTCGTGAAGACGGATGCCGCCGCCGACCTCCTGATGCGCCGTATAGACAAGGCTGGGGAAAAAGCCGCGATAGCGCCGCGCCTGGCCAGACTGGATAAGGCCGCCTGGAACACCGTGGCCGCGGCCCTTGAAAAAGAAGCCCGCGCCATGCTGGACGAGAAGCACGCCGCCTATCCCGCGTCCTTCGAGGGGAAAACCATAGTTATAGAAGCCGCCCGCGGGGGGCCGGATAAATCCTCGTTCCCGCTGCCTGCGCCGCTGGGCTATCAGTATTCACTGGGCCAAATGGACCCGGAGATACTCAAACGCGCCGTTATTCTTTATGTGTGGGTGACCCCCGAGGAAAGCCGCCGCAAGAATACCGCCCGCACCAACCCCGACGATCCGGGCTCGATACTGCACCACGGCGTCCCCATGGAAGTTATGCTGGGCGACTACGGCTGCGACGATATGGACTACCTGGAAAAGAATTCCGAGGTTCCCGGCACGATTACCGTAACCTCTCAGGGCCGGAAGTTCCACCTGCCCATAGGCCGTTTCGACAACCGGGTGGACAAGACTTCCTTCCTGCGTGTAGAGAAGAAGGATTGGGACCCCAAAATGGTGGCCGACGTTACCAACGGGATAAAGGCGGCTACGGACAAGATGTTCGCCATGTCCGCCGCCGCAAAAAAGTAAACCGCGGTTGCGGCCAAATAAAAACAGCCCCGGGAATGGTCCCGGGGCTGCTTTTTTTTACAGTATCAGTGCGCGTTGGAGATCCTGCTGTGCTTCTTGCCGTAGCTGAAATAGATAACTACGCCTATGGCCATCCAGATTATCAGCCGCAGCCAGGTTGCCCAGGGCAGGAAAGCCATCTGCATGAGGCAGATGGCGGCGCCGGCAACGGATACGAACCCTACCCAGGGAGTCCTGAACGGGCGGGGGATATCGGGCTGGGTCTTTCTGAGGACCAGTATGCTGACGCAGACTATGGTGAAGGCCAGCAGGGTGCCGATGGACACCATCTCCCCCAGGGCGCCTATGGGGAACAGCCCGCCCAGCAGCGCCGCTACCGCGCCGGTAACCATTGTGGTAATGTGGGGGGTGCGGAATTTGGGATGCACTTTGGAGAATACCGGCGGCAGCAGGCCATCTATGGACATGGAGTAGAAAATACGCGGTTGGCCCAGCAACAGCACGAGTATTACGGAACTGAGGCCGGCTATGGCGCCCAGCTTTATGAAAGGCCGCAGCCAGAACAAGCCTTCGCCCGCGGCATTAACGCCTACGGCGATAGGGTCCGGTACCAGCAGTTCTTTGTAGCTGACTATGCCGGTAAGTACCAAAGATACCAGGATATAGAGTATCGTGCAGACCACCAGCGAGCCCAGTATGCCTATGGGCATGTCCCGCTGCGGGTTAACGGCTTCCTGCGCGGCGGTTGAGACGGCGTCAAAACCTATATAGGCGAAGAAAATCACGCCCGCGCCCCGTATGATGCCGCTCCAGCCGAACTGCCCGAAGGTGCCGGTGTTTTCCGGTATGAAGGGCGTCCAGTTGGCCGAGTTTATGTAGGAAAAGCCGAACGCGATGAACAGTATTATTACCGCCACCTTGACCATTACCACCACATTGTTGAAGTTGGCGGATTCTTTGATGCCTACCACCAGCAGGGCGGTAACCGCCGCCACTATAAGCACCGCAGGCAGGTTTATTATGGCCCCCGTGGCGGTCCAGCCTGCAGCATGGTCGAACGCGAAAGGCGCCTGCGCCAAAGCGGCCGGAATGTGAACGCCGATATCCCTAAGGAAGCTTGTTATGTAGCCGGACCAGCCTACGGAAACCGTGGCCGCCCCGAACAGGTATTCAAGGATAAGGTCCCAGCCGATTATCCAGGCCAGGAATTCACCGATGGTGGCGTAAGAGTAGGTATAGGCGCTGCCGGCTATGGGTATCATGGCGGCGAATTCCGCGTAGCACAGGCCGGCGAAAGCGCAGCCTATGGCCGATACGATAAAGGACAGCACTATGGCCGGCCCGGCGTATTGCGCCGCGGCCTGGCCGGTCAGCACAAATATCCCGGCGCCTATAATGCCGCCTATTCCCAACATGGTGAGGTTGGTGGCGGTGAGCGTGCGCTTAAGCGAATGCTCTTTTTCTTCCGCCTGGGCCAACAGCTGCGTTATTGATTTTTTTGCCCAAATTGACATCTGGATGTTCTCCTTATGATAGCGCCTATCCTAACCCTGTCCGGCATAGATACTACTATTTTGGCGCGGCGCGTTCAATTACGCGCGCTGTGCGGTTTAAGAGCGGGGCTGTTTTGCGGCGGCGGACTGCCCCGCCAGGTAGCCGGTGGAAAAAGCTTCCTGCAGATTGTAGCCGCCGGTTATCCCGTCCAGGTCCAGTACTTCGCCGCAGAAATACAGCCCCGGCATCAGGCGGGACTCCATGGTCTGTGGATCCACTTCCGCCAGGCTTACGCCCCCGCGCGTTACCGTGGCTTCCTGCAGCGGGCGCGGGCGGGTTATGTTAATGATAAAACCGCCAAGCATTTCCGCTATTCTTTTGCGCTCGGCGCCGGTAATGGCCGCGCATTGCCTGGTGCGGTCAATGCCGCACCGGCGTTCGAACACGGGCGCCAGCGAGCCCGGCAGGATCT
>MGVB01000102.1:7801-8213 GCA_001800275.1 Elusimicrobia bacterium RIFOXYA12_FULL_57_11
CCGCCTTTCTCGGCGGTGACCGTCACGCGGCCCTGGTACACGCCCGGCCTGGCGTCCTGCGGAGTCCGCACTGTGAGCCAGAAGCGGCGCGTGATGCCTTTGGGGCAGGCCACCGCGTTCACGGGCATGACGAAGCGCGGGGCGATGGTGTAGACCGAGCCCTCCATCGTGACTCGCGTGACGCGGCAGGAGACGTAGCCGACGGCAACGGCAGCGGCGGGGATCGTGCCGCCCGGGCCGGCGAGGTCGCCGACCGTCACGGTCACTTGGCCGAGGTCTTGGAGCGGCACCAGCCCGAGCGTCAGCGGCTCGGCCTCGCCGGCAAAGGCGTCCGCCGCGAGCGCGGCGCAGACTTCGGCCTTGAGGGGCGTGTCGTTGGCGTAGACCTCCTGCATGGGGTCGCGGGAGAAGA
>MGVB01000103.1 GCA_001800275.1 Elusimicrobia bacterium RIFOXYA12_FULL_57_11
CCCAGCAGCGCCGTGAGTACGGTGGCATGGTTTGCACCGGCGCCGGCTTTCCTGAACAGCCAGCTGATGGGGAAGGATAGCGGCCTCGCCACGCAGTATATCCACAGGTAGGTGGCGTCCCACGCGCTTTTTTCGGCAGGATGCGACTTCAGCAGTTTGTCCCAGTCTGTGTTCATTTTCTCATAACTCCCAGTTTGTCGGCGTAGGTAATAGCCTCTGCGCCTGTGCTCCGCGTCAATTCCAGCCAGGCGGTGTTGAACCCGGTGTCGTCGGACAGCAGCAGCCCCCCGGCTTTGAGCCGCGGCCAGGCCGCGGCGTATTCAAACTTCATATTCTCATAGGAATGTTCGCTGTCGTGTATGAAGATATCCAGTTGTCCGGGCCTGGCAAGCAGCGGCGGCAGTGTTTCAGAGGTTCTGCCTGTTATCAACTCCCAGCGCGGCCTTAATTCCTGCGGTACGAGCCAGCCGGCCTGCTTGCCTTCGGGGAGGAATGATGGCCCGTTTTCGGGAACATAGTCTATGGAGACAAGGGCGCCTTTCCCGTTCTTCTGCATGGCCGAAAGTATAAAAAATGAGGATATCCCATTGGCCACTCCGGTCTCTACGGCCCTTTCCGGTTTCAGCAGCCTTGTCAGGGCGTAGATTATTTCAGCGGAACCGAAGTCCAGCATGCCTGTCCGGGCCGGTTTTACCGGCAAAGCTTCCCAGCCGGCTTGCACTCTGGCTCTCAGGTCCGCGCTTTCCGCCATAAGCCCGGTAATTTCATCCGCCGGCTTTCCCATAAGAGCCGACAGTCTGCCGATGAACATGGTTTTATGCAGCGTTGATGCGTAAAATGCGCGTGCCGGCGCGCTCCTGTTTAAAAACCAGGCGGCGGTCCCTGTGAAACGGCGCCAAAGCCACGCGGCTTCCGCGCGCAGGGCGGTCGCCTGCGCGGGTTCGGCACTGTTTTTGCCTGAAAGAGCCCGGTATGTGTACGCGGTCAGTACGCTGAAGCCTCCCAGGGCCATTAACAGCCATTTTGAAGCCGGCGGAAGGTGCCTGGCCATAAGGCGTTCCCGTTCCCGCAGGTTTATTTCCAGCCGCTGTGCGCTGTCCCATTTCAGTTTTGAGCTTTGGCCGCCGAGATGGACCGCTTCGGCTTCAGCGCAGAACCAGACCTGCCACCCGTTTTCCAGCATCCTCCAGCACCAGTCATGTACCTCGCCGTAGAAAAAAAAGTCTTCCGACAGCGGGCCAACCTGCAGGAGGGCTGCTTTGCGTACCAGTATACAGGCACCCGTAAGGCGCCCCGCCCGTACCGAGGTCTTATGGTCGAAGAAAGAGCCAAGGAAAAGTCTGGCGTTCAGCCGGCCGGGGAACAGTTTATAGAGCCTTAAGGTTCTAAGCAATTCAGTCCAAACGGTCAAAACCGGGTAAGTCGACGGCTGCGTCGCTCCATTGCCGTCAACCAGCCTTGGTCCTACTATTGCCGCCGCCTGGTTGCGCAGGGCGAATGCCGTCAGTTTTTCAAGGGTCTTGTCCTTCAGGCTGGCGTCGCTGTTTAAAAGCAGCGCGAAGTCGCCCCGCATGAGTTCCAGAGCCTGGTTGTTGGCTTTTGCGAAGCCAAGATTCCCGTTGTTTTTTATGAGTCGTACCCCGGGGAATTCCTTTGCGACCATGTCGGGGCTGCCGTCGGATGAGGCGTTGTCCACCACGAAGATCTCGGTAGTGTCCGCTTTCGTGTATTTGACAACTGAGGCGAGGCACTGGCGGAGCAGGTCTTTGGTGTCGCAGCTCGTTATTATGACGGAAACGGAGGGTGTGCTCATGCGTTTGTCCCGCGCGTAAGGGTTAATGATATATCCAGGTACTGCCGTATTATTTCATCGAGTCTGAAAAACTCCAGGACTTTTTTTCTCGCGTTTCCACCCATGGTTTTTCTCAGGTTTTCGTCCTCCAGCAACAGCAGTGTTTTAGCGGCTATCTCGGCATGCTTGCCGGGTTTTACGAAAAAACCGCATTGGCCGTCGTCAATGGTGGAGGCCGTTCCCCCGATTTTTGAAATTACGCCCGGCAGACCGCAGGCCATGGCTTCCAGTATCACTATGGCCAGCCCTTCATGGCGGAGCGTAGGGTTGATGTAGATATCGGCCGCGTTATAAAACAGGTTCATGGCGGAGTTCTCTATCCTGCCGCAGAAAATAACAGCCTGCCCCAGCCCGAGCGCGGCGGCCTGGCGTTTCAGGTTTTCAAGTTCAGGCCCGTCTCCGGCTATCAGCAGTTTCGTGTCCGGGCGGCTTGTTTTTATCAGGCGGAAGGCCTTGAGGCCGACAGCCATGCCCTTTTGTTTTTGCAGTACCCCGCTCATCGCCAGTACAGGCGCCAGCGGTTCCAGCCCGTAGCGCTGCCTGGCCGCGCGCCTGGCCTCCGAATCCGGCCGGAAAAGAGCGGTATCCACCGGGTTGTATATCGTTTTTATTTTTCCGCGGCAGGCGCTGAATTCTTTTTTCATTTCTTCTTCGCAATACTCGCTGACGGCAACCAGGAAATCCGCGCGTTCAGCCATTTTCCGCAGCCAGGGCAGGGTATAGAACATTATCTGCGGTACCGAGTGTCCCAGGAAGTAGCCCAGCGCCGCCGGGGAGTTTACCTGCGCCCAGTGATTTTGCAGTTCGCCCAGCACGGGGGGACCGTTGAGGATGGAGATCAGCGGTTTCTTGCCGGGGCCGGCCAGGCCCGCATAATACTGCCCCGTGCAGTTTTCAGACCAGACGACATCTATAAGTCCTTTGTTCCCCAGTTCCATGAGCTTGGCGGCGCTTTTCAGCCACCAGGCGGACAGCCAATTACGGGACATTGAAAAATTGGTTCCCGGAATATATATGGTCTCATAGCCGTCTTTTGTTTCCGAGCCTAGTCCCAGCGGATGGGCGGTGGTCACAAGGGTAACGGTATGGCCTTTGCCGGCCGCCGCTTTTGCCAGCGTTTCCGCGTGTACTTCGGTGCCGCCCATCTGGTGCACGGTGGTGGAAGTTGTAAGTACGCAAATAGCCGGCAGCTTTGAAATCATTTGTGGATACCGTAAAATGCGCCAAATTGGCGAACTCCCGTCTTGTCCGCACTATTACGCTTACATTATATATATTAAAATCATTGAGGTCGCAGTTGTCCGGCTGTCAGGCGCAGTGTCAGGTTAAAGGCGTGCCCCCGGGAACAGCGCTCAGGAAAACGTGAAGACAAAACTTCTTTTTGTGATAGAGAACGCCGCTTATGGCGGGGGAGAAAATGTTTTTTCCATGCTGATACGCGCTTTGCCAGCTGGCAGCTACGATATTTTTTGCGCCTCGCTGCCGCGAGGCAGGTTCTATGAAGAGGTCCGCGGGCGCTGCCGGTTCCTGCCGCTGGACCTGACGTGCCGCTTCGACCTGCGCAATATGCGCAGGCTTCAAAATATGATGTCGGAAAATGGCATAACTCTCGCGCACAGCCAGGGTGCCAGGGCCGATTTTTACTGCGCGTTCGCGGCAGCTGCGGCGGGTGTTACGGCTGTTGCCACGGTGCCCATGCCGGTGGAGGGATTCGATGTCGGATTTTTGCGCAAACAGGTTTATGCCCTGCTTAACTCGCGGGCGGAGAAAAAAATATCCGGCTTTATAACCGTTTCCAGGCACCTGGCAGTAGCGTTGGCGGCCGGGCACGGCGTTCCTGTTGAAAAAATACACATAATCCCGAACCCGGTGGACCTGGCGGAATTTGACCCGGCGGCTTTCGACGCCGGCCCGATGAAAGAAAAATACCTGCTGCGCGGGCGGCTGGCGCTGGGTGTGCTTGGCAGGCTGGAGTGGCAGAAAGGTTACCATTGCTTGATAGAAGCGCTGGGGCTAATCCTCAAAAAAGAGCCCGGACTCGGAGAAAAACTGGTATGTCTGGTGGCCGGGGCCGGCCGTTTGGACGCGGTTCTTAAAAAGCAGGCTGAAGCCGCCGGGCTTTCCGGCAATATGGTTTTTTGCGGCGAGGTGCCCGCAGCCCGGGATTACCTGGGCGCGTTGGATATTTTTATTATGCCATCGCTGCTTGAAGGCCAGCCGCTGGCCCTGCTGGAAGCGATGGCAATGGGTAAGGCCATAGTGGCCACCGACATCCCCGGCATCAGTGAGACAGTTGCCAACGGTCAGGAAGCTTTGCTGGTTCCGCCAGAAGATCCAGGCAGACTTGCGCAGGCCGTATTGGACCTTTTGCATGACGCGCCGGCTGCCGCCTGCCTGGGGCAGAACGCACGGGAAAAAGCCCGGGCCTTCGGGCTTCCGGAGTTTATCAAGCGCCATGAAGCCGTTTATTCGAAATTAACCGGTGTGGGAGAATATGGATAATCCGGTGCGCGGGCGTTTAGCTGTTGTTCTGGCCCTGGCTGTCTTTGCCGCGGCGGTTTTCACCAAATTGCATGCTCCGCTGTCGGAGTGGGACAGCTTTTTTCTGGAAGCGGCAACAAACTGGGCCGCGGGCGTGCCCTATCGGTGGGTATTCGATTACCCGCCGCTGTATCCGTTATCGCTGGTGCTCCCGTTTTGGCTTTTCGGCGCCTTGCCGGAAACGGCCAGGCTGTTCAATGCCGCTGCCGTGCTTGCCGCGGCCTGGCTGATTTACCTGGCGGCGAGGAACCTTTCAGGCCGCGGCGCCGGGATAGCCGCCGCGGCGCTGTACCTTGTTAATCCGGTCACGGCGCAGGGGGTACAATCCCTTGCCGGGGCGGATAGTTCCCTGCTGCCGCTGTTCGCGGCCTTACTGGCATACCTGTGGTCTTGCCCCATGGTCAACCCACGCGGCCGCGTAATTGTCCTGGCCGTGGTATTCGCGCTTTCGCTGTGGACAAAGATCAACTTTGCCATAGCTGTCATTGCCGGATGTTTTCTTTACCTGCTGCTGGGCGGGCGCAGGGAAAAGTCTTTTTGTCCCACTACCGTTTTAGGGATATCCGGCGGGGTAGTTCTTTTTCTCATCACATGGAGCGCCGTCAGCCTTTATTTCTGGGACAACGCTTCGTGGGCCAGTGTTTTTCCGTCAACGTTCCTGTATTTTTACAAGGCGGCTTCTTCCCGTGGCGCAGAGGCGTTTTCCAGGTCAGGGTTTGAACTTGTGCGGGTGGCATTCTGGTTCTCGCCATTTTTGCTTTACCTCTCTTTCGCCGGAATCGGGGATGTGGTAAAGCGCGGAGTTTTTACCGGGATCCACGGCTTCCTGGCGTTCTTGTGCGTTTTTTATTTTACCGGACATGTTTTTATCGGCGGGTCCAATTATGGGTTCCCCAGGTACCATGCCGCTATTTCCCCGCTGCTGCACCTGTTCGCGGGCATAGCGCTTGCCGCTATCCCGGGCCGGCTGACTTCCACCGGGCGGCGGGGTTTGTGCGCGGCTGCTTTTCTGTTCCCGGTCCTGCTTATAGCTTACGCAGATCCGGAACTGCTGATAAATCTTACGCTCAAGCAACTGATGTTTTACGGGGATCATTACGGTATAGTTATACGGGTCATTATCCCCCTTGCGGCGTATGCCGCGTTCCCGTTCGCGGCGGCCGCGGTTGTAATGAAAAGATCCCGGCCCGGGGATTTTAAGGCCGCTGCCATTACCGCGGCCACGGCCGCGCTGCTTGGGAGCTCTGCGGCTTTAGCCGTAAAGCAGGGTGGGGCCGCTTACGCGACCGCGTATCAGTACGGGGCCAGCGGAAAAGCGGCGGTATTGGCCCTGGTTTCGGGCGGGCTTTCAGGCGGGGAAACAGTTATGTCAACTCCGGAATTCATATATGATTTGCATGCCGCGGGCGTATCCGGGCCAGGGTGGGGGGTATGGCAGTCGGAAACCGGGATGTATGATTTTATTTCCGAACGCAGGCCGGCTTTCGTTGTGGCCGGCTGGACCACGCATACCCGGGCCCAGCTGCGGTACCTGTTAAAAGATGAAAAGATGCGGGCCCTGCTCGATACAAAATACAAGCTTTCCCTGACCGGCACATATTTTGTATGGGAAAGCAGGAAAATCCCCGCCTCCGGCGCGGGGAAAGGGACCTGAAATGTGCGGAATATGCGGCTTTGCTAATTACAGGAACGACGGCCTTCTGAAAGGGATGGCCGCAAGCCTGGCGCACCGCGGCCCGGACGCGGACGGCTTTTTTACCGACGGGGACCGGGTGTCGCTCGGGATGCGCAGGCTTAAGGTAATAGACCTTGCCACCGGGGCGCAGCCGATGGCCAATGAAGACGGTTCCGTGCGGGTGGTTTTTAACGGAGAGATTTACAATTTCAAGGAACTTCGCGCTGAACTGGAGCTCAAAGGCCATCATTTTCGCAGCCAAAGCGACACGGAAGTGCTGGTGCACCTGTACGAGGAGTACGGCGAAGGTATGGCCGCGCGTCTGCGCGGGATGTTCGCCTTCGCCGTCTGGGATTCTAAAACGGCCGCCCTGCTGCTGGCCCGCGACCAGTTCGGCGTAAAACCGCTTTTTTACGCCTTATCCGGGGATAAACTTTTTTTCGCCTCCGAGCTTAAAGCCCTGCCGCTGGGCGCGCAGATCCAGGACGAACTGGACCCGGCGGCTATAGACGCCTATTTCACGCACCTGTATATTCCTGCGCCCCGCACCATCTATAAACGCGTGAACAAGCTTGAGCCGGCGCAAACCCTGGTCTTCCGCGGCGGTATGGCTAAGATAACTTCTTACTGGCGGCTGCCGGGTCCCGGGCTTGCGGCGCCGCGCTCGGAAGGCGAATGGCTTGACGCTATAGACGACCTGCTGGGCAGAAGCGTGGCCGAACAGTTGGTGTCCGACGTGCCGCTGGGGCTGCTGCTTTCCGGCGGGATGGATTCCTCTTCCGCGCTTTACTATATGAGCAGGGCTTTGACTGCCCCGGTCAAGACTTTCACCGTGGGCTACGGTTCCAGGGACGCCAGTTTCAACGAGACGGAGGCCGCGCGCAGGCTTTCCGCGCATTTCAAAACAGACCATCATGAGGTTTTTCTGGACCCGGACCCCCGGATGATTATTGAGAAAATGGCGCTGCATTTTGACGAACCTTTCGCGGACGCTTCCGCCATTCCCACTTACCTGGTTACCGCCGAGGCCAGGAAAAAGGTTACCGTCGCCCTTACCGGGATAGGCGGGGACGAAATGTTCGGCGGGTATCCGCGGCACCTGGGTGCCAGGCTTTTGCCGGCCTACCTCGGGCTTCCCTCTTTTTTTAGAAACTGGCTTTGGGCCGCGGCGCGCCGCCTGCCGGAGTCTTCAGGCTCCAGGAATACGCCCGGCCGGATTAAGCGCTTTATCCGCGGCGGGCGCGGCAGCTTCAGGACGGCGTATACGGCCTGGCTTTCATACTTCACCAGGGGGGAGAGGGAGCAGCTTTACGCGGCCGGGCTTTCCGGGGCGCTGGCCGGACCCGGTAATATCCTGCCGGGCAGGCTGGCCGGTCCCGATGATATCTTCGCTTTCGAGCTCAGGAACTATCTTTCCGACGACCTGCTTTGCCTGGCCGACCGCGCTTCCATGGCCAATTCGCTGGAACTGCGGGTTCCGTTCCTGGACGTCCGGCTGGCGGAGCTGATGGCCGGGGCGCCGTTGGCCCTTAAAACGCGGAGCTTCAACCTTAAGTATCTTCTGAAAAAGCTCATGGCTCCACGCCTGCCGGAGCCGGTGCTGCGCGGGCTCAAGCAGGGCTTCCAGGTGCCTTTGGCGCGCTGGTACAGGGAAGATATGCGGGATTTCGTCCGGGAGGTGCTGAGCCCGGCGGCCTTAAAGAAAAGCGGCTGCCTTAACGCCGATTACGCCGGAGAACTGCTTGACGAACATGAAAGCGGCCGCCGCAACCTGGCCGACCAGCTGCATGCCGCGGTAACTTTCGAACTGTGGCTGGCCGCAAGGGCAAAGACGGCTGGCGGCGGCTTCGATCCGGGGATAGGCGCCCGCGCCGGCGCGCTGACGGTGGCGGTGGCGACCGACATAATACCCTATGACGATGAGGGCGGGTCGGGCCGGGCCGCCTGGGAGACCGC
>MGVB01000104.1:0-4994 GCA_001800275.1 Elusimicrobia bacterium RIFOXYA12_FULL_57_11
CGTGTTTTTTGGTGGCCACTTCATCCTTACAGCAGTGGCAGGGCGCCGCTGCCTCCCGCGGGGCAGGTGCCGGGTCGGGGCGGCCGAATAAATTTTCAGCCACGCCGGCCAGCGTTGCGGTAAGAAAAGCGGCTAGGGGGCGGAAAAACGCCATTATGGGGTCCAGCAGCGCCAGCGATACGAAAAAGGAGTCCGCCCCGGATTCGGGAGTTGAAATAAGGAAGGCAAGCGTCGCGCCTTTCGAAGCGCCTTTTTTGCGCAATGCGGCGGCGGCCGGAAGCACCCCGCAGGAGCACAGCGGCAGCGGTACGCCAAGCAGCGCGGCCCAGAACACCGATTTCAGGTTCGGCCGGCCGAGGCGGCGGCTTATAATCCCTTCATCAAGGAACATCTCAATTATCCCGGCGGCAAAGAAGCCTGCCAGGACATAGAAAGAGGCGCTTTTAAGCAGGCTCCAGGTTTCGAGGCCTATGCCGGAAATAAGCTGTGTCGCCTGTTCCATAGGTTATTCCCTTATGTGGGTCAGGCCCGTTTTAAGTATTTTGGCCACATGGCAATCCGAAAGACTGTAGAACACAAGCTTCCCCGTGCGCCGGTGCTTTACCAGGCCGAGGCCGCGCAGCAGGCGCAGCTGGTGCGATACGGCGGACAGGCTCATCCCCAGCGCCTTTGAAAGATCGCACACGCAGAGTTCGCTTTCAAGCAGGGCAAGCAGCAGCCGTGCTCTGGTATTGTCGGAAAATGCCCCCAGGAAAGAGGCCAGCGCCATGGTGACGCTGTCCGGGGGCAGCGCCGCTTTTACAGCTGCGGTTTTGCGGCGGTTAAAGGAAAAGACGGAGCAGAGCGGCGTTGCGGAGCGGGAGTTTTCCATAATCACCTCTTGACAGTTGAACAATTGTTCAAGTATAGTATATAAATGAAGAGCGCGCAAGGTCACACGTTGAAAGCGCGGCGTAGCGCAGGGAGGATGCTGAAATGAATATTATAGACGCTGTTGAAGGCCGCCGGGCCATAAATTATTTTGACCCGCAGCGGAAAATACCGGGCGCTGACCTGGACCGCCTGCTGGAACTCGCCAATCTGGCCCCCTCTTCCATGAACCTGCAGCCCTGGAGAGTTGTGGCCGTAGCCAGCCCGGAAAAAAAGAAGCTTCTCCGGGAATGCGCCATGGGGCAGCCGAAGGTTGAGGAGGCTTCGGTGGTGCTGATCATCGCCGGCGAGACGGCCGCGGTGGAAACGAACATCGCCCCGGCGCTGGACAGCTGGGTGAAATTGGGCTATATGGACCCGAAAACAGCCGCAGGCTACCAGGGTTTTGCCGGTAAGCTTTACGGCGACCCCGCGGGGGAGCGGCGCCGGCTTTTTGCTGTCAAGAACGCGGCTTTCTTCGGGATGAGCGTTATGCTTGCGGCCCGCGGGCTGGGGCTTGAAACGCACCCTGTGGACGGGTTCGACGAGGAGCGCGTTAAAAAGGAATTCGGGATAAGCGCGGGCGCGGTTATCCCGCTGCTTATCTGCGTAGGCTACCTTAAACCGGGCGCCAAACTGCTGCCGCGGGCTTTCCGGCGGGAGCTGAAAGATTTCATTGAAACCGTTTGACCGCGCGCGGCATTAAAAATCGAACTTGTATTTGTGCAGGCCCAGTTCCGCGCGCATCGCCAGTATTTCTTTCTGGGTTTCGCGGTTGAGCGGCACACCCTTATCCTTCCTGTGCAACCAGGCAAGGTGTTCTTTCTCCCCGGCCGTGTATATTTTTTTGGCTCCGGGCATTTTCTTCGAGGCGCGCAGTTCCCGCAATATATCCCCGGCGGTTTGTTTAAAGGAGCGCAGGCTGGTAAAGGCCTCTATGTTTATGGCAAGGAAAAAATGGCCAAGGGGGTACGGTACTTTCTTTCCGTCCTTCACACCCAGCAGCATTTTCATGTAGGCCCCCTGCTGGAGCGCCGCTGAAAGTATTTCAACAACCGCGCAGTAGCCGTAACCCTTGTATCCCCCTAACTCTTCCCCTATGCCGCCCACAGGTACCAGCGCGGCGGTGCCTGCCACCAGGTCCCTGAGAACGGCCACGGAATCGGTCTTTGAATTGCCTTTCTTGTCTATCACCCAGCCTTTGGGCATTTTTTTATTCAGTTTGGCGTAGACCTCTATCTTGCCCCGCTGGGTTATTGACGTGGCGCAGTCCAGTAAAAAAGGGAATTTCTCGTCTGTCGGAATAGCGAACGTAAGCGGGTTGGTCCCCATCATGTTTTCCACTCCGAAAGTGGGCGCTACCGAGGGGCGGGCGTTGGTGCCGGTTATTCCTATCATTCCCGCCTTTGACGCCATAAGGCTGTGGTAGCCCGCTATTCCGTAATGGGTGGAGTTGCGCACCGCTGTCATCCCCAGCCCGAATTTTTTCGCTTTCTTTATGGCCAGCTCCATGGCCCGCACCGCTATTACATGGCCCATCCCGTTGTGGCCGTCTATTACGGCCGTGGTAGGTGTCTGGCGGACTATTTCAAATTTTGTTTTGGCTAGCTGTACGCCCTGCTTGATCCTGTCGTAATAGATCGGTTTCAGGCGCGATACCCCGTGGGAGTCTATGCCGAACTTGTCGGCCGTAATGAGCACGTCCGCACAGATAGCGGCCTCGTCCGCCGGCACCCCTATCCCCCGGAACACATCGCGCATAAAACTTTCCATGACCCCGAACTTTACCCACTTCGAGCCTTTTTCAATTTCCATCTGATAGTCTCCTTGTTGTATGTGTTCCGGCTTCTATAAGGTCCGCCAGCAAACCCGCAGCTTTCAGGGCGTCGGGTATGCCGGCTTTTTTAAAATTCCCGGCCATTTGCGCAATCTTGCCCGGGCGGGTTATCTGCTCTTCCAGGAACCGTATAACTCCAGCCTCAAAATCCGCGTCTTCGGCGAGGCAGGCGGCCGCCCCGCTGCCGGCCAATACCATGGCGTTATCTTTCTGGTGCCCGCCGGCCGAGGAGGGCAGCGGCGCCAGCAGCGCCGGCTTGCCCATCAGGGCAAGTTCGGCTATCGTGCCGGCTCCGGCGCGGGAGAACACAAGGTCGGCCGCCGCATAGAGTTGCGGCATGTCTTCCCTGTAGTCGAAAACTTTGAGCCATGGCGCCCCGGCCAGGCCGGCGGCGTCGTAAGCCGCCGTAATTTCTTCCAGATTCTTGCGCCCGGTTAAATGGATAAGCTGGAATTGACCCTTGAAGGCCGCGGCGCTGCTTACCGCGGCCTTATTTATGCGGCGCGCGCCCTGGCTGCCGCCGAATACCAGGACGGTAAGCTGGCCGGACTGCAGGCCCAGCGCCGCAATGGCGGCGACCTTTGCGGGCATGACGGCGAAGGCTGCCCGTACGGGGGTGCCGGTAAGTTTAGATTTTGCGCTGAAGGGATTTGCGCGCATAGGCAGGCCCAGCGCGGCCAGGTCGCAAAAAAAGCCGGCGAGGTAATTGCCCAGGCCGAATTTGGCGTTGGATTCGTGGATGTACGTTTTTACTCCTCCGAAGCGGGCGGCCAGGAGTGCCGGGAAAGCCACATAGCTGCCGGTACCCAGTACGGCGTCGGGCCGGAAGTCGGCTATAATGCGGCGCGCCAGCGCCAGCGAACTTAAAAGTTTGAGCAGGAAAACCGCGTGGGCCGCCGGGTTGAAAGAGCGCGGCAGGGAGATCATATCTGTTTCGGCGTAGGGCAGGTCGGCCGCATCCAGCGCCGGGCAGGCAAGGTCGTGTTTTTTTACAAGGAAAAGTACCTGCCAGCCGCGCGAACGGAGTTCCTGTCCAAGGGCAAAGCCGGGATAAAAATGTCCCCCTGTTCCCCCTGCGGCGATAAGTATCCGGCGGTTCGTCATCTTGTGGAGCTCCTGTGTGCGGAAATGTTAAGTATTATCCCGGTCATCATAAGGGTTACAAGTATAGAAGAACCGCCATAGGAAAAGAAAGGCAACGGGATGCCTTTTGTCGGGATAAGGCCTATGGCCATTGAGATATTAAAAAAAGCCTGCAGGGTGATCACCAGGGTAAGTCCGAAAGCGGTAAGTGAGGTGTAAAGGCTGGGGGCATTGCGGGCAATGCGCGTACCTTTTACCAGCAAGGCGGTGAACAGGCCGACTATGAACAGGCTGCCCGCCAGTCCCGTTTCCTCGGCCATTATAGGGAAAATAAAGTCTGTGTGAGCCTCAGGTAGATAGAGCAGTTTAAGTTTTGAGGCGCCAAGCCCTTTGCCGAACCAGCCGCCGGACCCTACCGCCAGCAAGGATTGTGTAAGCTGATAACCTGTGGTAGCCGCGTGTTCCAGTGGTGTTAGGAAACTTTTCAGACGCTCCAGGCGGTAGCTGCTGGTCACTATTAAAATTATGACCGCCAGGATCCCGGCTCCGATGGGCGTAAGTAAATAGCGCAGTTTTACTCCCGCGGCGCCGAACATGAACAGCATTACCGCGAATATCAGCGCAGGCGTCCCCAGGTCCGGCTCCGCCGCTATAAGGGCCAGTATGACGCATACCGCGGTGAAAGGCCTTGCCAGGGTTTTCCAATCGGTCTGTATGGCGCTCATGTTCCGGTCAAAATAATCCGCCAGGTAGAGTATGACGGACAGTTTGGCGAATTCACTCATCTGCAGTTTCATGAAGCCCAGCGGTATCCAGCGCCTTACATGGGCGACCGGGGGCATGAAAAGCGTGACCAGGAGCAGCAGAGCGGTAACTACCAGGCAGGGCTTGATGAAGGGCCGGAACTTCTCAAGGTCGGTTTTGGCCGTTACCGCCGCGAAGAATAACCCCAGGATTATCCAGAGGCCCTGGCGGCGCGTGTAAAACAAATAGCCAAGCCCCTTGTTCTCGGCAAAGATTGCGCTGGCCGAGAAGAGCGCCACCAGCCCCAGCAGCAGCAGGATGGTAACTATGAAAAGAAAAGGGTAATTTATGTATTTCAGGCTGCGGTTAGAAATAACGTTGTGCGATTGCTTGTTGCGTCCGTAGGAGAAGTTCATGGTTC
>MGVB01000104.1:5062-7785 GCA_001800275.1 Elusimicrobia bacterium RIFOXYA12_FULL_57_11
TCTTCGAAATCCCTGAACTGGTCAAAGGATGCGCAGGCCGGGGAAAAGAGCGCGATGTCGCCCGCCGCGGCCATTTTCATAATACTGCGGCAGGCTTTTTCCATGGTCAAAGATGTCAGTATCGGACAGCTGCCCGCCAGTTCTCGTTCAATCCTGGCCGCTCCTGCGCCTATGGTCAGCACCGCTTTTACTTTTGCGCGCAGCAGGGCGCGCAGGGGCGCATAAGGAGTGCCTTTGTCCAGGCCGCCCATTATAAGCCAGGTCGATCTGTGTTCCGGCATGGCTCTAAGCGCCGTCACCGTGGAATCCACATTGGTCGCTTTCGAGTCGTTTATGAATTTTATCCCCCGCACGGCAGCCACGGGCTCAAGCCTGTGCTCCACTCCGGTAAAAGCGGCGAAAGCCGCTCTTATGTGGGCCGGCGCCGCGCCCGAGGCCAGCGCCATAAGTCCGGCGCACATGGCGTTCTCAAGATTATGCGTTCCCGGCAGAGCGGGCGGCCGCGTGGAGAACGAAACTTTAGCCGTTTTAAAATGTATCTTCCCTCCGCTGGTCCAGGCGTTCAAAGCCTTTAGTCTGCGGCCAGCGGCAAAGAAAAGTTTTTTTGAGGGGCATTGCCTGGCAAGCCTGACGCATCGGGCGTCCAGGTAATTAAAAACGCAGGTGTCCTGCGCCGACTGGAATTTGAAGACCCGCGCTTTTGCCCCTATGTAGGCGGCCATGCTGCCGTGATGGTCGAGGTGGTCCGGGGTTATGTTGAGCAGGCCGGAAACCCGGGGCTTTACCCATGAACTGTCCTCCAACTGGTAGCTGGACACTTCCATTACCAGCGCGTCGCCTTTGCGGGCCCCGGCCGCCAGTTCTGCGACGGGGATGCCGACATTCCCGCATACCAGCGCCCGGCCGGTTTTGCCAAGGGCCAGCCGCATTATGTCCCCCAGTAACATAGTTGTAGTGGTTTTGCCATTTGTGCCGGTAACGGCCAGCAGGGGTGCGCCCCCCGAGAAGGCCAGTGCCACCTCGATCTCGCTAAAAACAGGAATCTTTTTCCTCTTTAACGCGATTATGAGTTTATTGGAGTGCGCTACTCCGGGACTTTTAACTCCGAACGCGCAATCAAAAGCCGCGCCGGTGTGTCCGCCGGTTTCTACCGTAACCTGGCGGCGCAGGCATTTAAGGCTTGCGGCTACGGCGCCCGCCGTTTTTTCTTCGGTGAGCAGAACTTTAAAACCATGTTCAGCAAGCAGGTTGGCGCAGGCAACGCCTGATTTGCCGGCGCCTACGACCAGGGCCTTTTTTTCTTTGAATTTTTCAGGGATGAACATTGAGTCTGCTGCCTTTCCGGCTGGTTAGCGTATCTTTAACGAGGATAAGGCCAGCAGCATCAGCATGATCCCGGCTATCCAGAAACGTACGGTAACCTTGGATTCCGCAATGCCCTTAAGCTCGAAGTGGTGATGGATAGGCGCCATTAGAAAAACGCGTTTTTTATTGCGTAATTTATAGGATCCCATCTGGATAATGACCGACAGCGTTTCCATTAAAAAAATACCGCCAGCTACCGGCAGCAGCAGTTCCTGCTTTGTGGCAATAGCCGCAACGCCGATGGTCCCTCCCAGAAAAAGAGAACTGGTATCGCCCATGAAGACTTCCGCAGGGTGCGCGTTGAACCACAAAAAACCCAGGCAGGAACCTATCATGGCGGATAAAAACACCGTCATTTCCCCGGCCCCCTCCACATAAATTATTTTAAAGTAGGAAGCCAGTTTCATGTTCCCGGCCGAATAGGCCAGGATCGCGAAGGTAAGGGCCGAAAATACTATGGTGCCCGCGGCCAGCCCGTCCAGCCCGTCCGTAAGGTTTACGGCGTTGGAGGACCCTATGATTATTATCATAGCCAGGGCGGCGTATATGAAGCCGAGGTTGACGTAGAATTCCTTGGTGTAGGGAATGGAGAGAAAGTTTGCGTAGGCCGGATTGGGCGGGTTAGCCGCAAGATACGCGGTTACCGCCACGGCGGCAAATAATTGCAGCGAGAATTTAAAAGCGGAAGACGCGCCGCGCGGGTTTTTCTTTACGAGCTTGGTGTAGTCGTCCATCCAGCCGGCGAAGGCCAGGACCAGCGTGGTGAACATAAGCAGCAGTATGAAGCGGTTGTCCATGCGGGCCCAGAGGAGGGTGGAAATAAGCAGCGTAAGAAAAATAAGGAGGCCGCCCATGGTGGTGGTGCCATGTTTTGCCAGGTGGGTCTGGGGACCGTCGGCGCGCTGGACCTGTCCAATCTTATAGGAGCGGAGTTTCGCTATGAGCCAGGGGCCCGCCAAGAGACTCAGGAGGAAAGAGGTCATTACCGCCCCGCCCGCCCTGAAGGTTATGTACTGGAAAACGTTAAGCGGGCTGAACAGGTCCCGGAAATAGTGCGCGTAATAGAGCATGTAATCCTTTTTATCAAGTCACCCGCTTTATTCTAATATTTTTTCATCCCCGTTGTCCGCTGCCGTCCGCTTGGCGGCCCATTAAAGCGTCTGGGGCCTGTAGGGCCTGCAATGCTCAGGCGCAGCGGACGGGGCGTTCGTAGTATTAGTATGTGGACAAAGACAAATCCAAAGCTCCAACTGGATTTTCGTGTATTTCCCGGTCTTTTACATGAACTATGGGAAAAATACGAATATCGTTCCTTCTCCGGCACCACCTGGCGGGATGAAATGGTGAAAGCTGGTGTT
>MGVB01000105.1 GCA_001800275.1 Elusimicrobia bacterium RIFOXYA12_FULL_57_11
CCAGGGCGCCGGCCGCTGCGCTTTCTGCAGCATACAGAGCAGCGGGGGCGTGCGTGCCCTCCCGCCCGAGGCGGCAGCCCTCCAGATCTCCTTCCTGGCCCGGAAGTTCGGGGTCGGTTATGTTTATGAAAGCAGCGATGATTTCGTGTCCGATCCAGACTGGCTTAAGCAGTATGCCTCCGCCGCCGGGCTTGAGCGGCCTGTTTTACATGTTCATGCCAGCGCCTCCCTTCTTAACCCTGGAAATATCTCTCTTTTAAAAGCGGTCAACGCGCAGTTTGTCAACATGGGTATCGAATCAATGTCCGCCGCCGTGCTCCGCGCTCTGGGCAAGGGTTCCACGGTAGCGGGCAACAGGCGGGCTATTTTACGGCTGATGGAAGCGGGACTGACCCCTAATGTAAATCTTATCCTCGGCCTTTCCGGGGAAACCCGGGAAACGCTTTCGGAGACATTTTCCGAATTGAAAAAATTGAAGCTGCCTGCCGGGGCCTGTAGAAGGATAAGCCTTCCCACCTTAGCCGTTTTTCCGGGAACCGGTGTCTGGCGCCGCCTTCTGGCCAAAGAACCCAAATACCACGGCCAGGATATGCTCAACTACGAGGAATCTTTCCGCGACTGGCTGAAGCATTTTTGCGGCGTCAGCGAAGCCGATGTAATGTCCGCGAAGGTGGCCATAGAGGATTTTTTTGTGGCCCGGCGCAAATTGCTTGAGCGTTCCGGGCAGGGATAGGCTGCACTGTGTCCGCCATGAAAAAAATAGCACTTATAGCGCTGGCTTACCCTGCTGACGGCCTTGGCCGTGAGCCCGGGGAGCGGTGGTTCGACGTAATGCCGCCCCTGTGGGCCCTGGCGCTGGCTACCTACCTGCGTTCGGCAATGCCCGGTGTAAAAGTAGAGATAATAGACGAGCAGCTGCTGGGCCGCGCCCGTTTTCTGCAGAGACTTGCTGCCGGCCGGTACGAGCTGGCCGGCTTCAGCCCTGTGGCCTATACCTACCCCGCGGTCCTCGACTGCGCGCGCCTGGTAAAGAAGAACGGGGCCATGGTAATACTTGGCGGCCATTATGCCCCGGCGCTTAAAAACGAAATTCTGGGCGCCAGGGGGCCCGGGTCCTCTGACTATTGCATAGACGCGATAGTGCGCTACGACGGCGAAAAACCCCTTCACGCGCTGGTCTCCGGAACTCCGTTTTCAGGAGTAAAAAACCTTGTTTATCCCGGCCCGGGCGGAAAAATAATCGAAAATCCGGTAGCGCCGCTTGACCTTGCCAAGCTGCCGCCGGCAGATTACACGCTGGTCAGCCTTGAGGCCTATTTCAGGCTCCAGCCGGCCCATTCCCGTGGCACCCTGCCTTTTGCCTCTCAGCGCGGGTGTAAGTGGGCCGAGGGCCCTGGGCGGTGCATATTCTGCAGCATACAGAGTACGGGGGGGCTGCGGGCCATTGCGCCGGCCGCGGCGGCGCTGCGGATGGCGGATCTTGCCAAACTCGGCGCCCGTTATATCTTCGAAGGCAGCGATGATTTTCCGGCGGACCAGGCCTGGCTGAAGGAATTCGCTTCGCGCGCGGCCGGGCTTAAGTTTCCGGCTTTACGGTTGTTCGCACGGGCGTCTACCCTGAACCAGGCCAATGTCGCCCTGCTGAAAGCGGCCAACGCCAGGTATGTAAGCGTGGGGGTGGAATCTATGTCCGACGCGGTGTTGCGCTGCGTGGGAAAGGGGGCCAGCGCGGCGTTGAACAGGCGGGCCATAGCACTGCTGCTTAAGGCCGGTATACTCCCCAAGATCCATGTGATACTGGGTTTGCCCGGCGAGACCCGCGCTACTTTTTCAGCCGGTTTCGCGGAGTTCAAGAAAATGGAACTGCCCGTGGAAAGTCCCGAACCGGTGCTGTTAACCTCCACTTTCGCGGTCTATCCCGGCACAGAGGCCTGGCGCCGTCTTTTAGCCAGGGAACCCGGGTACCGGGGCCGGGATATTGTTGATGAAAAAGTTTTATTCCGGGCCTGGTTGAAGCATTTCAGCCGGCTTACCGAAGGGGACATCGATTCCGCGCGCGCCGCGCTGGAAAGGCTTTTTGCCGCCCGGGTGAGGGTTCCGGGGGCGCGCCGCGATAAACCGTAAAATTTCCCTGACGCGCCGGAGAATTACACCCCGGAGGCTTCACCGCTGCTGTCGGCGGCCCGGAGGCTGTTGAACAGCCTTCCGGCCAGCGTGCGCGCTCCCGCAAAACCAAAAAAAGGCTCTTCGCTGAGGCAGTGATGGCTGTAGGAGGGAAAGCCCAGTTCCGTTAACGGGAGCCCTTTTGAAAAGCCCTCCGTCAGCGCGAAAGAATTCCCCACCACGAGGTCCGGTTTTGAATAGCCGCTCATGTTCCTGATGAGCGTGGCGGCTGCCGCCGTATCCGGGCAGAAAAGCAGGTCGGGCGGGATACTGTCGGTGCCAAGCGGTTTAGCGAAAGAATCTATTATGGCCACGGGTAACCGCATGCCCAGTTCCGCGGCATACCCGGCAAAAGCGCCAAAAAGATAAGGATCGCCGGCGTAAATTATATTGCGGTGGGCGAGGGCTTCCAGCAGCGGCGCTATGGCGGCGGCCGCCTGCTTTTCCAGTTTTATAACCGCGGGCGGCAGTTTTTTTATGTCCGCCGCTTTACATACGGTTTTTAGCCAGTCAGAGGTTCCCCTGAGCCCCATAGGCAGCCCGGTTTCCACCAGGGCGGCGCCTGACTTTGCGGCTATCCTTGCAGCCGCCCTGCGCCCGTAAGGCAGCGAAACCACCACTTCGGCTTCCAGCGCGCGCGACAGTTCTCCGAACGCCCCTCCCGAAGGGAAAACACAGGCGAGTTCCAGCCCGCACAGCCGCAGGAGGTGCCGGAGTTCTTTTATATTGGCTGCGTGGTCGGCTTCGTTGCGGTCCAGAAAATATCCGGCCAGGGCCACCGAGCGCCTTTTCTTTTTTATTTTTCTCTCCGGGAGCGCTCTTGCCAGGGCGTCCAGCGCGAGATCGTAACCGTTGAGCCAGTCCCCTTCCAGAGACGCCGGCGGAACGTCCACCACGGGCGCCCCGCCCCTGACGCTTGCGGCCAGCCCTTCGTAATCCAGGCCGGCAAGTTTTAAGAAAGGAAGCCCCGTCACCATGACCACGGAGAAGTGGCCCGACCCGGCTATGCTCGCGAGCAAGGCGGAGAGCGTTTTTTCGGGGTTATCCTTCTGTGGCAGCGGCCCGGACATGGTACATATTATCCGGTGCCTGCCTATGGCGGAAAGAAGCGTGGAGTTTATATCGTGGTTGCCTGCCAGGTAGTCTATTTTGGACATGACGCAGTTCAGCCCGTCCATTACCGCGCAGGAATCGGAAACCGCGTTGGCCGCGAGGAAAATACCCAGCTGGTAGGGCAGGTTAAAGGTTTTCGGGAAGCTGTTCTTAGCTGAGGTAGCGTTCATTGAAATCCCATTCGCATAGTTCTGTCAGGCGGCGCCAGGTCTCAAGCGCGCCGGCGTAGCCCGGCTCGAAAAGCGCCGCTGAAAACGGGTTTTTGCCGGCGGCGACTATACGCGGGTCCCGGCGGATATCAGAATATACCAGCCGCAGGGCAGGGGCTGTACGCAGCAGTTTTGTTAGCTCCGCGGGCGTGGAAAAAAGTTCCGTGGATACGCGCAGGGCGGGCAGGGCGGCTTTCAGCGCTGAAACCCGGGCTTTTATTCTTTTTCGCAGGTCCGGGGCGCCTGTCGGAGACGCGGACAGCACGAACAGCCGGATTTTAAAGCCAGCCTCGGCCAGTACCGGCAGTACTGGAACCATTTTAAGAGCGGTGCTGCCGGACAGGAGGCTTATTTCCTCCGGCGCCAATATGAAACCTGCCGCAAAGCGGCCGGCGCGGCGCCACAATGCCAGCGCTTGGGCGGCCTGCTCTTGGGAGGGGCCGATTGTGGCTTTTTTCCGGCCCAGCGCTCCGGCTATGGCCGCCAGCCAGGCGCTGGTGCCCGCAAAGCCGTAGGGCGCGGCGGGCAGCAGCCATTTCACCCCGGCTTTATCGAAAGCGGGGCCCAGCACCGTGTCCGGGCCCGAGAGCACCTGCAGGCGGGCGGAGCGGGCGTCTTTGTAAAAATCCTTGCCAGGGGCGACCGCGGAGATCTTCCTGCCGGCCAGCAGCGCGGACATCTTGGGCGCGGAACAGCCGAAGTTAATAAAATTCACGTCATACCGCGGCCTGGCGGCGGCCCGGGCGAGTTTAGCGGCCATAAAGTCCACGCGCACCGCCACCTTAGCCGGGCTGTGTTCGTAAAAACTGTTGTAACGGTCCAGCACCACCTTTACGCCTTTTTCCTTCTCCACGCTGCGGGCGGGAGCGGCGGCGTCGCTGGCCAGCATCATGGGCGTGCAGCCAACGTAGAACTCTACCAGCCCTCCGGGGCCGGCTTTGGCGGCCGCCCCGTTAAGGGAGCGCAGCATTTTAGCGTCGTCGCCTGAAACGGCGTCATCGTTTAGAAAGTCGGTGTTTACTATGCGCGTGTCGCACCTGGGCAGCTGGGGGCCGTACCGTTCCCTGCCAAAGTCGTTAAGACCGGCGCTTTCGCTGAACATCCCCATTACCCCGCCTTCGCAGCCGGAAAAGCGGCATTCGCTGTCGCCGTGTTCCACCATAACCGAGCCCGGCGGGATAAACGCCTCCAGGGCGCCGCCGGGGAAAATAAACCGCTGCCACTGGCCGAACCCGGTGTGCGGCCGGCGCGGCGTGTCGGGGGCGGTCAGTGTTTTGTCGTCCGGGCCACCCGCGTTAAGGAGCCCGCCGTAAAAATTCTTCAGCCCCATGAAGACCGAGAGCATTTCGTCGAAGCGCAGGGGAGTCAGCCGGGCGGCGGCCTGCAACAGCTCTTTGCCCGCGCCGGCGTAGTCTTTGCCGGCCGACGGATGAAAGCAGACGGCCCAGTCGGAAAAACGCGACATTCCTTCATGTGCGGCTGCCGCGGGGGCTATGACTATCTTGTAAGCGCCGCTCCCGGAACTCCATTCGCAGATGATCTGGGTGCCTTCCATGCCGGAGGGCTTCATCCCGGCGGCTTCAAAAAGAGCCGTTACGGATTTCCCGTTGTGCGTGTTTGGCGCGGCGCCCTTCAACTGCGCTGCGCCGGCGCGGGGCCTGGCGGCGGCCGCGGGGACCTGCCTGCGGCCTTCGGCGAAGGCGAAAAACTCCGCGTCCGGCATGGCGCGCGGGGGTGTGGCGGGCGCGCCGGCCGCGTTTATGGCCTGGGAAAGCTGCCAGGCCCTGCGCGCGAAATCGCTTTTTGCATAGGCAAGCGCGGCGGGTTTGTGCGCGCGCTCCGCCGCGGTTACCGCCGGGTCGCGCAGCATGACGCCCAGGATCCGGGTGTTCACCGCTTTGGCGAAATCCCGGGCAATGACCACGGCTCCCGGGTTTTTCACGTTTACGGCGAGGCCGGCCAGGTATACGCCGTTGCGTGAATAATTATCCACCATCATTATC
Organism: Elusimicrobia bacterium RIFOXYA12_FULL_57_11; assembly: GCA_001800275.1. Lineage (GTDB taxonomy): Bacteria > Elusimicrobiota > Elusimicrobia > Elusimicrobiales > UBA9959 > UBA9959. Next base: position 5,489 of record MGVB01000105.1, read on the forward strand.
AGCCTGTTGGCCGCGTAAAGAGAAAGGACTTCCTCTGAAGTTACTATAATCACTTTTTTCGCGAAGCCGCGCCGGAGCGGCGCGGCAAAGCCGCCGCAGACTACGTCGCCCAGTACGTCAAAGACCGCGGTGTCATAGCCGTCATCCTCCAGCAGGCGCTCGTCGCGCATGGCATCCAGCATCGAACCGATGGCGGTGCCGCCGCAGCCCACGCCGGGCTGGGGGCCTCCGGCCTCTATGCACCAGGCGCCTTTTACGGCGGCAGGGTAGATGCTGTCGCGCAGGCCGGATTGGCCGGGGCCGCCGCACTTGGCCGTAAAAGGCTGGATGTGGCGGCCCATCAGGGAAAGAGTACAGTCCATTTTCGGGTCACAGCCCACGTGGAGTATCTTCCGGCCGCCGGCTGCCAGGATCGCAGTTATATTGGACGCGATAGTGCTTTTGCCTATGCCGCCTTTGCCGAAGAAGACTATGCTTTCCATAGTTAACGGGGGGATTTGAGGGCGGGGAGCACCAAAGATATCCTGTGCCCTACGCGGCCGCTCTGAGCCCGTAAGGCTTTCACCTTCAGCGTGTGGAACAGCTGCGCGTCTTCGCAGCCGGCCAGCCTTACCAGGTGGACGGGATGCCCGGGCGGGTAGTGGCGCTCTATGGCGGTCCATAATTTGTGCCCGTATTCCTTCAATTCCTCTGCCGCGCAGAAAATTATCAGGAGGTGTGAGGCCGGCCAGGCCCGGCCCGGCTCCAGGAGGTCTTTCGGGCGCAGGGAGCAAAAGCCCCTGCCGCATTTCAGCTTGCCTTGTTCCGCCAGAACGGCGAGTATGCCGTTGACCGCGGATATAGCGGGGAGTATCCGGAACTTGTAGCCTTCCCTGCGGCAGCGTTCTATAAGCTGCTCGCCTTCGGAAAAAACCAGGGGATGCCCGTAGGTTATGTATCCAGCGCGTTTGCCCTTATCCAGTTCTTTCTTTATCAGTTTCCAGAGGGCGATCTGTGGGAGCCTGCAATCCACGAAAACTATGCGCAACCCGGGGCAGACCAGGCGCAGATTGCCGGCAAGGAGTTTTGTGTCGGTATGTATATAGAACACCATGTCGCAGCCGCGCAGGGCGCGGACGGTTTCGCGCGTGATGTCGCTGGGCAGATCTATGCCGGCGCCGCACACCAGCAGCGTGCCTCGGCCGGCTTTAGTCGGGGTGGTTTTCATAGGGCTAAATCTATACTATGGTATAATAAAATCGTGCGATATGGCGAACCCCGGCGCTAAAAAAAAATGGATAAGCGAGCAGGCCTGCGTCAGTATGGCACATACCTGCAACCTCTATTGTATTTACTGCCATAACCCCCCTGCCGGCCAGAAGAAAGATATCAGGAGAACCGCGGCGGAGCTCAAAGCCTCCGGAGTCGCGGCGGTAAGCCTTGAGGGCGGAGGGGAACCTACCGCGAGTCCGGATTTTTTTCCCTGGATCAAGGCGCTGAAGGGCGCCGGTGTCGTGAAGATCATGCTTTCCACCAACGCGGTGGCGCTTGCGCGGGCTGACTACTGCCGCAGGGCGGTCAGGGAAATAGATTATTTCACCGTGAATTTCCCGTCTCACCGGGCGGAACTGTACGGCCGGATCACGCGCAGCGTTAAATTCCCGCTGGCGCTTAAGGGCCTTGAAAACCTGAAGGCCCTCGGCGCCGAGGATAAGATACGGTTTTTTCATATAATTTCAGCCGCCAATTACCGCCTTCTGCCTGAATTCGCCCTTTGGGCGGCCAGGAATTTCCCGCGCGCTGCCTTCGTTAATTTCACTTTCGTTCGCAATAAGGGGCGTGCGCTGGAGGCGCCGCGGATTGTCCCTTCCTACGCGCAGGCGGCCCCGTTCATTAAACTGGCGCTCGCTGCCCTGAAGCTGAAAGGGGTTAAGGCGGTGGTGCAGAACATGCCGCTTTGCGTCCTCAGGAATTGTGAGGGCTTTTCGTTCGAATTCCAGCGCTGGCGCCGCGGCGACAGGGTTCTGGAAGGCGGGGTGGAGCCCGCCGCGGCTTGCCGCGCCTGCGTGCGCTGCACGCTGGCCCGCGCCTGCTGCGGGGCCAGGCCGGATTATCTCAAGGTCCACGGCGACCGGGAGCTGAAGGCCTCGAAAAAAGATCCGGCGGCCATAAAGCCCGAGGCCTTTTAGTGATTTGCCGGCCGGCGCAAACGGTCCGTCTCCCCGGCCGCGGGGCGGTGCTCTGAAAAATGAAAATAGTTTCCTGCCTGTCACACCTTAGCGAGATCGGGCCGCTGGCCAAAGCCGGGGCGGATGAACTGTACTGCGCCGTGCCGGGCCTCCCGTCTTTCGGGGAACCCGCCGTCCTCTCAGGCAAGGGGACGCTTAAGGCGGCCGTCCGCGCGGCGCATGGCCTTGGACTCAAACTTTCACTGGC
>MGVB01000106.1:0-6799 GCA_001800275.1 Elusimicrobia bacterium RIFOXYA12_FULL_57_11
CCGCCCTCGCCTCCATAAATAAGTTAAAAGAAGAAGGGACAGCGCGTTTTGGCTGTCCCTTATTCTTTTTTTGGAAACCGCTATTTACGGGTGGTGTGCGGGTCGGATATCTTGGCCAGGGCGGTGTAGTCCAGTATTTTTATCGCTTTGGGTTCGCGCTTTATGATGTGGCGCTTTTCCAGTTCAGCCAGGGCTCGTACCACGGTTTCAAGGGCAAGGCCGGTTATTTCGGCTATTTCCGTGCGCTTAAGGCCGTGTATTGCAGGGGTGGAAGTGTCTTTAGATTTGTAGGAGATGGCATTAAGCAGGGCTCTGGCCACTTTTGAGGGGGCCGGTTTGTAAGCGGTGTCCTTCATTTTCATCTGCAGCGCGCGCATTTCGGTGGCTATCTTGTGCAGGAAAAGTTTGTAGGTCCCGGGGTGTTTGTCCAGGAAATCTTCCATTTTTTTCTTGTCTACGAAAGACAGCACGGTGTCGCCCATGGCCCTGCAGTTGCATACGTATTCGTTCTCGGCGAAAAGGGCTATATGGCCGAAAGTCTCTCCCGGATGCCGTATCCAGGTTATCATCTGCTGGCCTTTAGTATCGGTGGAAAAAATCTTTGCCCTGCCTTTACATACGGTATAAACGCCCAGGGGTTTTTGCGCCTCGGTATAAATTTCTTCTTCTTCCTTGAACTTGCGGGCAAGCCTGAGGCTGGTCCAGGTTTTCTGGGCCTGGGCGTCCAATCTGCTAAAAAAACAACTGGTTTTGAACCGGCACGCGAAGCAGTCCGGTGCCTGTTCTTTCGTGAATCTGTCCATATCCCCCCCCCACCCGCGCCTGCAGATTTTAATTATAACTTATTTGCCCGTTCCCCGCCATTTGCTAAACTATTAGCCGTATCACATGCTTAAAGACCTTAAAGCGCTTGGCAAAGAATCCCTGATATACGGCCTCTCCACGGTATGTGCCCGCCTGCTGAATTTTATACTGCTGCCGTTTTATACGCATTACCTGATGCCTGCGGAGTACGGCGTGGTGGCGTCCGTTTTTTCTTATATCGCCGTTCTTAATATAGTTTATCACTATGGTATGGACCAGGCGTATATGCGCCATTATGAGCAGCGCGCCCGGGCGTTCCCGGCCGCCTTTGCCTGCCTGGCGGCTACAACGCTGTTATTTACCGCCGTGCTGTGCGCTTTTGCGCCGTTCTGGGCCAATGCCTCGGGCCTGGGCGCGGAATATACGCGGCTTGTTTATTTTTCCGCGGTCATACTGCTGCTGGATACCGCGGCCATAATCCCCTTTGCCGGCCTGCGTATGAGCCACCGGCCGTTGCGCTTTGCGGGTGTGCGCACCGCTTCCATAATCATCAATGTCGCGTTGAACGTGGTGTTCTTGAAATACCTGGGCTGGGGCATAGAGAGCGTGTTCCTGGCCAATATTATTGCCTCCGCCGCGGCCGTTGCGCTGCTTGCGCCGGAATTCAGGGAGGCCTGTGCCGCCATAGACCTGGGCGTGATGAAAAACCTGCTGGCTTTCGCCCTCCCCCTGCTGCCGGCCGGCCTGGGTGCCATGGTGGTACAGGTCTTGGACAGGCCGATAATGCTCCACCTGTCCGACGCGGCGTCAGTGGGCGTGTACCAGGCTAATTACAGGCTCGGGATCTTTATGATGCTTGCTGTGAGCATGTTCGACCAGGCCTGGCGCCCGTTCTTTATAGAGCGCGCCCGGCGTTCCGATGCTGGGCCGGTATTTGCGCGCGTGCTGACTTATTTCACCGCCGGCGGCCTCTGGCTGTGGCTGGCGCTGGCTTTTTACACCGGTGACCTGGCAAAATTGCGCTTTGCGGGAACTTATCTGATACATCCAGACTATTGGTCCGGGCTGGGCATCGTTCCCCTGGTGCTGGCGGCTTACCTGTTCAACGGGGTGTATGTTAATTTCCTGGCGCCTGTGATAATAGCCAAAAAAACAGGGGTTATACTGGGCGTCACCCTGGCCGGGGCCGCGGTGAGCGTAGCCGGGAATTTCCTGCTTATCCCGGAGTTCGGGATGTACGGCGCCGCCTGGGCTTTGTTCGTTTCTTACCTGGTAATGACCGTGCTCATCTACTTGCGCGGCCGGCGGTTCTACGCCGTGCCATATGAGTTCGGGCGCCTGGCCGGGTTTTGTGCCGCGGCGGCTGTCTGTGCCTTGCCGGTTTATTTTGCCCCGTTTACCGCTTTGCCAAGTCTGGCTTTCAAGGCCTTCTGTCTTGCCGCATTTCCCGCGCTTTTGTGGTTTTCCGGCCTGCTGCTGCCGGAGGAGAAAAATGCCGCGGGGCGCCTGTTCGGTTTCAGGTAAGCCCCGGGCCCAAAGTTCGTGGTTTTTTAGGCCATTGGTCCTTGTTCCCTGCCTGCCCGGTGTGTAGAATATCCGGGTATTACCGTAGATTTACGGAGGTTTATGTTGTTTTGTTCCTTTGCCGCCGCTGTACTTAACCTGTCAGTTCTGGCAGCTGCCGCCCAGGCGGGCCCGGTGGTTCCCTTCCCCACCGGTATCCCCCGGCAGGCCGACCTGCAAACTTTGGCAGTTCCCGCTCCCCGCCCGCCGGCACCCGCCGCGGAATGGACCGTAATGTTTTTTGTTAATGGCAAGAATAACCTGGAAAGTTCGGCCCTCATGGACGTTAACCAGCTGGAACTTGTGGGCTCCACCGACAAGGTAAAGATAGTGGTGGAGATGGGCCGCATGAACGGCCAGCCGGAAGGTGACGACCACGGGGAGGGCGACTGGACCGGGGTGCGGCGCTACCTGGTAACGAAGGACGCTGACACGAATAATATTGTTTCGCCGGTGCTGGATAACCGCGCGCGGGCGGATATGGGCGATTGGAAAGAACTGATGGCGTTTATCCGCTGGACCAAGGCTAACTACCCGGCTCGCCGTTACGCGTTGGTGCTGTGGGACCATGGCAACGGCTGGAAGCCGGTGGACCCTGTAAACGCCCCCGATTTTAATAACACCAAGGGGTTCTCGCTGGACGAGGAGACCGGGCACGAATTTTCTACGCCGCAGATAGGCGCCGCGCTAAGGGATTCCGGCGGCGTTAATTTCCTTATGCTGGACGGCTGCAACATGCAGATGGCCTCTGTGGCGTATGAGTTGAAAAATTACGCCGAGGCGGTTACGGCCTCGGAAGAAATGGAACCGGGCTTAGTAGTGCGTTACGCCCAGTTTTTGGGCATGCTGAACGCAAAGCCTTCCATGGGGGCGGATGAGTTCGCTGTTAACACCGTGCGTACCTACCGCGATTATTTTATGGCCGGCGGCGACACCGAGAAGACCCGGCTTACGCAATCCGCCATACGGCTTTCAAAAATGGACGCTTTCCGCGCCAGGCTGGACTTATGGGTGGTTGAGGCTATGCGTGCGGAGCCCAGGGCCCTGCGCTACGCTAAAAAACACGCAAAGATCTTCGGCGAGGAACCTGAATTCAAGGACCTGTATGATTTTATTGAGCTGACAGGCGCCGTCACCGCGAACGCGCGCCTTAAGGCGCTGGGCGCCGATGTGATGCGGTACATGAAGTCCGACCTTATCATAGAGAACTGGGCACAGGACAAGGTAAGCCACGGGCTGTCAATTTATATCCCGGACGCTTACGATCCCCTTTACGATGGGCTTGCCTGGGCGCGCGACGGCCACTGGGACGATTTCGTCCGGTTCATGGCCCTCAATTCCAAAGATTAAATCCCCGTATTATTTTTCCTGCTGCAGCTTGCCGAAGGCTGCTACGCCTGCGGCTGTGCTGGCCAGGCAGAAAACCGCTATCGCTCCGAGGTCGGTCCATACGGAGAAATAGCCGCTGCCCAGCATTATTATGCGGAACAGGTCCACGGCGTAGGTGATGGGGTCGAACAGGCTTATAGCCCGGATGTACGGCGCGGCGGCGCCCAGGTCGAACAGTGCCCCGCTGAAGAAGAACAGCGGCCAGGTGAGAAAGCTCATTACCAGCCCGAAGCCTTCCATGGACTTCATCTTGGCGCCTATAGTAAGCCCGAGGTTGGTTATCATGTAGGAAACCGGAAAAGCGGCCGCCAGGCAAAGCAGTACTTTAAGCGGGTTAAGTGGAATTATGAACAGGGCGCCTATAAGTACCAGCAGCAGCGTTTCGATTATGGCCCCCAGCATGCCGCCCAGGGACTTGCCTACGAACAGCGTGGCCCTTGAAATGGGCGCCGCCAGCACTTCCTTGAGGAAATCCAGCCGTTTGTCCCATATTATATAGAGCCCGTAGGTTATGGAGGTGAAGAGTATCACCATGGCCATGATGCCAGGGAAGATGAATTGCTGGTAAGTGTAGCCCGGAACGGGGCTGGTACCTGTACCCATGCCTTTGCCCATTACGAACAGGAACAGCAGCGGCGAAATTAATATTGAAATGATACGCTCTTTTTCGCGGAAGAAAATCTTGGCTTCGCGCAGCAGCAGGGCGTAAACGGCGTTTAAATTAAGCATAGGTTTAACGGGTTCGGGGCGCCAGAGCACTTCCCCCGCGTACCCGGGAGAGGAAACCCTTTCGTGGTTTCCCCCCGCCCCTGGGAAATTATGGGCGGGGCCCCCCATCCGCAACGGGCACGCGGGGGAAGTGCCCTGGCGCCCCTCCACACGGGGTATCTCTTCCGCTATTTTCTTATAGTCCTGTTTACCGCTATTCTTTCGAAGATGCCTTCGGCTTTTTCTTCGGCGTCGTCGCTGATCTGCTGGCCGGCGAATTTAAGGAAGACGTCGTCTAAAGTTACGCGGCGCACTTCTACTTCGTCTATGCGGCCGCCGGCGTTGAGCAGGGCCTGCAGGTTTGCTCCGGAATTTGTGATGCCTATCTTGTACCTGCCGTTCTCGCGCTCCACGCTGTTTACGAAGGGCAGCGCCCGGAGCGTGGTTTCATCTATTGCCCCTTTAAGAAAAACCAGGTCCTGTCCTACTTTTTTCTTCAGTGCGGCGGGGGTGTCCAGTTCTATTATTCTGCCTTTGTTTATTATGCCTATCCGGTCGGCCAGGCTGTCGGCTTCTTCCATGTAATGGGTGGTCAGGATAATGGTGGTGTTGTGGGCCGCTTTAAGGTCCCTTATGTGGCTCCATACGGCCTTGCGGCTGGCCGGGTCCAGGCCAAGGGTGGGTTCGTCGAGGAAAAGTATTTTTGGGCTGTGGATGAGGCCGCGGGCTATTTCCAGGCGGCGGCGCATGCCTCCGGAGTAGGTTTTAACCAGGCTGTCGGCCCTGTCCGAAAGTTTAACCAGGGCCAGCATCTTTTCTATTTCAGGGCTTATCTCGGCGCGGGGCATGCCGTAGAGCATGGAGTGCAGGTAGAGATTCTCCCGGGCGGTCAGCAGGTCGTCGACGCTGGGTTCCTGGAACACTATACCTATGTTGCGGCGTACTTCCAGGGGCTGGGTGTTGATGTCCCGGCCGGCCACCAGCGCGGTCCCCGAGGTGGGGCGCACCAGGGTGGCCAGCATACTTATCAGCGTGGTTTTCCCCGCGCCGTTGGGGCCCAGCAGACCGAATACTTCCCCTTCGGGTATCTCCAGCGACACGCCATCGACGGCGGTAACTTCCGTGTAGCGCTTTATTAAATTGTCGGTTTTTATGGCGGCCATATATAAATTCTAGCAAATGAGGTGCGCGCTACAGGTTTTTGGCGAAGAAGGCCGCAATGCGTTCCTCGTATTGCAGGCCGGCCGCTTCCCGGGTTTCGCCATGCCCGGCGCCTTTTATCAGCCACAATTCCGCGGAAGGGCTGGCGGCTTTTATTTTAAAAGCGTTTTCCGGCGGAACCTGCGTGTCAGCGTCGCCTTGTATAAGCAACACGGGGGTTGTAAGTCCGGCCGCGCTGCGGGCCGGGCTTATGGAATTGATGTTGACGCCCATTAAAACCAGGCTCCAGGCTTTCATTGCGGCAAGCAAGGGCTTGCGCCAGATGCCGAATCCCCGGAAGATGTGGGCCATCTCCTGCGCCAGGTCCGCGTAGGGGGCATCGGCCGCGCGCGCTTTAATGGCCGGGTTTTCAGAGAGCAGTACCGTTGCGGCGCCCATGGAAAACCCGAACAGGCCTATGCCGCCGGCCAGGCCGCGGCTTTTCAGGAACGCCACGGCGGCGTCGATATCGCGCACCTCGCGCTTTCCGCCGGTTGAGAAAAAACCGCCGCTGCGGCCGGTAGCCCGGAAATCGAAGTAAAGAAGGTTGAAGTCCCGGGCCAGGAAATGGGTGAGCTCCAGCACGTCGCCTTTGTCCATGGGGTAACCGTGGCAGATTATCACCGTTTTCCCGGAGATCTTGTGTGGTATGAACCAGGCATCAAGGCTTATTCCGTCCGTAGTGGAAAGTCTTACGCGTTCCGGTATCAGGCCAAGGCTTTCAGGCTCGCGCGGGGATATGTAGCGCCGGGGATGCGCGTAGATCCAGAAAAAAACAAAAGCCAGCGCCGCGAAAGCCAATGACGGGTATAAAAGCGCGCGCCATAATATTTTAAAAGCCAGGGTATTCATACCGGGTTTTTAAGCATGGGCACAAAGCGCACCTGGCAGACGGCGCGCTCCCGCTGGCCGGCGGCTGTTTTTGTTATAAGTTTAAGTTCCTGCGGTTCCGCGCCTGCCGGTATTACCAGCCGCCCCCCCTCTTTTAGCTGGGCGTACAGTTTTGGTGGCACCGCCTGGGGCGCGCAGGTAACTATTATGGCGTCGTACGGCCCGGCTTCCGGCCAGCCGGCGGCTCCGTCGCCGGGTTTAAACCTGATATTGCTGTAATCCAGTTTTTCAAGCCGCGCGCGGG
>MGVB01000106.1:6843-8061 GCA_001800275.1 Elusimicrobia bacterium RIFOXYA12_FULL_57_11
GCGGCCAGTTCCGCCAGCACTGCCGTCTGGTAACCGGAGCCTGTGCCTATTTCCAGAACTTTTTCGCCGCCTTTGAGTGCCAGCAGTTCTGTCATCAGCCCTACTATCCAGGGTTGGGAAACGGTCTGCCCGCAATCCATGGGCAGGGGGTGGTCGTCGTAAGCCGTGGAAACAAGGCCTTCAGGCACAAAAAGGTGGCGTCTAACTTTGCGCAGGGCGTCCAGTACGCGGGCGTCGGTTACGCCGCGGCGCAGTACCTGATCTTCCACCATCTTCAGCCGGATGAAATCCAGGTAGTCCGCTTGCCGCCCTTTAATGATCTTTTGCCACATCCCTACCAGACTCCTTTTTGCACCATAAAACAGGCGGTTATCGTTTTAATCTTGTAGGTTCCGGCTTTTTCAACGGCGGCCGGGGATTCGCTGCCCGGCTGCATCCAGATAGTCTTTATCCCCAGGGCGTTGCAAGCCTCTATAACTCTTTCCGTGGCGGAAGGCGGCACTACGGTAATTACAAGGTCCGGTTTTATTTCCAGTTCGGCCAGTTCCCTGTAAATATTGTTGCCCAGCACAAATCCCCCCTTCGGGTTTACGCCCTTAACCGGGTATCCGGCTTTAAGCAGGTCGCGGAATATTTTGTGGCCGTATTTCGAGGCGTCTTCGGAAACGCCGACTACGGCTATAAGTTTGTATTCGCGGATGTTCATCTGTTCCGCCCCCCGGTCAGTATTTAGAAAATTCGGTACCCTCGGAGTCTTTGTGGCCGCAGTCCAGCAGCAGCATGCCGTAATTGGCCGAACCCGGGTTTGAAAAATACAGCCAGCCGCCGCTGTCTCCGGAAGCCGCGGCTATGTCCTTGTCGTATTGTTTGGAATCTATTATCCGCACAGCGTCGCTTTGGGCGTGGCCCGGCAGGTGCAGTGTGTGCGGCCCGCCGGGCAGCGCGGCAAGATCGGCGGGGTAAACACCGCCTTCCCGCGCGTAGTGCGCCTGCAGTTTGATCCGCAGGGCGTGCAGCGCGGCAGCCGCCGCGGCGGTGCGCGCGCGGTTTTCGGCGGTTAATTCTTCAGCCGCGGCCTGGGCCAGTATGTCCGTGCCAAGGGCGTTTTTCACTTTGTCGTTGAACTTTTTCATCTCGGCTGCCAGTGCGTCCAGTTTTTCCGGCTTTATTTCCGCGCCGCGCCGCAGCAGCAATGAGAGGTTTTTAACCGCGTCAGTG
>MGVB01000107.1:0-7466 GCA_001800275.1 Elusimicrobia bacterium RIFOXYA12_FULL_57_11
CTCTATGCGCGGGGCCAGTGCCTGCGCCCCCCGCCCGGAGCGCATTTCCAGGCCGGCGTCCTTTGGCCCGGCCTCCAGTTTACGGCCCGCGTCCATTTCCAGTTTATCCGGCGCCGTCAGCCGGCCGTCGCGCTCGGCAAGCTTCTGGGGCAGGTCCAGCGCTTTGCGCGTATGCTCGGGGGCCTTTATGTCCATGGGGGCGAGCGTGGGCATTTTGGGGATTTCGGGGGCTATTACCTTGGGCATCTGCGGCAGCGCCAGTTTAAGGAAGTTAAGAGTTTTATTCTGTTCCTTGCGCACGGCGGCCTCTTTATCCTGCAGGATCAGGTCCACATTGTTCAGCACTATATTCCTGGTTTCAGGGCGGATAAGCGTAAAGTACACGTACACCAACAGGAACAGCGCGTGGAAGGCTATTGAGGCCGCCAGGGGATAAGTTATCGTGCTGTTGCCGCGGTAAGACATAAGCCTAGTGTCGTTTTTTTCCTTTTTGCTCGGTGGCAATGGTGATACCCGTGGCGCCGGCGTCCTTGGCGCGCCGCATAACGTCGGTAAGCACCCCGTAAGCGGCTTCAGCGTCGGCCTTTATCACCACCATTTTCGAAGGGCCGTTCTTCAGCGTATCCTCCACCCCGGCCAGCATGGGCGCCACCTCGGTGAATATTTTTTCGTTCACGGCGTATTTTGCGCCGGCGGAAATGGTAACGGTAACTTTATCTTTTTCTTCGCCTTCCTGCGTTTTGGCCAGGGGAAGGTTCACTTTTAACGCCGGGTCGGAAAGCAGCGGGGCGGTAACCATGAAAATTATCACCAGCACAAGACACACGTCCACCAGCGGTGCCACGTTTATGCCGGCCATTATGCTGTCGTCGTTTTCCACTTTAAAGGACATAGTCAAAATTTAAATGTTTTTCAGTTGCGCATCAACGCCATTTTGAGCGCGCCGGCCTGTTTGGCGTCATCCAGCAGGCCTACCACCTGGCCCACCTTATTATCGGTGTCCGCCTTTACTATCACAAATTTGTCCGGGCTTTTAAGCAGGGCGGTGCCCACGGCCGCGGGGTAATCTTCCCGCGCAAGCGCACGGCCATTAAGTGTAAGCAGGCCGTCTTTAGTAAGTTTCACCTGCACGCTTTCCGACATGGAAACTTTCCCCACCTGTGCGCTCGCCTTGGACTGCAGCACCTTTATTCCCGCCTGTATAGCGAACGGGGCTACCGCCATGAAAATTATAACGAGCACCAGCGAAACGTCCACCAGGGGCGTAAGGTTGATGTCCGTAATAGGATCTTCTGAACCGCCGGATGACATGCCCATAATTTATTTGCCGGGCCGTTATTTGCTGCCTATCATTATCACCAGCCGCGCGGAAAAGATTTCCAGCTCGCTGGAGATAACTTTAGTCCTGCGCATAAAGTAGTTGTAAATTATCACCGCGGGAATGGCCACCGCAAGGCCGCCCGCCGTGGCCACCAGCGCCTCGGCTATGCCCTTGGCCACCACCGTGGGGCCGCCGGTGCCGGAAAGCGCCAGGTCGCGGAAAGCTTTTATTATACCCACCACGGTGCCGAAAAGACCGATGAACGGGGCGATATTGCCCATGGTCCCCAGCACGCCCAGGTTCCTCTCCAGGCTCAGGCGCTCTTCCTGCCGCTTGGTGGCCAGCAGCTCTTCCAGGTCCCGGCGGGGCATCTCGCGGTGCTCAAGAGCGTAGTGGAACAGGCGGGAAAGGGGCGAATCTATCTTTGAGGTATACTCCAGCGCTTTATCTATTTTGCCGTCTTTAAGCATACCGCTTATATGGGCCAGGAACTCGTCCACTTTTTTAAGGCGGGCCTTGCGAAAAAACCACCAGCGCTCGAAGGCGAAGGTAACGGACAAGACCGAGCAGAACAACAGGATTATAAGGGTAAAACTTTCTTTTAAAATAGCGAGGTAGTTGATGTTTTCCATTAGTTTCTCCAGGTATTAATTAACCGCAGCGGCAGCGTTAGCGCGCCGCGGCGGCTTTCTTCTTCGCGGGCGCTTTTTTCTTTACGGCCGCCGGTTTTACGGCCGCGGGCGCCGCCTGCTGCACGGGTTCCGGTTCAGCCTGCACGGCTTCCGGCTCGGCCTGCGTATCCTGCGCGGGTTCCGGTTCCTGCTCGGGCTCCGGGCTCATGCCCGGCAGGCCCGCGGGCACGGCCTGGCCTGCGGGCTTGGCGCCCGGCGCCGCCGCGCGGCTCATGGAGTGCAGGGACTTGGCCCTTTCGGCGGCGGCGGCGGCAAATTCCGGCTTGCGCGAGTTGCGGGAGATGTCTTCGTACACGCGCGCGGCCTCGGCATAATTTTTCTCGGCTTCGTAAATTTCGGCCAGCTTTACCAGCCCCTGCAGGCGCCAGGCGCTGTGCAGCGGTTCCTGTTTGCCCAGGCGCTCCCAGTAATCGCGCGCCTCTTCCAACTGGCGGTTATCGTAGCTGATCTCGCCCATGTAGTACATGGCTTCCAGTCCGTCTTCCTTGCCCTCCGCTTCGCCGTAAATCTGGGTAAGGGATTTGAGCGCGCCGGAAAGATCTCCACGCGTTTTCTGGATATTAAAGATCTCCCACAGGGCGCCCAGCGAGTCGTCCGTCTTGCCGGTAAGGTTGTAATATTTGCGGTAAGCCGCCTCGGCCTTGTCCACCGCCCCTATGGTCTTATAGCAGAGGGCCAGGTTGAAAAGGGCGGGCTTGATGTATTCGCTTTCGGGGTACAGCGCCACCAGTTTGGCGTAGGCCTCGGCTGCCTCTTCGTGCTTTTTCTGGTTGTAATAAGCGTTGCCCAGGCGGAAAAGGCCCACCGGGTGTTCCTTGGCGTCCCGGTAATTGCGCGTGAACCGGTCAAATACGCCGGCGGCGTTATCCATGTCGCCCGACTGGAAGTAGGCCTCGCCCAGGTAGAACTGCGCGTCCTTGATGGCGGGGTGGTCTATATAGTTTAAGCTGAATTTTTTAAGATTGTCCACGGCGCCGGCATAATCTTTTTTTTCGAACAGGCGGCGGCCCAGGCGGAACAGCGCTTCCCCCGAGGTGCGGTCGGGCGGGGTAATGGCGGCAAGCCCCCCCAGCCAGGCGGTAAAGTCCAGGCCCGGGCTGCGGTCGAACACGGCTTCGGCAAGGTCGAAAGCGTCCATGGCTTCCGGGGCTTTTGGGAAATTTGAGACCGCCAGCCTGGCCTGATCCAGGGCCTGCGCATCCTGGTTAAGGCTGTAGCGCACCTGAGCCATGCGCAGCCAGGCCAGCGGCAGCTGCTGGCTTTTGGGATAGCGGGCGAGAATGCGCTCGTAGGCGGCGGCCGCCTCCGTGTATTTCTGGGCGCGGAACAGGATATCGGCTATCTGGAAATCGGCCGGCTCGGTTTCCGGGGCGGCGGGATACTTGGGGAAAATGCGGCTCCAGGTATCCACCGCCTGGCTGTAATAGCGCAGGCGGTAAAGGGACAGCCCGGCGCGGTAAAGCGCGGCGGCCGCGTACGGGCTTGCTGGCTGTTCGGAGGCGAAGGCCTCGTACAACTGGAAAGATTTTTCGTAATCCTTGCGGTTGAAGTGGCTGTCGGCCAGGGCCAGGGCGTCCTCGCCGCCGGGCTGCTCCGCGTCGGGGAACGCGGCCTTCAGCGTCTTAAGTTTTTCCCGGGCGCGCGCCGCGGCTTCGGTGTCGCCGGCCAGCGAGTGGCACCACACCAGGCCTTCCTGCGCGTACAGCGTGGACACATCGTTGGGGTAGATGCGCGCTATGGTGTTATAAATATTGCGGGCGTCCTCCACCAGGTTTATGGCCATATAGGCTTCGGCCACGTACAGCAGGCTGAGCGCCCGCCACTTGGAACCCGCCGGGGGCAGGTGCTTGAAAATAAACTGGTACGAGGTAAGGATACTGTTGAAATTGCCGCGGGTGTATTCGGCCCGCAGTATCATGAACAACGCCTGTTCGGCCACTTCGCTGGAGGGAGACAGGTCCACGGCGTTCTGGAAAGCGCGCAGGGCCTCGCTGGTCTTTTTAAGATCCAGCAGGGCTATGCCTTTAAGATAATGCGCGTTCTTGGCCAGGGAATCCGAAGGGTAAAGCATAAGGAAACTGTCCAGCGCGCTGACCGCCTGCAGGTTGTCGCCCAGCAGGTACTGGCACCAGGCCATTTTGTAATGACTGGCGGGCGCCACGGAGGAGCCCCCGTAGGCGGTGGTAACTTTGGTATAGGCAAAAAGCGCGTCGCGCGTCTGCTTGTTCTCAAGGTACGACTCCGCTATAAAGAACTGCGCCAGCGGGGCAAAGAAATCGCGCGGGTCGCGGTCTATAACGGCCTGGAAATTGGACCGGGAACTCGGGTAATCATTTTTATTGAACTGCGACGCCCCGATGCGGAACACGGCGGCGCTATAAAGTTTTGAGTGCGGGTATTTCTTGATGAAATCCTGGTACTTGGAAATGGCTCCGTCAAAGTCGCGCGCGTGGAAAAAAGAATCGGCCGCCAGGAATTCGGCTTCCTCGCGGAAATCGGCTTCGGGGAAATCGGCTATAAGTTTCTGGAAAGTGGAAGCGGCCACGTAAGTGCGGCCCTCGTACAGGTACGCCTTGCCCAGGAAAAACCGGGCCTCCGGCGTTGACAGCTGCGCGAACAGTTTTTGCGCGGCCGGGTAATTCTTACGGTTCAGCTCGATTACGGCCTTGGCGAAAACCATGGCGGGCTCGCGCGCATATGGCAGCCAGGTCTCCTCCAGCCTAAACAGGGTGGCCTGGGCTGCCGGGTACCGGCCAAGGGCGATGTTAGCGTACACCGCGCCCAGCAGACTTTCGGGAACGATGTAGCTTTTCGGGTACTTGTCCTCTACCTTCAAAAATTCTTTCAGCGCCCGGTCCCAGTTCCCGCTGTTATAATAAGCTTCCCCCATGCGGTACTGGGCCGACGCTTCAAGCCCGCTTTTATTTCCATCCTTCTCCACGGAGGAGAACTCCTCCACCGCGGCCTTCAGTTCGGCCAGGGCGGCCGCGTTGGCCCCCACCAGGGCGCGCGCCTCGGAGACAAGTTTGGAATTTTTCTCCTGCCGCAGTATCTCCACGCCTTTGGCCATGTGGGCGGAACCCTGCATAAAAACGGCGTCGGGCGCGCGGCGGCTTTTAGGGTACTGCTTAAGGAATTTCCGGAAGGATTCCACTACGGCGGAACGGTCAGTAGCCGTTTCGTACAGCGCGGCTATGTTCTGAAAGGCGGCCTCATCCTCGCTTAATTGCGAGGCCATTACCTGGGCCCGGACCGGCGGGGAGAAGGCCAGCAGCAGCAGCAGCGCTAACGCGTTTTTTTTCTCAGGCATACACTCCATTAAGCAGCCTTTCCGCCATTTCCCTGCGCAGATTTTCCGCCAGCTCCGCGGTATTTACGCCGAAAACACTCTTCCCCCCGCGCAGGCGCAGGGTAACCGTGCCGGCTTCGCGCTCTTTTTTGCCCACTACCACAAGGTAGGGTGTCTTTTCCATCGAAGCGTCGCGCACCTTGGCGTTCAGCGTGCTGTGCCCAAGGTCAGTAACTACGCGCAGGCCCGCGGCTTTAAGCCTGGTCTCTATTTCGCGGGCGTAGGTTTCGTCTTCCTGGCTGATATTTATAACCTTGGCCTGCACGGGGGCCAGCCACAGCGGGAAGTTACCGGCGTAATGCTCTATGAGCACGCCGAAGAAGCGCTCCAGCGAACCCATAAGCGCGCGGTGCACCATGTACGGGCGGTGCTTGGCGCCGTCGGCGCCGGTGTATTCCATCTTGAAGCGCTCGGGCTCGTTGAAGTCGAACTGGATGGTGCTCATCTGCCATTCGCGGCCTATGCTGTCCTTCACTTTAAGGTCGATCTTGGGGCCGTAGAAGGCGCCGCCTCCCTCGTCGAGCTCTACGGGCACGCCTTCCTTGTCGGCGGCGGCGCGCAAGCTCTTCTGCGCCTCTTCCCAGCGGGCGGGCTCGCCCACGGCGCCCTCGGGCCGGGTGGCCAGGTAGGCTTTTATATCTTTAAGGCCGAAGGTCTTAAGGATATTCATGCTGAAGCGCAGCACCTCTATGGTTTCCGCCTCTATCTGCTCGGGCGTACAAATTATGTGCGCGTCATCCTGGGTAAAGCCGCGCACACGCATTAGGCCGTGCAGCACGCCGGCTTTTTCAAAACGGTACACCGTGCCGAGCTCCGCCCACCGCAGCGGCAGGTCGCGGTAGGAGCGTGACTTGCTCTGGTAAATTTCGATATGAAAGGGGCAGTTCATCGGCTTGGCGTAATACTCTATGCCGTCGATGTCCATGGGGGCGTACATGGAGTCCTTGTAGAAACCCAGGTGGCCGGAAGTCTCCCACAGACCGGCGCGGCCTATATGCGGGGTATTCACCAGGTCGTAGCCGCCTTTAAAATGTTCGTTCTTCCAGTAGGTCTCTATTTCGTGGCGGATACGCGCGCCGTTGGGGTGCCACAGCACCAGGCCGGGACCTACGGTTTCGTTTATGCTGTAAAGGTCCAGCTGCTTTCCAAGCTTGCGGTGATCGCGCTTCGCGGCCTCTTCCTGCTGCTTGAGGTAGGCGTTAAGCTCGTCGGGGGTTTGGAAGGCCACGCCGTAAATGCGCTGCAGCATGGGGTTCTTTTCGCTGCCGCGCCAGTAAGCGCCGGCTATTGAAACAAGCTTGTAAGCCTTAAGCTTGCCGGTGTGCTCTACATGGGGGCCTTTACAGAGGTCCTCGAAAGGACCGTTCTTATAGATGCTGATAACGCTGCCTTCGGGCAGGTCGTTGATGAGCTCCACTTTATATTTTTCACCCTTGTCCGCAAAGTGCTTAAGGGCCTCGGCTCGGGGCAGCTCCGTGCGCTCGAACTTATACGCGGCGCCCAGGATCTGCTTCATTTTTTTCTCTATCACCGGCAGGTCTTCCGGCACAAAGCGGTGTTCCAGGTCGAAATCGTAATAAAAACCGTTGTCGATCGCGGGCCCTATGCCGAATTTAACACCGGGAAAAAGTTCGGCCACCGCCTGGGCCATAACATGGGCCAGTGAATGGCGCATTTTATGCAGTATTTCAGCGTTGTTGTCTTCTGCCATATTTGCCTTTGCCGCGCGCCGCCCTTGCCGCTAAAAAAATATCCGCCCGGGCGGTTTCCCGCGCCTGCTGGCGGACGGCGCTAACGGGCGCTCAGATTTACTGCCAAACCATTTAAAACTGGTGCCCAGTACAGGGATCGAACCTGTGACCTTTCCCATGTCAAGGGAACGCGCTACCGCTGCGCCAACTGGGCATTTGTCGCATCCGCCTCAGGCGGACGATTAACGCCGGCCTTTAAGCGGTGACGGCCGGTGCTCCACGAGGGGAGCTAAGCTCCCCTTCGTCGTTCACTATTGCGGCATTGAGCCGCAACCGTTCACTGAACCCCTTCTATAGGGTACCCGTGCTCTCTAACGAAGGTAGTCGCACGGGCTTATCTGTCGCATCCGCTT
>MGVB01000107.1:7673-7931 GCA_001800275.1 Elusimicrobia bacterium RIFOXYA12_FULL_57_11
TCTCTTTACCCTTGAGAGAGACCCTGTAGACCCGAACCGCTCCGTCCAGCACCGCAAAAAAGCCCCGTGTCGCATCCCCCGGAGAAAAAAGGACCGATCCTTTTTTGACCTGGATCTCCTTAGAGATAGCTTCCAGGCGCATCAAATGCTCCTGGGGAAGGTTGGAAAACAAGGGAAATTTTTCCAGCATACGGTGCTCCTTTTAAGTTAAGGACTCGAATCTTCCCTATAGATGCAAAAACGATCCAAAGATTTCAA
>MGVB01000108.1 GCA_001800275.1 Elusimicrobia bacterium RIFOXYA12_FULL_57_11
GTATTTCGTCGCGGAACTTAAGTCCGAACTGGTAGAGCAGCATGGGCAGCTGCCGGTACGAACTGACGTCCCGGCGCACCATGTTGGTTATAACCTCTTCGGCCGTGGGGGCGAAGCAGAACTCGGAATCTTTGCGGTCCGTGATGCGCAGCAGTTCTTTGCCGTAAACCTGCCAGCGGCCGGTTTCCATCCAGAGTTCCTTGGGCTGTATCACCGGCAGCCAGACTTCCTGGCCGCCCGCGCGGTCAAGCTCCTCGCGCACTATATTCTCTATCTTTCTCAGCACCCGCAGGCCGACAGGCAGCCACTCGTATATACCGCTGGCGAGTTTGCGTATCATGCCGGAACGGAGCATCAGTTTCACCGACACGTTGTCGGCGTCCTGGGGAGCTTCGCGCAAAGTCGGGAGAAAATAGCCTGAGAGTTTCATTCGGGATGTCCTTTGCAAATTATTTCGAGTTTCTGATCTTGCGAATAACCTCGTTCACCCATTCAGCTTCTCTTATAACTTTTATCTGTTTGCCTTTTTCGATCCAGATGCCGCGGCCTTTACCGCCGGCCACGCCGAAATCGGCCGAGCGGGCCTCTCCCGGTCCGTTTACCACGCAGCCCATAATGGCTATCTTAAGGCCTTCGGATTTTTCCCGAAGATTGGCGTCGGAATAAATACGGTCTTCAAGTTCGTGTATAACCTTGCCTACGTTTACCTGGCAGCGGCCGCAGGTGGGGCAGGCCACCAGGTCCGGGCCGTACTGGCGCAGACCAAGGCTCTTGAGTATCTCATAAGCGGCCCGCACCTGCATTGCCGGGTCCTCCGTAAGGGAAACCCGCACGGTATCGCCGAGCCCCTGCCGCAGCAGCAGGCCTATGCCAAGGGCGGACTTCACGGTACCCGCAAGGGAACTTCCAGCTTCGGTGACTCCCAGGTGCAGGGGAATATCCGACTTGGCCGCAAAGGCCGCATTGGCCAGCACGGTGCGCTCGATATCGTCGGCCTTCAATGAAACCACTATATCGCGGAAGTCCAGCCGCTCCAGCGCACGGACTTCATCCAGCCCCTCTTTCACCATCTGGCGGGCCCATTCCTCCGGGGCCCAGCGCGGCTTTGGATTGTCCTTTAAAGCCTTAAGCGAACCTGCATTCACGCCCACGCGTATGGCGACGCCGGCCGCTTTGCAGGCTTTAACCACTTCCTTAACCCTGTCCCGTTCCCCTATGTTCCCGGGGTTGATGCGCACTTTGTCCACACCCTGGCGCACGGCCTCTACCGCCAGGCGCCAGTCAAAGTGAATATCCGCCACCAGGGGAATAGAAATGGCGCGCTTGATACGGCCTAAATTAAAGGCGGCTTCCATATCGGGCACCGCCACGCGGATAATTTCACAGCCCGCCTCTTCCAGGCGGCGGATCTGGTCTACGGTGGCCTTGAGGTCACGGGTATTCGTGTTGCACATGGACTGAACCGACACAGGGCTCAGGCCGCCTATGGTAAAACGGCCCACTTTCACCTTGCGGGTCTTGCGCAGTTTGTCGCCGCAGGCACAACCCATATTACTTGTCCTTGACCGGCAGGGCGATACCGAATTGCTTAGAGGTCTCATCCAAGCCTTCTTGTGTGGTAGCCGCAGCTTTTTTCGCGTCGTGGGAAGTCTTTATCCGCATAATATCGCTGTAGGTGGCAAACAGCAGGATAGACATAAGCAGCCCTATCCCGGCGCCGTTAACATACTTCATAATTACCGGGGTTATACGGCGCTTGAAAATACCCTCGAACAGGAACAGCACGGCCCAGCCGCCGTCCAACAGGGGAATCGGCAGCAGGTTGAAAAAACCGACCGCCACGGAGATCAGTCCGATAAGAAAAACCAGGTCAGCCGCGCCGGTGTGGGCGGCTTTACTGACGATATTGACTATACCTATGGGACCCGCCAGATCAGGCTTCTCGCGTTTGCTGATATTTGAAGCCAGCGTTTTTACCGTAAACGCTGTCCAGTACCAGCACTGGTGCAGGCCCATGGCCAGGCCTTTAAAAACCGGGACGCTGTTATACGAAACCCCGGGGGCAATGCCGATTACCCCGCGCCCGGCGCCATCCGGAGCGGCGCGGGGAATCAGTTTTATTGTCCGTTCCTCGGCCGCACGGCGGTAAAGCACAGAGATCTCGCGCCCGGGATTTGCGTGGATGGTTTTTGCCATGAGCTCCCAGGTAGCCACGGCCGTCCCGTTTATTTTAAGTACACGGTCGCCGTTTTTAAGCCCGGCGAGTTCGGCCGGGTACCCGGCAGTTATTTCAGATATAACCGGCTCGGAAGAAGGAACAGGCTCCCCGACACCCAGTATCACTCCGGAAAAAAGGATGAACGCAAGCAGGTAGTTCATCGTGGGCCCGGCCATGACCACACCGAGCCGCACGTACCAGGGCTTGGCGAAATACATATAAGAGGGCAATTCGGTATTTTCAGCCTTAACCGGGATCCTGTCGGTTTTTTCGGCGGCCGGTTGGTTACTATTTTCTAACAGGGCCGAGGACTTGGAATTCTCAAGCAATTTTTCCTGCTCGGCGGAAACCTCCTCAATATCTTCCCCGGCCGGCTTGACATAGCCGCCAAGAGGTATCAGTCTTACAGAATAACGCGTATCGCCCCGGGTAAAGCCCAGAAGCTCTTTGCCAAAGCCGAAGGAGAACGCGTCTACTCTTATGCCGGACAGCTTACAAACCAGGAAATGG
Organism: Elusimicrobia bacterium RIFOXYA12_FULL_57_11; assembly: GCA_001800275.1. Lineage (GTDB taxonomy): Bacteria > Elusimicrobiota > Elusimicrobia > Elusimicrobiales > UBA9959 > UBA9959. The sequence goes on from MGVB01000108.1 coordinate 2,729, forward strand.
CCAAACTCGTGCAGGAAAATAACCAGGCCGAACGTGAACAAAACCGCGATTATCGAGATGATCATTGCTACCTCTTTTTTACATTTTCCGCTATTGCAGACGCCCGCTGACGCGCCCAACTGTCCGCTTCAACCGCACCCGCCAGGGTAAGCCTGGAAACCGGGCCGCACGCAGAGAGCACGCGCTCGATCACACGGGGGATATCGGTGAACCGCAGCGTGCCTTCCAGGAAGAGCTTTACCGCAACCTCGTTGGCGGCATTAAGGGCCGCGGGAAGGATGCCGCCTTTTTTAGCCGCACACAAAGCCAGTTCCAGGCAGGGGAAACGGGCGAAATCCGGTTTAAGGAAATCAAGCCGCGCAAGCTTCACGAAATCCAGGGGCTTTACCGGCGAGCTCACCCGCTCCGGCCAGGTAAGAGCGTACTGTATCGGCAGCCTCATGTCGGGATTCGACATCTGGGCCAGTACGGAGCCGTCCTTAAATTCAACACCTGAATGAATTACCGATTGCGGATGTATCAGCACCTGTATCTTTGAGACCTCCAGGGAAAAAAGATGCTGAAGCTCTATAGCCTCCAGTCCTTTATTCATAAGCGTGGAACAATCTACGGTTATCTTGGGGCCCATTTTCCAGCGGGGATGCTTAAGGGCCTGGGCGGGGGTTATGTCAGCCAGAGATCTTTTAACCGAATAGAATGGCCCGCCCGAAGCCGTAAGGAAAACCCGCCTCACAACTTCATTGTAAGTTCCGGGTTTTATTCCGGCCAGGCACTGGAAAATAGCCGACGGTTCGGAATCCACGGGAATTATAGTGGCCTGCCAGCGCCGGGCTTCCTGCACTATCAGGTCTCCAGCCATGACTATCGGTTCTTTGTTGGCCAAGGCGATATGCTTTGAAGCGCGTATAGCCGCAAGCAGGGGGGCAAGGCCCACCGCACCGCTGACCGCGCTGAGAACTATATTTGCCTCGGGCAAAGAAGCCATGGCCGCAAGCCCTTCCACACCAGGGGGAAGGAGACGGACCCCGCGCGGAATATCCCCGCTGAATTCTTTCCAGGCGGCATAATCGAATACTGAAACATAAGCCGGGCCGAACGCCCGGATCTGGCGGCGCAGCAGCTTCAGGTTGGAATTTACCGTCAAACCTAAAGCCCTCCAGGCAGGGCCCAGCTTTTTTATGGCAAGGAGCGCGTTTACGCCTATAGAGCCGGTTGAACCCAATATGACTACGTTTTTCATTTATCGGGAGAACACCGCGTAATAGTAAATCACGGGAGCGAGGAAAATATAAGAATCAAAGCGGTCCAGTATCCCGCCATGCCCCGGCAGGAGATTGGAAGAATCCTTGGCGCCTACCGCACGCTTAAGCATGGATTCCGCAATATCGGAGAGCTGGCCAAAAACGCCTATCAGCACGCCGGCCCCCGCGGCGAAATAGGGGGAAACAAGGCCTCCGGAAAGCCTGGCAATAGCCAGGGAAGTCGCCACGGCGGCAATGAACCCGGCGGCTGCCCCTTCCCACGTTTTTTTGGGACTTATAGAGGACAACTGCCGTTTTCCGAGGGATTTGCCGAAAAAATAGGCCGCGGTATCCATAACCCACACGGTTATGATGAGCATGAAGGTAAGAATCATGCCTTCGGGGCGCAGGGCGCGTATGGCGATAAGGTGGAACATGCACCATGAGATCATGAAGATACCCAGCAGGGTAAGCCCTATGCGCTCAAGGTATTTCCTGGCGGTGAACAGCTCGTACGTCATTACGCCGATCACCGTCAAAGCCAGGAAAAAGCCGGTAAAATTATCTCCGCCGGCCTGTGCCGCGCAATAGTGGTCGAAATAAAGCGCCGCCGGCAGCAGCATGCCGAACAGGAAAAGCGTAGGCGTCTGCACGGGCTTGGCGCCCATCTTCATAAGGGTCGCGTACTCGTAAAGCGAAATAAAAATTATGGTAAACACGAAGACCGTGTACGCCGGGCCACCCGCCCGGATAAGCAACACTACGGCTGGAATACCGAACAATGCCGTCATAATTCTGGGCAAAAGCATCAGGTTCCTCTCCTTCTTTCCCGCTCCTGGTAGGCCGCCAGCGCCTTCATCAGTTCGTTCTCCCTGAAATCCGGCCAGAGAGTATCGGTCACATAAAACTCGGAGTACGCCGTCTGCCAGAGCAGGAAATTGGAAATACGCATCTCACCGGAGGTTCGTATCAGCAGGTCCGGGTCCGGCAGGGGGTTGGTATAAAGGAGCGAGGAAAGTTTCTTCTCGTCCAGGACCTTAAGGCCGCAGGCCAGGGCACGGTTAGCCGCGTCCAGTATCTCCTGTCGACCGCCATAGTTCAGGGCGATATTCAGCACCATGCCGGAATTTCCCTGCAGGCGGACCTCTGCCGCGCGCAGCGCCGAACGGGCGTATTTAGGGAGTTCGTCCACACGGCCGCTGAACATAAGACGTATACCTTCCCTGTCCAGCTCATCCGCATACTCCGTAATAGTTTTTTTCAGGAGGAACATCAGCGCCGTTACCTCAAGTTTTGAGCGGCTCCAGTTCTCCGTTGAGAAAGCGTAAATAGACAGCGCTTTTATCCCGGCCCGGCTGGCGGCGCGCACCACGGCGTGAACCGACGCCACCCCCGCGCGATGGCCCGCGAGCGCCGGCAGACCGCGTTTCTTCGCCCAACGCCGGTTGCCGTCCATGATTATGGCCACATGCCCCGGCAGGCGGGTCAGATCAGGCTTATTTGTAGTAGTCTTAAGAACGGGCATAGTAAAGTTGGTGCGCCCTGCCGCGGTGCGCAAAAACGCCCTGCGCGGCATCACCCCGCAGCCTGAACATCTTTTACAGAGTAAGCAGCTCTTTTTCCTTCGCGGCCACCACACCCTCAATATTCTTCACGTAAGCGTCCGTGTGCTTCTGCACTTCCACTTCATAGCGCTCGAAATCGTCTTCCGTGACCTCTCCGGATTTTTGCGCTTTTTTTATTTTTTCAAGCACTTCGCGGCGGACATTGCGCAGCTGCACCCGGGAGTCTTCCCCCATGGTATGAACTATCTTCACCATCTTCTTGCGCTGGTCCTCCGTCATAGGGGGGAGGTTTATCCGGATAACCCCGGCGTTGCGGGAGGGAGAGGACCCGAAATCCATCTTCATAAGCTCGGCCTCAACGGCGTCAACGGCACCGGCATCCCAGGGACGGACCTCAAGGGTACGCGGCTCGGGAATAGAAACGGCGGCGATTTGCTTCAAAGGCACTTTGGCACCGTAATATTCCACCATAACGGAATCTAAAAGCTGAGGGTTAGCCCTGCCCGTGCGCAGCGAGGTAAGTTCCTTTTTAAATTTCTCCACCTTCTCCAGCATCTCCATTTCCGCTTCGGAAATAATATCGGCAATAGATGAATCCGCCATGAAATATCCTCCTGTGCCCGCAACGGGATTAACCCCCGTCAGGCAACCTAATTATATTATATTTAAATAGCGGATTGAGGCGCGGGAAAGTTTAAGGTGTTTTCCGTTCCCCGGCCGTCACGAAGTCTTCCACCAGCTCACAGATGATGTGGGCGGCAAGGATATGCATTTCCTGCACCCGCGCGGTATCTTCTGCCGGCGCAAGAAAAGACAGGTCGCAGTACGGAAGGATGGCCCCGCCGTTTTTCCCTGAAAAACCTATGGTAAGCAGGCCCAGTTCCCGGGCCTTCTTTACCGCACTCAGAACGTTGGGACTGGAACCGGAAGTGGAAATAGCGAGAAGCGCGTCACCCCGCCGGCCAAGAGCCTCAACCTGGCGCGCAAAAACGCTGTCAAAACCGTAGTCGTTGCCTATGCACGTAAGGATAGAGGTATCCGTGGAAAGGGCCACGGCCGCGATGGCGCGGCGCTCTTTCTTGAAGCGGCCCACGAATTCGCCGGCTATATGCTGGCTGTCGGCGGCGGAACCGCCGTTGCCGCAGATAAGTATCTTGCCGTTGCCCAGCGCTACCGCGGACAAAGCTGCCGCTATGGCCTTTATGGCGGAAGTATCCGCCTCAAGGGCTGTGGCAGCCTGCAGGTGCTGGCGCATAGCGAGGGAGATTTTATCTTCCATAACTTAGCCCTGGCGGATAACGGTACCCACTTTCTCGCCGGCCATGGCCTTGCGGATATTGCCGGTTTTGTGCAGGTTGAAAACGAGGATGGGAATATGGTTCTCCATGCATAAAGTGAGGGCGCTGGCATCCATGAACTTAAGGCCTTTACTGATGGCGGACATGTAGGTTATGTCTTTTATCAGCCTGGCCCCGGGGTCTTTCTTGGGATCGCCAGTGTAAACCCCGTCCACCTGCGTAGCCTTGAAAATCACGTCGGCATTTATTTCGGCGGCGCGCAGGGCCGCGGCGGTATCGGTGGTGAAATAAGGGTTGCCGCTGCCTCCGGCGAAAATCACTACGCGGTCCTTTTCAAGGTGGCGCATGGCGCGGCGCCGGATGAACGGTTCGGCCAGGCGGGAAATTTCGATAGCCGTCTGCACGCGGGTGGAAACGCCCTCATGCTCCAGGGCGGACTGCAGCGCCATGGCGTTGATGATGGTGGCCAGCATGCCCATATTGTCGGAGGTAACACGGTCTATCATCCCGTGGCCGTCGCGCGCGCCGCGCCAGATATTGCCGCCGCCGACCACTATGGCCAGCTGCGTCCCTTTGCGCCGCCCCTTGGCGATCTCTTTTGCGATATAGGTGAGGGAGGCGGGGCTGATGGAACGGCTGTCGCCGGAAGCGCCCAGCGCTTCGCCCGAAAGTTTAAGGAGGACGCGCTTGTACATATTGACCCCTTTTAGCTGCGGAGACCGGAACGGGGGGGCGCAAGCGCCCCCCGGATCGCGGCTTTTATTCTATGCCCACAAGGTAACAGTTGAAGCGCTTCACTACTACGTTGCCGCCCAGTTTGGCCGAGAGGTTCTTTACAACCTGCGCTACCGTAACCTTGGAGTCGCGGATCGAAGCCTGCTCCAACAGGCAGGATTCCTGGAAATACTTGGTGATACGTCCCTCCAGCATTTTCTCTATGGCCTCGGGGGGCTTAACCTTATAGGGCTTGCCCAGTTCCGCGGCCCGGGCTTTGGCATCCTCTTCGTCCTGCGCCATCTTGGCGCGGTAGATTTCGCGTTCCTTGGCCACCACGTCGGCGTCAACCTCTTCACGGCGCAGGAACTTGGGCGCCATCGCCACGCTCTGCATGGCCAGCTCCTTGGCAAGGACTTCCAGGTCGGCTTTGGCGGCGGCCAGGCTGCCGTCGAAACCAATCTCGACTATAGCGCCCTTACGGCT
>MGVB01000109.1 GCA_001800275.1 Elusimicrobia bacterium RIFOXYA12_FULL_57_11
CGTTGAGGCGGGCGCCTTTGCCTTTTTCCGCCAGGAAAAGTTCTTTCCTGAACGGGTCAAAAACCCCGCCGGCTTTTACAACCCCGTCTTTGGAAAAAGCGATAGAGACCGCCGCCGCCGGAAAGCCGTGGGCGTAATTAGTGGTTCCGTCCAGCGGGTCTATTATCCATAAACGTCCGTTGGGCATTTCTTTTAACGGGCTTTCTTCCGCCATAAAACCGTCGTCGGGGAAAGCCCGGCCTATCACGCGTATCACCGCCGCCTGGGCCGCCAGGTCCGCCTCTGTTATAAGGTTGGCCCGCCCTTTCAGCCTGTAGGTTACTTTGCGGAATTTTTTTGAAAGTATTTTCCCGCCGGCGAGCAGCGCCGTTTTTAAAACAAGGCTTTCTCTCATACCGTCCTTTCCAGCGCAAAACGCGCTGTAGCGGTTTCGGCCGGGATGGCGGGCGCCGTGAATACAAGTTTACGCCCGGGCAGCGCGCGCCGCGCGGCTTTCTTGAAACCTTCCCTGAAGAAAATGTTTCCCATCAGGCCCCCGGCCAGAGCTATCTTTACCGGGCCCCCGCCGCCTGCCGCCGCGGTTCTTACCAGGGCCGCCAGTTCATGCATGGCGGCCGCGGCAATTATGCCGCAGGCTTTGTGGCCGCCGCAGGCCCTGGCCAGCAGTCTTGCCGCGTAGGCAGCCGAGCGCCCGTGTCCCATGCGCCCGGCTTCGCCGAGGCGGCCCAGCAGTTTAAGGTATTGCCGGCCCAGCCAGCGCCCGGACCCCGGGTCTCCGGAAGGCGGGTTGTGGCCGCCGGTTTTTACGAACGCGCCCGGTTTTCCGCGGAACACTACGGCGCCGGTGCCGGCTATCAGCAGCATGCCCGGCTTCCCCCCGAAAGCGGCGCGGTGCGCGGCCTCGGCGTCGGATATTACGTCCAATAAATTGAGCTTTCCGGACAGGATTTTAAGCAGGAACGGTTTTTTCCAGCCCCGGCTGAAGGCGCCGCGCGTAGCTATTACCAACGGGGCTGCCGCGCCGCCCGGCCAGCGGGAGAGGAGCGCCGTAAGTTTTACGGGCAGCGTTCTTAACTGGACCGTCCTGAACCTTGAGGTTTTTATGGCGCGCAGGCCGCAATCAACGGCCGTTACCCTGGTCCAGGTTCCGCCCCTGTCCACGCCTATCGCCGCTATCTTTGGTGGTTTCCTTATCATCATTGCATTTGCGGGCCGGTTTCTTGACGACGAGAATTATTTAATGATAACATATTACCACACAAGCAGTCCTTATGATACGACAGTCAGACGGCGTAAGCCTCTCAGCTATAATCAATCCCGAAAGCATTATTTTCCTGGAAGGCCGGCTTTCCAAAGAGGAAGTAGTGCGCCAGCTTACAGAGAAGATCCTGCCGGCTGTCAGTGGCGTCATAAGCCGCAAGGCCCTTTTTGACCGGGTTGCCGAGGTGGAAAAGCTTAACCCGGTGCTGGAAAGCGGCTTTTATATCCCCCACGCAAAATTCCCCGACCTGGACGGGTTTCACGCCGTACTGGGCATTACCCCGGAAGGTTTTCCGGATGCGGCTACCGGGCTTACCGTTAAAGCGGTGCTGCTGCTGCTTTCACCGCATAAACCGGAATTTTTCCAGCGTCACCTTAACATGCTTTCGCTGCTAAGCCAGACCTTCCAGCCGGAGTTTATAGAAAGGCTGGCCGCGCTTAAAGACCCCGCCGAAGTTTACGCCCTGATACAAAGCAAATAGCCGGGCCGTTTCCCCCTCCGTTTTCCGTTGCTGTCGGTAAAACATATATAATTGGATGGTATATGGTCCCGAACCCCAGGTTTAAGCAGGTATTTGTATTGAGCACGGCCATGCTCAGTTTTATTTCGTTTTGGAAGGCGGCGTCCATAGTTCTTTGCGATTTTGGTTCCAGCGCTTACTATGCCGGCGGCATAGCCATGAACGCTTTCGGCCCGGCTTTTCCCTGGTTCATTATGGGCGTAATGCTGTTCTCCGGGCTGATGCTCGGGGTTTACACCGAGTCCTGCATAATGTTCGTGCGCGGCGGGGTTTACGTGGTGGTGCGCGAGGCCATGGGCAAGGTAATGGCCAAACTTTCCGTTTCCGCCCTGATCTTCGACTATACGCTTACAGGACCCATAAGTTCCGTTACAGCCGGGCTTTACCTGGGCAGTCTTCTCGAGAACATCATGCCGCTGCTGCATATCAACTGGCATGTGCCGGGCCGGGCTTTTGCCGTAATTTTCGCCGTTATCGTGACTGTTTACTTCTGGCGCGAGAATATCCGCGGTATCGAGGAATCGGCTGATAATAATCTGAAAATAATAAGTTTTGTCGCCGTAGTGGCCGTGGTGCTTATCGCCTGGTCCGGGGTTACGCTTTACCTCAGGGGTTTTACCCTGCCCCCGTTCGTCCCGGAGTTCACCCCCAAAGCCCTGGGCTGGACTACGGAATTTCCATGGATAAAAGCCGTGGGGGCGGTGGGTCTGATAATGGCTTTTGGCCATTCCATACTGGCGTTGAGCGGCCTGGAGACACTGGCGCAGGTTTATCGCGAGATTGAAGATCCCAAAGTCGAGAACCTCAAGAAAACGGTAGTGACCATATTTTTCTTCAGCATTTTTTTTACCGGGCTGCTGACCTTCATCTCCGCCCTGATAATACCCGGCGACCTAATAGCAGGCAAGTACGCCGATAACCTGCTCAGCGGGCTGGCCATCGAGCTTTCCGGCCCCTATTGGGCGCGCCTGCTCATGCAGGTGGCCGTGGTCATTTCCGGGACCTTGATGCTGGTGGGCGCGGTCAACACTTCTTTTGTCGGGTCTAACGGGGTGCTCAACCGCGTGGCCGACGACGGCATCCTGCACGACTGGTTCAGGAACCTCCACAAGAAGTTCGGCACGACTCACCGCCTCATTAATATTATCGCCGTGACCCAGATCCTCATTATCCTCATTTCCCGCGGCGACATCTTCCTTCTGGGTGAGGCTTACTCTTTCGGCGTATTGTGGAGCCTCACTTTTGACACGCTTTCTATGATAATCCTGCGTTTCAGAAAGCGCGATGAGGAGCGGGAGTGGATGTTCCCTTTTAACATCAAAAGGAACAATATCTATGTGCCTGTCGGTATGATGGCGGTGCTGATGGTGCTGCTGGCCGCCACGGGGATGAACATGCTTACAAAGAAGGTCGCCACCATAGGCGGCGTTCTTTTTACCATGACGTTTTTCACCATTTTCCATATTTCCGAGAAGCTCAACGAGGAGAAGGCCAGGCTTTACGCCCCGGATGAGGACAACGACGAGAAAATGAACCTGCGCAGGGAGGCGGATATAAACACCGTGGTGCCCGAGCTTACCAAGGCCCGCCGGGTGCTGGTGCCGGTCAGGAACCCCAATAACCTGGTGCACCTGGCCTCGGTCCTGGAGACGGTGTCGGATGATGACACCGATATAATAGTGCTCAGCGCGAAGATCGCCAAGGGGATACAGGTGGGCGGTGAAACCATGTCCGACGAGGATAAGGAAGTGTTCAGCGCCGTGGTGCTGCTGGCCGAAAAATACGGCAAGACGGTAAAACCCATTTTTGTTTTTTCAAACGACCCGTTCTATTCCATGGCGCAGGTGGCGCAGGCCGCGGGCGCCGACGAAATAGTAATGGGCGTGTCGGGTTCCTCCGGGGCGGAAATACAGCTTGAGCGCCTGGCCATGGCCTGGGGAATGCTTAAAAAGGCCGACGCCCGGGTAAAGCCGGTGCTGGCCAAGGTGGTGTGGGAAGGCAGGCAGATGACGTACCAATTAAGCTAGGAGCCGCGTTCTTATGAGGTTTTTATGGCAATAAGAAGAATCTGTAAATACGGCGAACCGATACTTGAGAGAAAAACCAGGAAGGTCGATTTTGACGCGGTAAAAAAAACCTTACCCGCCTTATTGGCCGACATGTTCGAAACCATGGAGGCCGTGGGCGGCGCCGGCCTGGCCGCCAACCAAGTGGGGGTTGACCTCAGGCTCGCGGTTATAAGCATAAAACGCGAAGACGAGCCGCCCGTGAATATAGTCATCCTGAACCCGGAGATAACAGAGAAATCCGGCGTTAGTCATGAAGAGGAAGGCTGCCTGTCCTTTCCCGGCCTTTTCGCTAAAGTCCGGCGTGCCGCCAAAGTAAAAGTGCGGGCCCTTAATGAGAAAGGTCTTCCTATCGAGATAAACGCCGAAGGCCTCTTCGCCAAAGCGCTGCAGCACGAGATCGACCACCTTGACGGCCTGGTGTTCGTAAGCCGCCTGCCGCTTATGTCGCGGCTTAAGCTCAAGCCGGCTCTGCTTGGCCTTAAGAAAAAGTGGAAAAAGATGGACGAAAGCAGGCTTAATAAGACGGATAACGCGAGTTAGGCCGGGACCGCCGCCGCACGCGCCGGGTTAATAATGTCAAAACTTAGAATCGTATTTCTGGGGACTCCGGATATCGCCTGCTCGTTCCTTAACCGCATTGCCGGCTCCGGGCACGAACTCGTGGGCGTAGTGTCCCAGCCGGACCGCCAGGCGGGGCGTGGGCTAAAGCTCTGCTGTTCACCGGTCAGCGCGCTGGCCGAAAAGATGTGCGTTAGTTTTTTTAAGCCCGCTTCCAGGCAGGAGTTGCATTCCGTTATAGCCGGCCTTAAGCCGGATTTGTGCGTGGTGGTGGCCTACGGCCGGCTGATACCCGTGGAGACCTTGGCCCTGGCGCGGCTGGGCTTTCTTAACGTTCACTTCTCGCTGCTTCCAAAGTACCGCGGCGCCGCGCCGGTGCAATGGGCGCTGATTAACCGTGAACCGGTAACGGGGGTCACGCTTTTCTGGCTGGATAAAGGCATGGATACCGGTCCCGTGTTCCTGCGCCGCGAAGTGCCGGTGTCTGACGGCGACGATGCCCCGGCTCTTTTTGCGCGGCTTTCGGCTGCCGGTGAAGACCTGCTGGCCGAGGGCCTTGCCATGATTGCCGTCGGAACCGTGGCGCGCGAGCCGCAGGCCGGGGAGCCTTCGGCGGCTCCCAAGCTGACACCGGAGCTTGCCTGGCTGGATTTTTCACTGCCGGCCGCAGAGCTCCTGGGTAAGGTGCGCGGGTTGGCCTGCGGCCCCAGGGCGCGCTTTAACCTTGAGCTTCCAGGGCGTAAAATAACGGTGCAGGTGCCCGCCGCCGCCTTGCCCCCGGCAACCGCCGGAGATAATTCTGCTCCGGGCACTATTCTTTCCATTGAGGCCGGGGGCGGCTTTATTGTAAAATGTGGCGTCGGGGAGCTTCTTGTTAAAGACGTCAAGCCCGAAGGTAAAAAAAAGATGCCAGGTGCGGATTTTCTCAACGGTTTCCGCATTAAGACCGGGGACCGGCTTTTTTAAAGGAGTTGTCGTGGGCTTTAAAGAATTTTACGAACGTCATTTTTCCGCCGCCGGAGATAAAATTGTCAGCCCGGGTTTTGTGCTGCGGGTGGGCAGCGTGGGTTTAGCGTTGTTCCTGCTTACCTATGTCCTGTTTTCCTGGACCCTGGAAACTGTCATTCATAACAGGAAGGAGGTTATGCTCCCTGATATCTCCGGAAAATCTTCGATCAACGCGCTGCAGGTGCTTTCGGAAAATAACCTGGGCATGAAGATAGCGGGTTATGAGTTCAACGAGGCGGTGCCGATAGGTACCGTGCTGCGCCAGACCCCGGACGCCGGAGTTACGGTGCGCGAAAGCAAGATTATCAAAGTTGTTGTCAGCCAGGGCGGCGAATCTGTTTTTACCCCCAACCTGATAGGTCTCCAACTGCGCAACGCCGAACTGCTGTTGCGTCAGCGCCAGCTGGGGCTGGGCGAGGTCAGTGAGTCTTATTCGCTGAAGGCCGACAAGGGGACGGTGCTGGCCCAGGACCCGAAACCGGAATTAAGCGTTTCAAAGAATACCATGGTGCAGGTTACGGTTTCGGCCGGGAATCCCCCCGCCGGGATCATAATGATGCCTGATTTCCGGCAGAAAAAAAGCGACGCCGCCCAGCAATGGGCGTCGAACAGCGGTGTTTCCCTTAACATTACCGAAGACGGAAGCTCGCTGTTCCCGGCGGGCACTATAATAGAGCAGAAGCCCGATCCCGATGCGGTGGTTTCCGCCGATTCCCGCATAAACCTGACCGTCAGTTCCCGCAAAGGCACTTCCGGCGACGAGCGCGAGTTCCGGGTGCACTACGAAGTTTCACAGAGCGGGGCGCAGCGCCACATCCGCGTTGTAGCGTTGGGTAAACAGGGTGAGAGGGAGATCTTTAACGGCCTTCGGGATCCCGGCTCGAAAATAGATCTCTCTATCCCTTACGCGGGCGCTGATAAAGTGAGGATTTTCGTTAACGGTATCCTGGTAGAGGAGCGTCCCGTAAAATGACGGTTCTCATAAATTTCCCCGTGCCGCGCGGCCGAAGCGCGCTGGTCCCCTCCGTGCTTGCGGCCGACTTTACCTGTCTTAAAAGCAGCCTGGCGCCGGTTAAAAAACTAGCGGATTGGGTGCAGGTGGACGTGATGGACGGGCGTTTCGTGCCCAACATAAGTTTCGGGCCCGGTATTATCCCTGCCGTTGCTGCCGTGTCCGGACTGCCTGTTGACGCCCACCTTATGGTTTCGGAACCGGGGCGGTTCATAGGCTCCTTCGCGGCCGCGGGCGCCGGGCTTATTACCGTCCATGCCGAAGCCCGCGGCACTGCCGCCTGTATACGGGAGATAAAAGCCCTTGGCCTGAAGGCGGGCCTGGCGCTGCGTCCGCGTACCCCGCTGGCCAGGGTAATCCCTTTTCTCAAGATCCTTGACCTCATACTTGTTATGACCGTTGAGCCGGGGTTCGGCGGGCAGACTTTTATGCCGGAAATGCTGGCCAAGGTGGCCAAGGCGCGCGCGCTTATATCCGGTGCCGGGCGCAAGATCTGGCTGCAGGTGGACGGCGGGATAAACGCCCGCACGGCGCTGCTGGCTTCCGGGGCCGGCGCGGATTCCCTGGTAATAGGGAGCGCTCTGTTCTCTTGCGGGAAGCCGGCGGCGTTCCTGCGCGGCCTCCGGGCCGGGTTGTAACCGCCGCGCCGTGCTGGCGGGGAACGGGGGTAGTGGCATATGGGGCAAAAAATACTTATAGTGGAGGATGAGGACCTTATCGCAAAGGTCCTTTCCATCCGTTTTGAAAACCTTGGTTATGCCGTGTTCGTGGCCGGTGACGGTGAGGCCGGGCTGGCGACGGTAAAAAAAGAGAAACCGGACCTGGTGCTGCTGGACCTCGGCCTGCCAAAGATAGACGGCACAACGCTTTGTGAATTAATAAAGACCGACGCCGCGCTGAAGAATACCAAGGTGATAATACTTACCGGCAAGCGCCTGATGGGCGATATGGAAAACTCCTTCCAGGCCGGCGCCGACCTTTACGTCAATAAGCCGTACGAGTGGGAACGCCTGCTGGCCCAGGTTAAAAAACTCCTGGCCGCCTGATGCGCGCCGCCCGCCCGCGCGCGCGGCGCCTTGAGGGCCGGCTCCAAATATAATATAATAAACGCAAGGCCAGTCCGCTGTGCGGGCCGGCTTTTGTGCCCGTTTTTCAGTAACAGCAAGGAGGCTACCTATGGCAGTTGTTCTTAGGCTTCAGAGAATCGGCAAACGTACGCAGCCGCATTACCGGATAGTCGCTATCGAAAAATCCAGCGGCCCGCACGGGCAGCCCTTGGAAGTGATTGGCCACTATAATCCCAAGGCTGAAAAAGATAAAGAAAAAGTTTCAATCAACGCGGATAAGCTGGACCGCTGGGTTAAGACGGGCGCCAAGCCCTCTGACACGGTGGGTTCGCTTATTACCAGGGCGCGCAAGGCAGCCAAGGTCGTTGAGCAGAAATAATCCGGAGGGCCCTGCACATGAAAGAAGTTTTAATGTACATAATCGGTTCGCTGGTTGAAAAACCGGAGGCCGTGAAAGTCGGGGTCGCGGAAGACGGCGATGTTGTCCGCTATAAGCTGACGCTG
>MGVB01000110.1:0-7911 GCA_001800275.1 Elusimicrobia bacterium RIFOXYA12_FULL_57_11
TGTCCGCGCAAAGACGGTTAAAAGCGTTCTCCAGATTCTTTTCGTCCATAAATTTAAACTGGTCCGCCGCCGGCGAACTGTTCCGGGTATTTGGGAGCCAGGTTCCTCATAAGTCGTTCGCGCGCCTTGAACAGGCGTATGCTCACCGCATTGGGGGTAAGCTCCATTATCTCCGCTATTTCCTTTGCCGGTTGCCGGTGGATATGGAACAGCACAAAGGCCGCTTTCAAGTCGGGCGGCAGCTCTGCCACCGCCTGCCCGAGGTCTTTCCTGAGAATCCCGGCCGAAAGCTGCAGGTCGGGCGAGGCCCCGCGCTCCTCCGGCTCTATGCTGTACTCGCTGTCGCCGTCGTCCTTGCCGCCGGAAAGAAACGGGATGAAGGAGATCAACTGCCGCCGCCGCAGGCGGTTCCTGGCGATGTTGAGCGTTATAGTATACGCCCAGTTCAGGAACGAGCGCTTGCGGTCGAAAGCGGCCAAGCTGGAATAAATCTTGATGAAGGCGGACTGCACCGCGTCCTCGGCCTCTTCCACGTTGCCGAGCAGGCTTAAGGCGAGGTCGAACAGCACGTGCTGGTAGCGGCGGACCAGGTGTTCGAAAGCCTCCCCGTCGCCGCCCAGCACGCTGTTTACCGCTTCCAGGTCCGCTTCAACCATAGTTTTCCGATCCACCGCTGCTCATGAATTGTCGCATAATTCAAACGCCGCTGACCATACCCCGCGGGGCTCACTTGCCGGCTGATTTGGCTCTTTGTGTTGCGTCCAGATATTCCTGTTCCTCCACGGGGGTAAGCGGGCGGGCCTTGCCGGAATCCAGAATCGCCTTGATAGCGCTGAATAAACGGTCCCTCGCCGCCCGCGACATAACCCAGTTGTCGGAGTTTTTGTGCAGACTATTGTAAGTTACTTCCTTGTCGGACGTTATGCGCCAGGCCCAGTACATGGCGTCTGTGGCGAGTATCCCCTGCCACACCTTATCCACAGCCGCTATGTGCTGCTTGAGGGCGCGGTCGTACCTGGGCTGGTCTGCAGTAAGTTCCGCCAGCTTATTCTCTGCTGCTTTCATTCGGCGTTTTTCTTCGGCATTAAGCTTGCGCGTTTTGCCGGAGTCTATCAGCTCGCCAGTCTTGAGCCAGAACTTCTCCCTGGTGGCGGGGAGAATGTCCCAGACGCGGGAATACTTAACGACCTTTTCGAATGGCGCGTCTTTCTTCACCGAGATGCGCCAGGCCCAGTACATGGCGTTCACGTCCAGCGCGCCGGAGAAAACGGCGTCGGTAAGCGCCAGCGTTTCGTCATCCAACTGGGGGCCGGAATGGTTTTCGGACTTCAGCAGCGGCGTGAAGCGGAACTTAAGCCACGGCCGCCCGTCGCCATCGTTCAGGTCGCATTCCATGGGCTGCCCGACCACCCCGACTATGACCGGCCTGGCTATCAGCTTTAAGACGCTGCCGGGCCCGTCCTGCTCGGCGAATACTGACAGTTCTGCCTTCACAGAGTCCTCGCCTTTGGGCGAGAGCTTTACGTGGACCACGTTATTGCCGATTCTGGCCACGGTTACAGCTTCTTCACCGGCGGCTATAGCGCCGCTGCTGCTGACGCTCAGGGTATAGCGGCCGTACAGGTCCGCCACATACGGCTCCCAGGCCAAGGCGCGCCAGGGGGTAAGGTATACCACTGCGAATATGGCTGCCAGCCTGAAACCTGCTCTGTTCTTGTACATGTATTCCTCCGTGGTCGCTTTTGGTCTTCACTATGTATACACCCGGCCGCGGCAAATCTTTCCGTTCGGGTTGTAACAGCCTTATGTTGCGTGTTTTTATGGTGAGGATCCGCCTCAATTGAAATGGCGGGACGCTGCTGCCTTAATGAGCTTAGGCTATGATAATCCTGCGGGGTAGAGCAGCCTGGTAGCTTGCAAGCGGGGCTCAGGGCGAAATCAGGACATATCAGAAGGTATCAGCACGACGAGAGTCGTGCTTTTTTGTTGTCCTGAGGAATCAGGAGAAGTCGCAAGACATGCCTAGAACTGATCACAAATCCGATCACCATTCTCAACCGATCACTTTCCAGTGAATCAGGGACGTGCTACGCATGAATGCGGGGCAGTAGTTGGTAGATGTCTATCAGAAGGCCCGTGTTTCGCGCTTAGGATGGCCCAGAAGCGGCTCTGCTGGCCGGAAACGCCGTGTTTTTTGGCTTTGATAAAAGTCACGCCGGCAGTACCGTTTTGGATATCCGCGCGGCATTTGATAGACTTTGCCCATGCGGTCCAAGACCAACAGGCAGCGCATCCTTCCTCCCGAGCAGGCCATCCACGCGCTGCACCCGCAGGTCCCCAAGAACGAGGTTATCCACGCCCTGCGCGAGCGCGTCAAGGAACTTACCGCGCTGCACTCTACCGTCTGCATCCTGCAGAACGACAAGCTTTCCACCAGGGAGATACTGGACCGTTTTGTAAAGCTGATCCCTCCGGCCTGGCAGTACCCGGAGATAACCGCCGGGAGCGTCCTGTTGGGTGATTGCGAAAGCCGCACGTCCAATTTCAGGCGCACACGCTGGCTTCAGGCCTGCGATTTCCTCATAAGCCAGAAACTGACAGGACGCATCGAGGTCTATTACCTCAAGAGAATGCCGCCGGAAGCCGAAGGTCCGTTCCTGGCCGAGGAGCGCAACCTGATCAACTCGCTCGCGGATATGCTGCGCGTGTATTTCGAGCGCAAAATGGCGTCCAAGGCGCTGTTGGACGCGCACAACGACCTGGAACGCCGTGTTAAAGAGCGTACCGCAGAACTGGAAAAGCTTAACGCCGCGCTGAAAACCGAAGTGCGGGAGCGCGAACTGCGCCAGAAAGAAATTCTTTCCTACCAGCAGAAGCTGCGCGGCCTTTCCGCCGAACTCATTCTTACCGAAGAGCGTGAGCGCCGCGAGATAGCCACCGATCTGCACGACGTGATAGGGCAGACTTTGGCCATGGCCAAGATGAAGGCGGGGGCTCTTCGCGGCGCGTGCGGAGAGCCTGAGGCAGCGGTGGGACTAAAGGACCTGTCCGCTTTTATCGACGAGGCCATACTGGCCACCCGCAGCCTCACCTTCCAGCTCGCCTCACCCATACTTTACGAGCTGGGGCTGGAGAGCGCGCTGGAGCGCCTGGCCGAGGATATGCGCAAAAGGCACGGGCTGCGCGTGCATTTTACCGGCGACGGGAGCAATAAGCCGCTGCCTACTGAGACCAGCGTGATGATCTTCAAGGCCGTGCGCGAGCTGCTGGTGAACGCCGTGAAACACGCCAAGGCTTCCGAAGTAAAGGTGCAGGTGCGCAGCGCTGCCGGCAAGATAGCGGTAACGGTTAGGGACAACGGGCGCGGTTTCGCCCCGACTGCCGCCGCCGGCTACGGTAGCGACCGCCGGGGCTTCGGCCTGTTCTCTATCCGCGAGAAAGTCTCGCACCTGGGTGGGGCGTTCCGGCTTAACACCAGGCCCGGTGCGGGCACCCTGGCCGTCATAACGGCCCCGCTGGGCAAAGGCAAAAAAAATGGAAAAGAAAATCCTCATCTGTGACGACCATAAGATCTTCCGCGAAGGCCTGCGCGCCCTGCTGGAAAAACAGCCAGGCATTAAAGTGGTGGGCGGCGCCCGCGACGGGCTCGAAGCCGTCAAACTGACGTGCGAACTCTCCCCGGATATAGTGATAATGGACATATCCATGCCTGGCCTCAACGGCATCGAGGCCGCGCGCAAGCTGGTCGCGCTGAAAAAATCGCCGCGTGTGATAGCGCTTTCCATGCATAACGACCGCAAGTACGTTACCGAGATCATAAAATCCGGGGCGCGCGCCTACCTTTTGAAGGATTCCGCCTTCGAAGAACTGATGGACGCCATAAAGGCCGTCAGCTGCGGGCGCTTTTTCCTGAGTGCCGGGATAACGAGCATCGTGCTCGACGACTACATAAAAGGTCCGTCGCGCGACCCACGCAGCGCGTTTACCCTGCTGTCGGCCCGCGAGCGCGAGGTGTTGCAGCTGCTGGCCGAAGGCCTGCGCACTAAGGAAATCTCCCAGAAGCTTTTACTCAGCGTCAAGACGGTGGAGACCCACCGCAAGAAGATAATGGAAAAGCTGGGCATACAGAGTATAGCCGGCCTCACCCGCTACGCAGTCAAGGAAGGCCTGGTTAGTCTGTAGCGCGTAAGGTTTTTCTACCCTCGCTCTAGGGGAATCCCTGATACCTCGTTCCTCCGGCAATCCCTATAATTGGTTATAGCGCGGCCGTCAGCGCGCGTACATCAACGGAGGAATACTATGTTCGATACAGGAAATACCGGGTTCATGCTCGTGTCGACCAGCCTCGTCATGCTCATGACCCCCGGCCTCGCCTTCTTCTACGGCGGCCTCGTCGGCCGCAAGAGCGTGCTGGCCATCATGATGCAGAGTTTCGTTTCTTTGGGCGTTACCACGGTGCTGTGGTACGCTTTCGGCTACTCTCTGTGCTTCAGCGGCGGAGAGGGTGCCATAATCGGTAACCTGGATATGGCCTTCCTGCGCGGCGTGGACCTTAATACGGTCTTCGCCGGTTCAAGCAGCATCCCGCTGCTGGTGTTCTTCGCCTACCAGATGATGTTCGCCCAGATAACCCCGGCGCTCATCACCGGCGCGTTCACCAACCGCATCAACTTCAAAGCCTACCTGATTTTCTTGGTGGCCTGGCTGATCTGCGTGTACTTCCCTCTGGTCCATATGGTGTGGGGCGGCGGTATGCTTGCCAAGTGGGGCGTGCTGGACTTCGCCGGCGGCATTGTGGTGCACGCCACGGCCGGTTTCGCGGCCCTGGCCTCTGTGTTCTTCGTGGGCAAGCGCAAAGTGACTGACGCGGCGCACAGCATCCCGCTGGTGGCGCTCGGCACGGGCCTGCTCTGGTTCGGGTGGTACGGCTTTAACGCCGGCTCCGAGCTCAAGGTTGATGCCGTCACGGTGCTCGCCTTCGTCAACACCGACATCGCGGCCTCTTTCGCGGCCGTTACCTGGCTGTTCCTCTCCTGGTTCCTTGAAGGCAAGCCCAAGTTCCTCGGGCTGCTGACCGGGTCCATAGCCGGACTTGCCACCATCACCCCCGGGGCCGGTTTCGTCACCACCAAGGCGGCGGTGTTCATCGGCATCATGGCCAGTGTGGTCTGCTACCTGGCCGTGCAGATGAAGAACAAACTGGGCTGGGACGACGCGCTGGACGTCTGGGGCGTGCACGGAGTGGGCGGCGTGCTGGGCGTGATACTGCTCGGCGTGTTCGGCACCACGGCGGTCAACGCCGCCGGCGCCAACGGTCTCTACCACGGCGGCGCAGCCTTCTTCGGCAAGCAGGTAGCTGCCGTGTTCGGCACCGCGGCTTACGCCTTCGTCTTTTCCTATGTCGCGCTTCACGTAATCAATCTGTTCACCCCCGTGAAGACCACGACCAAAGATGAAGAGGCCGGCCTGGACGAGACGCAGCACGGCGAGACCGCCTACCTGCACTAAGCTGTTCTTTACGCTCGCCTGGGCCAGCCCCGGGCGGGTTTTCCATGATACCCAAGGAGGCGAGTAAATGAAAACCCTTAAACTGATAGCTACAGCCCTGCTCTGCCTAGCCCCGCTGGCCGCCAACGCCACGCCGTCCACGCAGATCTGGATACCGTCCACCGACATACAGAAGTACAAGACCGTGCACCTGAACGTGGACAACTATGTCTCCTCGGCGAAGGAAGCCGCCGGCAACTGGAAGGCCCCGCTGCTGGTGATCGGGCCCACCATCGGCGTACTGCCCTATGAGAAGGTTCAGGCCGAGGTCGGCTTCGACCTGATGCGCGCCGGCCTGACCGCTGACAGCGACCCGCTTTACATGCATGCGAAAGTCGGCACTCCTGAAGGCGCCGCCTTCGCCAACAGCCCGGCCTTCGTCCTGGGCGGTTACAACCTCGGCACCAAGAAGGACGTGACCGACCAGAATATCTTCTACGGCCTGGGGGCAAAGAACGTCGGGAAAATGGGCCGCTTTTCCGCCGGATATTTCTCCGGTAACGATAAGGTGCTAGTGGACGAGAACGGTGACAAAGCGAACACCGGCCTGCTGCTCTCCTGGGACCGGACTCTCACCGAGGTTTCCGATAAGCTGTGGGCGGCGGTGGACTACCAGGGCGGCGACTCCGCGCTGGGCGCACTCAGCTTCGGCCTCTCCTGGGCCTTCTCCGGCAACACCAGCGTCATCTTCGGTTACGATGTCTACAACAACGACAAGATAGCCGGCAAGGCTACCTACACGGTGCAGCTCGATATCAACTTCTGATAGCTGCGGCTAGTTTCAGCAAAAAAGTCGGAGTGGGAAGCCCCTCCGGCTTTTTTGCGGCCGGAGAGGCCGACTATTAGCTGGGCACAATTATAAGAACTGAACAGGGATAATTACTGATTCTTTTCCTCTAATCCAGCACACGAACAATACCGGTCCCTAATTTCTATGGCTCTGCACGTTATCAGCAGGCATCAGTAGAGGTCTGTTGAACTCAGCTCCCTGAAACCGATCCTAAATCCGATCACCATTCTCAATCGATCACTTCTTCGCGGAATTAGGGGTGCACTCTGCATGAATGATCCCGCTACTGCCTGGGAAGCCCGGCGGTTTTTTTTAAGCCGACACGCCTTTGTCGGGTTGATGTGGTAGGCTATTGCGGGAGGGCATATGAAAGAGATAACTGTTCACGCCGAACTCGCGAACCAGATATATATACTCAGAGGGAAAAAGGTGATGCTGGACTCTGACTTGGCGAAGATCTATGGAGTGAAACCGATAAGGTTAAGGGAGCAGGTCAGACGCAACCGTGAGCGATTCCCGGAAGATTTCATGTTCCAGTTGAATGAGGAGGAGGTGAGTGTCATGGTATCGCATAATGCGATACCTTCGCTTCGGCACCTGGGCGGCTTTCTGCCCTACGTGTTTACGCAGGAGGGGGTTGCTATGCTGTTCGGCGTATTGAGGAGCGCCCGGGCGGTACAGGCCAACATCGCCATAATGCACGCATTCGTGCAGCTGCGCGAGATGCTGGCCTCCAACAGCCGGCTTACCGCAAAACTTCTTTCTTTGGAACAGAAATACGACACCCAATTTAAATCGGTCTTCGATGCCATACAGGCGCTGACCGTGGCTCGGGATAGTGAGGTGAAAACGATAAAAAATTCAAGCCGTAATCGCCGTCTGTGCAAGAGGTGCATGCACAAATTACCGGCAATCAAGGATATTGAAGAGGATCTAGGGCGTGGCGGGTGAACCAGCTATATCGCTGATATATAGCGCTCCGGTATATAGAGCTAAAAAACAAAGCCTCGTTCGCTATTTACGAGGAACCATACGGAACCCCACGAACGAGGACTTATTTGCTGGAAATATTGTAACACGTGTTAACGTTTATATCTTACCTAAATCCGTATCTCTTTGTATGCGGCCGCAGCGGTTTAGAAAACAAAAGAACCGCCGGGAACTGTCCCGGCGGCTTCTTTGTTGAGATATGCCGTAGATTTACGGAATATATTTCTCCACCACGGATATTTTAGTCACAGCTTCGCCCTCGCCGCCGTCCTGCGCCACCACGGAGGCCATTCTGCAGCCGGCCGGGGAAGTGACGAAGTCGGTGTCGCCTCTCACCAGTATGCCCTCTATCAGGTTGGTGTCGGCGTTGAACACCGCGCTGCCCGAATTGCCGCTGAAGGTGTCGAGGTCGGCTTTGAAGAAATACCTGGGCGAGGCGTCGCGGATCTTGGCGCTGCCCGCCACTTTGAGCGGCAGGCCCACCGGGTGGCCTATTACGAACAGCTGGTCGCCGTTGGCCGGCTTGGCTTTCTTGTGTATCGCCAGCGGCTTGCGGCCGGCGACCTTCCTGTCGAGCCTTATAA
>MGVB01000110.1:7920-13320 GCA_001800275.1 Elusimicrobia bacterium RIFOXYA12_FULL_57_11
CGTTGAAGATGCTGGCCAGGACGCCGGTGTAGGTGTCCAGGTCGCGCTTGATGATGCTTGAACAGCTGTAGACGTCGCTGGCCGGGACCGAGCGCGGGTAATCGCCTTCTTTTTCCAAGGCGTAGCCGAACACCAGCTTGGTGTTGGCGCAGGCGGCTTCATCCAGCACGCAGTGGCCGGCGGTCATTACGACGTCCTCGCCTACCAGGGTGCCGGAGCAGAAAGCGCCTGTGGGCTGCTCGGCGAACCTTTCGCCGGGACAGAGTTTGGCGGCCATTCCGAAATTAGACACGCGCAGCCCGGCCGTGTACCTCCCCACATTTACGCTCTTGTTCTCCCAGAGCGAGACCACTGAGTCCGACAGGGCCTTCATGGAGGCGTCAGCGGCGAAGTAGTCCTGACGGTCGTCGAAGCCGTAGATCGATTTGGACTTGGACCTCTGCCGCTGCTCCTCCGGGAGCGGAACATCGGGCGTCACCGCGACGGAGGACGAACCGGCCAGTTCGCTGTAGGCGCCGTCCGAAACCGCGTCGCGCAGGTCGGAAGGGATATTCTTCGGGCCCGGCAATAAGATGAAATAGGCGGGGATGAGAGCCGCCAGCAGCAATCCTAAAGTTTTTATCTTCATAAAAGTCCTCTGTAAGTACCGCAATACATCCTAGCAGACGCTTCGCGTTCGCGCAAGGGCCCTTTAGCGGAAAACTCCCGGGTCTTTTTATGTTTTTAGCTTCGCTTCCGCGGCGAGGAGGGGAGGGAGGAAGGCGAGGATCTCGGCGGTGGAGACGCGGTCTTCGCGCTGCATGGTGAACTTCGCGGAGATTATCGTGAAAACGCCGGGGCCGGCGCCCAGCCACTTTTCGCCGGCGACGTAGTCTCCCTGGAAATGCGCCGGCACGGAGGGGACGGCGCTTATCCCGAAGCCCCTCAGCAGGGAATTGGAGAGCGCGTTGAGCAGGATATTGCCTATCTCGATAACGGTGACATCCGGCTGCTCGGCGCTCAGGGGCCCGTAAAAGGACTCCTCGGCGAAACAGCCGGAAATATGTTTTATGTCTTCCGGGTTGAAGAGGATGGTGGTGATGAACGGGGTGCCCCCCTTTATCTTTATGTGGATGGTGGCGGAAGGCTTCCCTGTCTTTCCTCCTGACCGCGTCCCGGACCTGGCTGCTGTAAACGCGCACACCCGCCAGCTGCCAGACGCCGGGGGACGCGCCTATCATCTTAGCAGGCTTTTTTCAAGGCCCGCCGTGGTCAGCCGCGCAAGCGCGTCCTGATTTATATCGTTCATCTGGTTCACGCGTTCATTTAAGCCGTTCGAAGGCTTTCCTGAGGTCGTCCTGGGAGAACGGCTTGAAGATTATCGCCGCCGCGCCCTTGTGCTCCAGCTCCATGGTCACTAGGCATCACATCTCGGCTTTCCTGTCAAACCGATCACTAATCCGATCACTTGTGTATGTGCTCAGTAGAGATCGCCCGTCCTGAAATGTAAGTTTCTCCGACGATAAATTTTGCAACTGCCGAAACCTTGTGCATATAATACATATGCGGGGTAGATCAGCCTGGTAGCTCGCAAGCTGGTCATAGGGGCGAATCAGGACATATCAGAAGGTGTCAGCACGACGAGAGTCGTGCTTTTTTGTTTTCTTGAGGAATCAGGAGAAGTCGCAAGACATACCTAGAAGCGATCACAAATCCGATCACCATTTCCAACCGATCACTTTCCGATGAATCAGGGCCTCGCTTTTAACGAATTGGTGCGATGCTTCCTAAGCCAATATCGCTTTTGACTTTACGAATAACTTTATGTAAACTTTATGCATGTATAAGCCTGAATTTAAAGTTCCAGCCCGGGTCTATCGCCTTCTGGAAAGCATAACGGAGATTAAAGAGCAGATCCGTGCTTCCGCCGTAAAGGTTCCCTGGGTGCCTTCCTTGGTAAAGGACGCCATGGCGCGCGCAGCCTGGGGGTCTACCGCCATTGAGGGCTGTACGCTCTCCCTTGAGGCCGTAAAAGGGCTGATGGAGGGCAAGAAGGCCCTTGGCTACCCCAATAAAGACGTCCGAATGGCTCAGAACTACCTGGCTGCGCTGGAATGGCTGCAAAAGCGGGAGAAGGCTGCCCATGTTACTGAGAAAGATGTTTTATTTCTGCATAAGTTGATGGGTGAGGGGGCCTGCGACGATGGCCCCATAGGCGCCTACCGGCGGTTGGATGTGCGGGCGGGACTGCATGTGGGGGCCCCATGGAAGCAAGTTCCCGGCCTGATGCGGGATTTGCTGCATTGGCTCGATACCGGGGCCAAAGATCTGCCTGCTGTTTTCTCTTCAGCCATCCTTCATCTGCGCTTTGTCGGAATCCATCCTTTTCGTGACGGCAATGGCCGTGTAGCCCGGGCATTGGCCACCTGGCAGCTCTATAGGGCTGGTTTTGATACTCTCCATGTCTTCGCCTTGGATGAAGTCTTACTGGAGAATCGTGCCTTGTATATCAAAGCCCTTCAGCGTGTACAAGTTGAGGGGGAAGACCTGGGTTCTTGGCTGGAGTTTATGTCCGAAGCCGTGCTAGAAACTCTTGAGCGGGTTCAGGGACGCATGACTGCTCTCGGTTTGAAGGATAATGGTCTGACAGTGTCGCTGACCTTGCGCCAGGAAAAACTTCTGCGCACCCTGCGAGAGCGCGGGCCGCTCGGCATCAGGGAAATAGCCCGCGCCTTGCGCGTAACCGCCCCCGGTGCACATTACGCGCTTAAACCACTGCTAAAGGCCGGGGCTATTTCCACAGAAGGCGCTCACAAAAATACGAAGTATTTGCTCAAGTAGTCTGTTTTTTTTGTCTATTAGTTGCTCTAATTCCCTGTGGACAGCCTAGGTTGCATAGTCGCTGATGCTTTGGTAAGGATGCTCAATGAATATATATAAGGTTGCTTGTCTTGTTGCGCATGTTTCTGAAAAGTATATCAATCAAAAAGGTGTGCTATATCGCGGGGAGTTAATTAGAGATAGTAAGCAGAAATTGATGCCTAAACTATTTCGTCCCAACAATGACGAATCCAGGGAGAAGATGCTCCTGAGATTGTTTAGAGAACGTAGTGTCCCTCATTTGAATTCTGTACCTGACAATTACTGGGATTGGATGGCATTAGCTGCTCATCATGGTGTTCCTACTCGGTTGCTTGATTGGAGTTGGAATCCCTTGGTTGCATTATATTTTGCTGTTAGATCTGATGTCGAGTGCAAGTGGAATCATGAGGAAAATTGTTGCCGGGTTATTAAGAGGGTTGTGTACGTATATAGATCTGGAGATAAACCGTTATTGACAGATGAAGATAAGAGCCGAAAAAAACCTGGCCCTATTGGATACAGGGGAAAAATCAGGAAATTTAGTCCCACCCATGTAACTCCACGTATCGCGGCACAATCTGGGGTTTTTACAATTCACTCAAGGCAGCAAAACGATTATTTTAAAAAACAGGAAATTGAGAAACTGGAAGTTATAGGAAAGCCGAGTGAGATACTATCTCAGTTGTATTTATTGGGAATCCACGAGGAGTCACTCTTTCCAGGGCTTGATGGGATTGCGAACCATATCAATTGGCTAAAGTGTGGCCGGAGGGACAGGATTGCGAATATCAAGAAGTCCAGGTTCACCCGGTCGTCGCAGTGTCCGTGTTGTTAAGTATATGAAAGAGACTCGGAGTCTTCGTCAGACCCACCCACAGTTGGTGAAGGAGTGGCATCCCACTAAGAATCTGCCTTTGAATCCTGAGGATGTTACTCGTGGCTCAGGAAAGAAGGTTTGGTGGCGCTGTCGAAAGAATGACGATCACGTTTGGCAATCCAATGTTTTAAACCGCACATCCGGTAACGGATGTCCGTTCTGTGCCGGGAAGGCCGTTTCTAAAGACAATAACTTGGCGGCTGTTGCCCCAGGACTTGCTAAGGAATGGCATAAGACTAAGAATGGTGATTTTAAACCGACACAGGTTGTTCCTGGTTCAGAAAAGAAGGTTTGGTGGCAATGCTCCAAAAACATAAAACATGTCTGGCTAGCTAAAGTGGTAAACAGGTGGAAGGGGCACGGATGTATCTATTGTGCCAGCAAAGCTGTTCATAGTGATGAAAGTCTAAAAGTGCGTTATCCGGAATTGGCCAAAGAGTGGTATCGTTCTAAAAATATGCCATTAAGACCGGATGATGTGCTGCCAGGTGCAAATAAAAAAGTGTATTGGCGATGTGCCAGGAATTCTCAGCATGTGTGGCAAGCGGTTATTGCAAATAGGGCATTGCAGGGGGCAGGTTGCCCATACTGCTCCAATCGGAAGATGGATGGTCAAAACTCCCTGGCCAAGAAAAACCCCACAATTGCCAAAGAATGGCATCCAACTAAAAATTCTCCGTTAACACCAGATGAAGTCCCTTTGAATTCTGCAAAAAAAGTCTGGTGGCAATGTTTGCGTCACCCGGATCACGAATGGCTTGCCAGAATTGCCACACGTGTCTCTTTATCCCGTGGGTGTCCATACTGTACATCGCATATATCGAAACCTGCCTTGCGAATATACTCGGAACTTGAAAGTGTTTTTGAAAACGTAGAGTTGCAGAAAAAGATTGCTGGAGTCGAGTATGATATATGGCTTCCGGATTTTAGGATCGGAATAGAATATGACGGATTTTACTGGCATAGAAATTCAAGAAATAGAGATTTGAAAAAGAATTTGTTCTCTGAGGAAAATGGCATCCAGTTAATACGTGTTCGGGAGGGCCTAGCTAAAATGGGCCGTAACGACATACTTGTTCCGCTCAATCAAGGACTCGCCTTAAGGGATATTAAGCAGGTATTCAGTTCAATCTCTAAAATTGTCGGTGCTAATCCGTTGATTGCTCGTTATCTTGATCGGAAGGCATATGCAAATGACTCTCATTTTTTAAAGCTTGAGAGACATGTCCCTAATGCCTTGCCAGGTAGAAGTCTGGCGGATATATACCCTGAGGTCGCCAAGACATGGCACCTGGCACGAAATGCGCCCTTGTTGCCTGCTGATGTATATCCGGGGACAAAACAAAAGGTTTGGTGGCAATGCCAGAAAAACAATGAGCACATTTGGCAGGCCAGTGTTTGTTCTCGCATTATAAGTAAAGGTTGTCCGAGTTGCCTGGGACGCCGAGCGACTAGTTTCAATAATCTTACAATTACTCACCCAAATTTGCTGCGGACATGGTTTTATGAGCGGAACAAAGGGATTTCTCCAGAGAGATATGTTGCTGGTTCTGGGGAAATAGTTTGGTGGATTTGTGAGAATAATCCAAAGCACGTGTGGCAACAGTCGATAGTTTCCAGAGTTAAGTCTAGTCCGTGTCCTTTTTGTTTTGGCCGCAAGGTAGGGCCAGGGGTGTCTCTTA
>MGVB01000111.1:0-7459 GCA_001800275.1 Elusimicrobia bacterium RIFOXYA12_FULL_57_11
GGCCGCAGGCGGCCGCCAGCGCCGCGCCGGCCTCTGCGGTTACTCCCCTGGCGCCGCCGGTGATGAGGACTACGTCGCCTTTCTCAAGCGGCAGTTTTATGCCTTTAGCCTGTTCGGACCGGCTGAGCAGGACCACTTTGCTGCCGGTCGCGGAAATTCCCATTTCAACCGGGCCTTTAAAGAACAGTTCGTCCGTTATGGCTTGTGCTACCGATACGGTGTGTTGCCAATCGGAAGCGGCGTCCAGCGCGCGGCAGGAAACTTCCTGCCATTCGTGCGCGGCGGTTTTAGTCAGTCCGGCCAGGCCGCCGAACACGGGGTCCTGTTCGGCCTTTAACCCCGAAATCCCGAAAGCGCCGTCCAAACGGGAAACCGTCATCAGGCAGGCCCCGGAATTCTTGCCGGCCCTGCGCAGGGAAGGCCCCGCCAGCCGGGAGAGACGAAAGGATTTTTTAAGGAAAGTCTCGGAAGTCCCGGACCAGAAAGATTTCTGTGCGAGCTTGGCTGCGGGAGCTACTATTATCAGCCCGGCCAGGCTGTCAACTGGCTTAAGCATGGCGTCGTCCAGGGAAACTTTTTGTGCCTGGTAGCCGCGGCCTTTTAGTTCCGATACGATCCCGGCGGAAAGCCCGGAATCATCGTCGGTGACCCAGATAGGCAGTTTTTTGTCCAGGACAACTTTTTCCCTGCCGGCGGAATTGAAATCCGCCGTCTTCAATACTTCCCGGGTTATTTCACTTTCCTGAGCGAGCCGCGCATCAGCGGGTTTGGCGGCCTGCGCCGCCGGCACCGGAGCCGTGTCCGCCGAAAGGAAAGCCGTGACCTGGCGCAGGGTGCGTATGGAGCCCAGCTGCTCTGGTGTGATGCGGGGGGCGGCGGGGAGTTTCTCCTGGAGTTCCGAAAGGATGGCCACGCGTTTTATGGAATCTATGCCCAGGTCGGATTCCATGTCCATGTCCTGGTTGAGGGATTCAGCCGGGTAGCCTGTCTGCGCGGAGACGATGCCCAGCAGTACCTGCGCGACATCCGCGCCGGGGGCAACGGTTTCAGGCAAAGACTGTGCGGCTGCCGGGGGCATGCCCGCGGAGATGTACGCGGTCACCTGGCGCAGGGTGCGTATGGAGCCCAGCTGCTCTGGCGTGATGCGGGGGGCGGCGGGGAGTTTCTCCTGGAGTTCCGAAAGGATGGCCACGCGCTTGATGGAATCTATGCCCAGGTCGGATTCCATGTCCATGTCCTGGTTGAGGGATTCGGCCGGGTAGCCTGTCTGCGAAGAGACTATTTGCAGCAGAATATCCCCGACGTTAGTGCCGGCCACCATGGTCGGCTTGACAGGCTGTGCTTGCTGCGGGATGGCTATGGGCGCCGGTGCTGTATGGTGCGGCGCGGGCGCAGGCTGGAAGGCAGGCAGAGGGCCTGAAGGCGTTTCACCGAGAAACTGCTGCTGGTCTACCAGTGCCTGAAAAGACCGTTGAGCGGCTTCCTGGCCTTCCAGGAACCTTGTGTGCAGCATCGCCGTCTGCTCCTGCATTTTCTGCAGGGCTGCCATGCTCTCCTGCGCTATGCGCAGGGCGTCGGAAACATAGGCTTGCGCCGGGCCGGCAGGCCGGGCGAATTGCGAGGGAGGCTGGGCTGCGGCTATCGGCTGTACCGCTTTTTTTTGGGCGGAAGCCGTGCGGGGGGAACGGTAGTTGGCGCCGGAAAGTTTTACCGCGAGTTTGGAAACATTCTTGTCCGCGCCTTTGACGCCGGCTTCACCGTTCTCCCAGGAGGTAAGGTCCAAGGCACAGCCCAGCGCGGCCAGGCGGGCCAGCGCGCGCGCCGTGTCGGCAATGCCGGAGCGTTTGCCGGAAGAAGCGTCCAGCGCCAAGGCCGTGTGTTCGCGCCCCGCCAGTATGGCGGAGGTAAGCCCGGTAAGTCTTGTGCCTGGGCCCACTTCCAGGAATATCCGCAGACCGGAGGCGTACATCTTCTCTATCATCGCAGTGAATTCTACCGGAGAGGCCAGCTGCCAGGATAATATTTCCCTCACCCTGTCGGCGGAATCCGGGTAAGTTGCCGCGGTTTTATTGGCGTAAACCGCGCGCTGCGGCCTGGTGAATTTTATCTTTTCCAGCGCCGCGGCGAATTCTTTCTGCGCTCCGGCCACCAGCGGGCTGTGGAAAGCGGCAGAAACCTGGAGCGTGGTGTTCTTCATGCTGCGCCGGGTGAAACAATCAGCGGCCCTCTTTATTTCTTCAGTGCGCCCGGACAATACGAATTGGGCCGGAGCGTTCTTGTTGGCTATGATCAGGTCCAGCTTTTCCTCTTTCAGCACTTTTTCAACGTCGGTAAGGGTAGTTTGTATCGCCAGCATGCCGCCGCGGTCACAAACGCCCCTGGCCATCAGGCTGCCGCGCAGTTTGGACAGTTCGAACAAGGAGGCTTCGTCGAAAGCGCCTGCGGCGCACAGCGCCGCAAGTTCGCCGTAGCTGTGTCCGGCAAAAGCGTCCGGGGCCAGGCCGAAGCCTGACAGTACGCGGTAGGCGGCCAGCTCGGCCGCGCCCAGCGCGGGCTGCGCTATTTGGGTGTCGCGCAGTTCATCGGCCTGGGCCTGTTTTTCAGCGGCAGTGAAAACGGAGCGGGGATAGATGAAGTCAGACAGGCTCTTATTGCCGCCGAAGGCTTTGTCGGCCGCGGCAACCAGATTCAGCGCGGCCGGCCAGCGGCAGACCATGTCGCGCTGCATGCCGGGGTACTGCGCGCCCTGCCCGGGGAATAATACCGCCAGTTTTTCCGGCGCGCACGATGAGAAAGTCACGCCGTCGGGAGTGGCCCACGATCTGTTCGCTTTCTGCGCGTCAAGATTGGTGAGCGCGGAATTGATGATCTTGTCGGAGTCCTGTTTGTCGCGTTCCAGCACGAAGGTCAGGCGGGCGGCGTCTGCGCTTTTAAAGGCCGCGCGCGAGCGCATGGCCTTTATGCGGATAGCGTCCCAGGCCAGGCCTTTCCAGCACTTCAGCTCCTGCTTTAAAACTTCAGCGTCTCCGCCGGACAGCGCGGCCACCTGAACATCGCCGTCCCAGTCCGGCTGCCGCTTCTCGGCGGAGTATTCTTCCAGCACTGCGTGGAAATTTGCGCCGCCGAAGCCCAGCGCGCTGACCGCAGCCCGGCGGGGGTGGTCCTTTTTTATCCAGGGGCGCAGCTCGGTGTTAAGATAGAACGGCGTGGCGCCGGCCGCCAGCTGTTTGAGAGGAGTGTTCACTTTTATGGTGGGGGGCAGGGTTTTGTTGTAAAGCGAGAGAGCTGCCTTTATTATGCCTGCGGACCCGGCCGAGGCCTTGGTGTGGCCTATCATGGATTTTACCGAGCCGAGGGCGCACCAGGCGCCTTCTTTTTTGACGGCCCGGTAAACTTCGGTCAGGGCATCCACTTCCACGCCGTCGCCTACCGTGGTGCCTGTGCCGTGCGCTTCAACCAATTCCACGGTATCCGGAGAAATGCCGGTCACGCTGTAGGCGTTCCTGAGCGCCCGGGCCTGGCCTTCGGAACTGGGGGCATAGATGGCTTTGCCCTTGCCGTCGGAAGAGGAGCCCACGCCCTTGAGCACGGCGTAGATCCTGTCGCCGTCTTTTACCGCGTCTTCCAGGCGTTTCATGGCTATCATCCCAAGGCCTTCGCCCAGGGCCGTGCCGTCGGCTGAAGAGTCGAACGGCCTGGCATCGCCAGAAGCGGAGAGGGCGGGCGTTTTGCTGAAGCACATGTACATGAAAATATCGTTGAAGCAGTCCACCCCGCCGGTGACAACCATGGAGGAGCGTCCGGCGGCGAGTTCAAGGGACGCCATATGCAGCGAAGCCAGCGAACTGCCGCAAGCGGCGTCCACCACGCAATTGGTGCCGCCCAGGTTGAAGCGGTTGGCTATGCGGCCGGCCACCACGTTGCCAAGCAGCCCGGGGAACGAGCTTTCCTGCCAGGGCACATAGTCTTCCTGCATGCGGGAAATTATTGCTTCGGCATCGGCGCCGGTTATGCCGAATTCGGCCAGGGCCTTGCGCCATTTGGGATGGCCCAGGCGCGCGCCCAGCGGGATAACCAGTTCCAGCGCGCCGGTAACGCCGAGGATGACGCTTACGCGGCTGCGGTCGAACTCGCGGCCCGGGCCGTAGCCGGCGTCTTCCAGCGCCATCTTGGCGGCCAGCAGGCCCAGCAGTTGGGCGCTGTCGGTGGCTTCCAGCGCGTTGGGCGCCAGGCCGAATTCGGACGGGTCGAAATCCACGGGGAGGATGAATCCGCCGCGGCGGGCGTAGGTGCGGTCCGGGCTTTTGGGGTTCTTGTCGAAATAATCTTCCGGCAGCCAGTGGGAGGCTGGAACTTCGGTGATGGCGTCCACGCCGTTCTTTATGTTGGCCCAGAAGCGGCCGGCGTTCTCGGCTTTGGGAAAAAGGCAGCCTATGCCTACAATGGCAATGGATGACTGGGTGGGATTGTCTTTGGCGCTCATAGTTTCCTTGTGGCTATGCGAAGAATGGGGAGAGCTGCTCCCTTGTACGCGGTTCCTGCCGTGCCAGCCGGGGATCTATGGCTATTCCCTGGCAGCGCAGCGCGTGCAGGCGGGTAAGTACCGCCGCACCCGAGAGTAAATTCTGGGCGACGGTCGCGGCATGGCGATTTTGAGGTTGTTCCAGGAAAGAGCCTTTTGTCCACTCGTTGAAAGCGCCCATCGAGGGGCCGCACCAGATCTGGAAGTCGAGCTTGCGGGACTCGTCTCCGGCCAGGGGCCAGCGTGAAGACTGGCTGAGATACCAGCGGAAGACCAGCGCCATTTTGTGTCTGGGGTCCCTGTCCGCTCTTTCGGCCTGGGCGGGGTCCCGGAGTTGGAAGAATTCGCGCGTGCCCTGCCATATTTCGGCGAAAGTGGCCCGGAAATAATCACGTTCCAGCGTGGTGCGGATCTCAGCGGGTATTTCCTCAAAGCCGGCATAGGCGCGGTAATAATCGTAAAGCTTGTTGGCGCGCATGGCGAACATGGTGCCGCGCTTGAGTATCTGTACTTTTACGCCCATCTCGAACATGTCGGCCGCCGCGGCCATGGCGACATCCGCCTGTTCGGCGCCGGCCAGAAGTTTTTTTACGAGGTCAGAGGTTCCCGCCTCCAGGCAGGCCTGGTTTACCGAGCCGGTAACAATGTAGGCGGCTCCCATCATGAACGCGGCGGCCGCGGCTTCGGGGGTGGCAATGCCGCCGCCGGCACCAACACGCAGGCCGCAGGCGTACGCGTGGCGCTCCTGCATCCGGTCGCGCAGGGCTATTATCGTGGGCAGCAGGTTCACCAATGGCCGGTTGTCCGTATGCCCGCCGGAATCGGCTTCGGCGGTGACGTCCCCGGCTACGGGGATGCAGGCCGCCAGCGCGGCCTGTTCGGGCGTAAGTTCGCCGCGCGCTACCAGTTCTTTCAGGAACTTGTCTTCCGGGGGGGAGAAGAAACGGGTGGCTACCTCGGTACGGGAGATTTTGCCTATTATCCGGTTAGGAGTTTCTATTTCCCCGGCTGCGTTGCGGCGTATGCCATAGGTGCAAAAGCGGATCAGCGGCAGGGTGAGGTTGATGAAGGCGGAGGCTTCCAGCAGGCGCACGCCGCGCTTCAGGTATAATTCCACCAGCGCGGTTTCGAGAGCAGGGTCGGACGGGCTGTGGATAAGGTTAAAGCCATAATTGCGGGTTGTCCGCAGGCGGTTGATGGCCTGTTCTATTTTCTCAACGGTCTGGCCGGCCGCGCCGTAAAAACCCAGCATGCCTGCCTGGTCCAGTGCGGCGGCAAGCTGTGTGGAGCTTATGCCGTTGGCCATGGAGCCGCCTACGTAGGCGTATTTCAGGCCATGGGCGCGGCAAAAACCGGTGTCGCCCAGGTTTTCCGGGCGGCAGGCGGGGACGAGCGCCGCCGAACGGGACATGCCGGGGGTTAAGGAGAGTTCTCCATTGGTGTTTATCACCGAAAATGGCGATAAAATATCACGCAGGGAGGCCAGCGTCTCTGCGCAATAGGGCAGAAAAGGCTGCGTTTCAGTTTTTGGCGCTGAGGCGGTCAAACGATTCTCCGTACGCGGCTTAAGTTTTTGTTCAGGCAGAGGAAACCGTAAGATAAATTATATATGTTTCCTTTATACGCCGTCCATAAAAAAATAAGCCGGAGCCGGGGAAACCCTCCTTTTTTGCCGGAGCTACAGTTTTAGCGCCGCGGTTATCTCCAACAGGTCGAATTCGCTCAGCGGACGGTCGCAGTCTGCCAGCCACTCGGCTTTTATGCGGGGGAGCCAGGCCTGCTCCGCGGTTATCCGGCCTATGAGCTGCCCGCGGTTGCGCAATTCGTAAAAAACGCCGCTCCCGCACAGGCCGGTGCCCCAATCGGGGCGCCTGTAAATAAAAACCAGCTCTCCGTCTTCGCGGCTCGCCTTGTAGCCTGAACGCATCCAGTCCGTTATTTGCCACATAAGTCCTCCTGGCGCCGTCAGTTTTTATGCCTGGGCAGTTTCGGCCAGCCGTCCCTGGCGCAGGGTTGCCGCCTGCCACAGCCGTAGCGAGAAAAGCACCTGCGCGTCCGCGCCGGCGCCCAGCGTGTAAATGCGCAGGCGGGCCTTATACCTGCCCCCGGGCAGCGCTGCCCCGGAGTTGAACAGCGAGTGTCTTGTTTTGTTGGTCATGCCCATAGCATAGCAGGCGAACCCGACAAAGGCGTGTCGGGTTGTGAGTCCGGGAAAACGGGGCTCTAGGCGTCCTGTGCGCATAACGTTTTATCCGGCCCGCGCGCAACTATTGTATTATGTCATTAAGAATTTCAAGTGTCGTAAAAAACCGGAGCCTGCGTTCCGGGAACAACGGTTGGCACGGGGAGAATATGGGGATCTGTAAAGTTTTGGTCCTGCCGCTGGTCATAGCCGCCATGTGCTTGCCTGTCTCTGCCGAAACCGGCCACGCAAAAAAACTATATTGGTTCGTCCCGGACGGCATGCGGGCCGATCCTTATTTGTTCAATATTTACGAGTGGGCCGAACAGGGGGAACTGCCCAATATTAAAAAAATGATGGAAAACGGGACATACGGGTTTTCCAAACCCGTATACCCGGGGCATACACCTGTGAACTTCGCTTCGTTGTTCACGGGGTCATACCCGGAGGTGCACGGGGTTGCCGACGGGCCCATGCATGCCGAAGGCCGCCCGCTTCAAAAACCCGCGCTCAGCGGTTTCAGTTCCTCCGCGAAGAAGGTGGATCCTGTCTGGGTGACGCTTGAGCAGAACGGCAAGTCCGTGGCGCTGCTGTCCATACCAGGTTCTACCCCCCCGGAATTGAAGAAAGGGTATACGGTAGCGGGGCGCTGGGGCGGGTGGGGCGCGAACTTTACCGCGGTGAATTTCCAGGATGCGGCAGACGGGACAATGCGCCATAGTATGGGCAGGGCTACCAGGCTTTTTTACCAGGGG
>MGVB01000111.1:7540-7672 GCA_001800275.1 Elusimicrobia bacterium RIFOXYA12_FULL_57_11
AAGGCGCCAACATCGAGCACTGCAAGTTCCAGGACGAGGGCCTTGACGCGTTCCACGTCGCCACGATCCAGTCCAGCCTCGCGCGCGACAGCCGCTTCACCTCGCACTCGATTTCCATCGGCGCGCAGATTG
>MGVB01000112.1:0-876 GCA_001800275.1 Elusimicrobia bacterium RIFOXYA12_FULL_57_11
CCGCCCAGTACGGCGTGGACCCGGTGCACCTGGGGATAATTTTCCTGCTGAACCTGGAGATAGGCTACATGCTGCCGCCGCTGGGCCTTAACCTGTTCCTGGCAAGTTCCCGGTTCGGCAAAAAACTACCCGAACTTTACAGGGCCACGGGACCGTTCCTCCTTATACTCCTGGTAATGCTGGCCCTGGTCACCTACATACCGTCGATAAGCCTTATAGGGATAAAATAGGCGCTCCGGCGCAGGCCGCATAATTCAAATGAGAATAGCGCTTATCAATCCGCCGTATCCTTCGTCCATATTCTCCCCCATCCTTAAATTTTTGCATCTCAAAGACGATTACTGTTTCCCCCTGGGGTTAGGGTATATAGCGGCCTACACGCGCCGGGCCGGCCACACGGTGCAGATCTTTGACCCCGAGCCATGCCGGATGCCGCTGGAGGTGATGTGGGAAAAAGTCAAGGAATTCAAACCGGACGTAATAGGCATCACCGCGGCGACACCGGGTTTCCCGCAGGCCCGGGAACTGGCCATTGAAGCTAAAAAGCGCTTTAACTGCCTGGTAATAATGGGCGGGCCGCACGCTACGGCCCTGCCGCGCTCTACCGTGCACGGCGTTGCGGGCCTGGACGCCGTGATAACGGGAGAAGGCGAAGTCCCCCTGCTGGCCCTGGCCGAAGAATTCGACGCGCGCGGCAAGGTGGATTTCAACAAGGTGCCGGGAGCGGCATTCCTGGAAAACTGGAAGTACAGGGAAACCCAGCGGGCGGAACCGGTGGCCGACCTTGATAACCTGCCCTACCCGGCCCGCGACCTGGTAGACATCGGGGCATACTACCGGCATCCCTATTTTGTCCTGGCTAAAAAAAGCGCCACC
>MGVB01000112.1:886-3288 GCA_001800275.1 Elusimicrobia bacterium RIFOXYA12_FULL_57_11
GCCGCGGCTGTCCTTCACAGTGCACGTTTTGCGCCAATATCTGCATGGGACGCAAATTCCGGCCGCATAGCCCCGCCTATATTATAGGGGAGATAGAACACCTGCTGAAGAACTACGGCATACGGCATTTTAAAATTTACGACGATTGTTTTACGGCCGACCCGCGGCGGGCCGCCGATATCTGCGACCTGATCATACAGAAGCGCCTGGCTATTACCTGGGAAGCCTTCGGCCGGGTGAACACCCTCGCCGACGAGGCCCTGGCGGCAAAAATGAAAAAAGCCGGCTGCAACCAGGTGCTGTTAGGCATTGAATCAGGCAGCCAGGCCATCCTGGACCTGATGAAAAAAGGGACCACCCTTGCTATGGCCGAAAAGTGCTGCGCGGCATTGCGCAAACAAGGCATGACCTACGCCAATTCTTTTATTATAGGGAACGACGGGGAAACTGAAGAGACCATTAATGCCACCATCGCTTTCGCGAAAAAACTAAAATCCGACATGGCGACGTTTATAATAATGATCCCGTTCCCCGGAACGCCGCTCTTTGACAAATATTATAAGGATTATGATAGGCCTGACACAGACTGGAACAACTGGTGTTCGCAAAGATTTTCCCGGCCGTATGAACCAAGGCAGACGGCCCTCTCCATGGCGGAACTGGTGAGTATGCAGCACAACGCTTTCGGGCGCTTCAACCGGGCCCCGGCGCAATGGCTGCGCTCCACGATATATAATTTCAGGTTCTAGCCCGGCCACGCCGTCCTGTGCGGGCAGCTATCAGAACGCCGTAACCGCCGCGGCGGCCCGCTAATCGCAGGCCGTCCTGTCGAATTTTATTTCCGAATTCTCCCCTACGTTCAACTGGTCCTTCCTGCCTATTATGGCGGCACTGGGCCCGATGAGGGACCCGCTCAGGTTTATATTGAGAATAGAGGCTTTTTCATTTACAATAGAATCCGAAATGATGGAAGAATCCACCCGCGCGCCGTCGCCAATGGACACATAAGGGCCGACGATGGAATTCTCGACCGTCGCGGTGGGAGAAATATATACTGGCGGGATCACCAGGGAATTCTTTGTTTTGTGCGGGAATTTTCCACTGTCCAGTATATACCGGTTGGTCTCAAGCAGGGTCTCCGGCTTGCCGCAGTCATACCAGCCGGCTATGGGGATGGGTTTGAGCTTATGCCCGCCGCGCACCAGCGCCGCCAGCGCGTCGGTAAACTGGATCTCCCCTTTAGTGGTCTTGCTGGAGTCCACCAGTCTTTCAAGGCTGTTATAAAGGAGGGCGCAATTATGGAAGGAATAGATGCCGACTATGGCCAGGTTGGTTTTAGGATGTTCCGGTTTCTCCACCATGCCGGAGATATAACCGCCTTTCACCTCCACCACTCCGAAGCGCCTGGGGTCCGCCACCTCTTTTACGGCTATGCAGTCGTCTTTTGAGCTGAGGAATTTACCCAGGTCGGCGGAAATTATGGTATCGCCCAGCATTACCATTACCGGCCCGGTAACCGCGCGGCGGGTGAGCCAGATGGCGTGGCCAAGCCCCCTGGGCTCGGGCTGCTCCACATAAGATATTCCGAGGCCGGGATAATTGCGGCCGACATATTCCTTTATTTTATCGCCCAGGTAGCCCGTAACCAGGCAGATCTTCCTGACCCCGGAAGCCGCTATCTCGTCGAGGATATGCCCGATTATCGGCTTATCCCCCACGGTAAGCAGCACTTTTGGGTAAGTATACGTGTGCGGGCGCAGGCGCGTTCCGGCACCGGCGACCGGCACCACCGCGGTAAATTCATTTTTGTTCATAAGGCACCTCTGTTAAGTAAACTATAGGACTTAATAGCACGGCCAGACAATCCCTTAACGGGCGGGAAGCAGCCGTCAGTCCTCGGTCATCTGGCGCAGTATCTCCGGGTAATCCGGAATTTTTTTTATACCGGCCCTGGAATATTTCTTTGAATCCCAGAAATTAGGGCGGGCCAGCGCGGTTTTATAATCTTCCAGCGCCTCTCCCCTACGGCCGGCCAGGTCGCGGGCCTGCGCGCGCCGCATATAACAATAAGTCACCCAGCCCTTTTCGGGAAAACCCGTCTTCTCGATGCCGCCGGTCAGCCATTCTACGGCCTCGTCGTAGCGCTTAAGCCCTATCAGCGCGTCCCCCGCCGCAAGGTAAACCGAGCCAAGCTGCTGCTCAAGCCCTGTTTGCGGCTTCATCTGCCAGGCGCCCAAGAAGGCTTCCGCCCCCTCAAGGACGCCCGGCCAATCCTGCGCCTGAACGCGCGTCATCAGTTCCCCCAGGCGGAAAAGCATATTGGAAGGGTCTATAGCGCGCAGGGCGGCGCATTCCTCGAAAGCCGCCTTGAAATCTTTTTCGTGGCGGGAATATATTTCAAT
>MGVB01000112.1:3305-10832 GCA_001800275.1 Elusimicrobia bacterium RIFOXYA12_FULL_57_11
AAAAACGCCCCTTGTCCCGGGCAGCCTTCACGTATTCCATACCGCGCGCCCTGTCACCGCCCACAAAAAGCTTGGCTCCCAGCCCCAGCGCGCCCGGCAGCGTGGCCGTATAATAATCGAAGATCCCCAGGCCCAGGTAAGCGTCGTAGACGGCCGGGTTAACCTCCACGCTTTTTTTAAGGAATTTACGCCCTTTCCTGCCGCGGGTATAAGCCCGCCACCAGCTGCGCTGCACCGCGTACCAGCGGCCCTGCAGGCCGTACGCGCTGCCCATAAAAAAATATGCCTGGTCCAGGTCCCGCTTTTCTTTTACCATCTGCTGGGCAAGAGCTATGACCTTGTCGGAATTGGAAACGAATTCCTCCTCGACCGCCTTAAGGCTGCCCTGCATGTCGAAGTTCTGGGAGTAGCGCCACCAGGACAGCGCCGCCAGCGCAAAATAACCGGCGGGGCTCTCGGGAGCCAGGTTGACGATCTCTTTTACTTCTTCCGCGGCCTTATCGAACTCCAGGCGGTACATGTAAGCGAGGCCGCGGTCGTAGCGGTCATCCACCCCGGCGCCCAGCACGAAAGGCCGCGTGGAGGCGTTGAGGTCCACCAGGGCCGGGCCAAGTCCGTCGTCCGTATCCGGCAGGGCCGGCTCGGCGGCACCGGCGTACGCGCAGCGGGCAACAAGCAGCGCGAGGGTAAGCACTGTTTTTTTCATAACACACCTCAGAGCAGAATAGAAACGGCCAACAGGGCCAGGACAACAAAAGACATCAGCGCGAAATATGTTTCACCGCCGCGCCAGTAGCCATAGACAAGCATTATCACGCGGGCGGCTGGCGTCAGCAGCAGGACCAGTACCCCGGAGCGCAATACCCCGGGGCCATACGCCGAGCCGGCTACCGTAAAAGCTAACCCGGTAAAGATAAGGCCGAGGCTCAGGAACACCCCGCAGAGCAGTGTGCGCTGTATAAGTTTAGCGAAATAGCGTTCCGAAAACATGGCTTCCATATTCACACTCAAGCTCCGCCTGTGTCCAGGGATTTCAGCAGCATCTTCACGGCCACCAGCAGCGTCAGCGCGCCAAAGGCCAGCTGCAGTTTTTCGGAACGCGCACGGGACAACGCATATATCCCGGCGAACGCCCCCGCCAGGACCCCGGCAACTATAATGGCGGTGAGTTCCAGCGGTATCAGGCCCTTGCGAAAGTATACGTAAGCGCTGGCGGCCGCCGATACCCCTATAATAAAGTTGCTGGTGGCGGCGGCGGCCTTCATAGGCACGCCGCACACCAGGTTCATCAGCGGCACCTGGACTATGCCGCCGCCTATGCCGAGCAGGCCTGAAAGGGAACCCGCGAAAAAAGAGACAAAAGAAGCCGGGGCCATGTTCCGCACCGTGTAGCGGGTATGGGCCGCCAGCGCTGGGTCGAAGAAGGCGGAATCGAAAGGCGAAGTGCCGTGCGACGGGGCAAGCGGGGGCGGGGTTTTGCCGGGCGGCCTGCTGCCCTTAAAAAACATCAAAGCCGAAACAGGGAACAGCACCAGCGCGAACAGCAACTGCAGCGCGGGCGCCGGCAGGCGGCTGGCCGCCAGCGCGCCGGCTATCGAGCCCAGGGCGGTGGTAACCTCCAGCGTCACCCCCAGTCTTATGTTGGCCAGCCCCCTTTCAACGTTTACCGCGGCAACGGCGCTGGAAGCTGCTACTATGGCCACCAGCGAAGCGGCTACCGCCTGGTGCATTGGAAGTTTAAGGGCAAGCACCAAAAACGGGACCATGAAGATACCGCCGCCTATGCCAAGGGCTGAACCCGCCAGGCCAATAAAGGCCCCGAAGAAAAACAGGATGAAAAAATCAAGGGCGCTTAATTCCGGCATGACAGGGTGTCACTCCGCCGCGGAGCGCAGGAACCTCCTGGCTTCGGCTTCCCCTACATCAAAAGCTTTTTCACATTTAACCCCGTCGAATTCCAGCAGGTTCAGGCCCAGGTCCACGGGCGGCTTTATAAGGTGCACGGCCGGCCCGGACTTTATAAAAACGCGGGACTCGTATATTTTCTGGGTGTGAATGGCGAGCATCCGGCGCACCTTGCGCTCGAAATAACCGAACGGCCCGATAGAAGGATAATCCATGTCCGTATCGCGGGAATTACCTATCATAATAATGGTGCGGCAGCCCTCGAACAGGTTGAGATTTATGGTGGCGATACCTATAACCCCGCCGTCCACCAGGTGGTATTTGCGGCCGTGCTCTTCAAGAGGCACCGGGGGGAACACCATCGGAATAGAACAACTTGCCATCAGCGCGTCGGTAAAAGAAAGGTTCTTGCTCTGCGTGGAACCGTCAAAACAGGCGATATACGGCAGCTTAAGTTCCACGGCGTGGCTGATGGCGTAGAACTTTATATTGCGGGGAAACTGCGCCCCGCTGCGCGCCAGCCAGCCGTTCAGAAAATCGTAAACAGGCTTGTTGGAAAAAAGCGTAAGCTTGGCCAGCCGGTTCTGCAGGAAAAACCCGGCCTTGGTCAACAGGCTGCCGCCATATTGCTGGTACAGCTCAAGCGGAATATTGTAATAGCGGGGACTGAGCTTCAGGATGGACGAGGCCCTCATGCCGCGCCAGATCTGGCGCAATTCCCCGGTTTTATTATAACAGTAAGCCGCCCCGTTAAGGGAACCGATGCTGAACCCGGCCACAGCGTCGAAATGCAGGCCCTGGCGGACAAGCTCTGCCAGGACACCTGATTGCCAGGACCCCAGCGCGCCGCCGCCGCACAAAAAAAGCCCTATAGGACGCTTGAATTTGAACATGTATCCGTCTGTTTATATCTTTGCTAAAATATTAGCATGTAATTGTAGCACAATCGGCGGAATAGCTGCTTCAGGCTATAAGTACAGACCGCCCTCTCCGCCGCTTGCCCTGCACGCGGCTTGCGGCAATAAAAGTACGATTCCGAGGGTACTGCGTTTATGTCCGACTATCTGATAATAGCAGGCCTGGCCCTCGTAATGGGCCTCACCCTGATCCTCCCTTTCTCCGTTAAACGGGTAGAAGAGGATCTTGAAGCCTTCTTGTTCGTCATGGGCCTGTCCGCCGTGAGCATTTCAGGGCTCTGGACCACGCACCTTATAAAGGAGGCCCTGAAAGAGCCCCTTGCCATTACGGCGGCGGTAGGCGGCGTCGGCTGGCTTTTCAGCCGTGTGCGCCATCTGCTGCGCGGCGGACTGAAATATCTTACCGGGAAGATCGGGCTGCGCGGTGCGATCTTCACCATAGTCCTGGGCCTTGGCCTGGGCTCAAGTTTTTTTACTGCCATTGTGGCCGCCATAATGCTTGCCGAAATAATCACTCTGCTTAAATTGAAGCGGGATTATGAAGTCAAGCTGGCGGTGTATGCCTGCTACGCCATCGGATTGGGCGCCGCGCTGACACCCCTGGGAGAACCGCTCTCCACCATAGTTGTATCCAAATTAAAAGGCCCGCCTCACTACGCCGATTTCTTCTATCTTGTAAAACAGGTCGGAATCTGGATAATCCCCGGTGTTATACTGGCCGCGGCAATGGCCGCCCGCGGAGCCCAGGCCGCCGGCGCCGAGGACGGGGGACTTAAGGAAGAAGCCCCCGACACGGGCCGGGAGATAGCGCTGAGGGCGGTCAAGGTCTATATTTTCGTAATGGCACTAATTTTCCTGGGGACCGGGCTTACCCCCCTGGCCGACCGCTTCATGACGCAAACGCCTACCTGGGCGCTTTACTGGATAAATTCCCTCTCGGCTGTGCTGGACAACGCCACCTTGGCGGCGGCAGAAATTTCCCCTGTGATGACCGACAGGCAGATAACCTTCATCCTCATGGGCCTGCTCATTTCAGGCGGGATGCTTATACCGGGGAACATCCCCAACATCGTCAGCGCGGCCAAGCTGGGCATCAAGTCACGCGAATGGGCCCGTACGGCCCTGCCTTTCGGCGCGGTGCTTATGACCACCTACTTCCTGCTCATGAGCGCGCTGGTAAAATAACCGACATTCGAATAATCCAGGAGAAACACCCCGTATGGAATGGAAAACTATAATAGAACCTTTCAAAATAAAGAGCGTTGAACCGCTGGGCATCACCACCAGGGAGGAACGCCTCCACATCCTTGGGACGGCGCATTACAACCTTTTTAACATCCGGGCCGAAAAGGTGCTCATAGACCTGCTTACCGACAGCGGCACCGGGGCCATGAGCGCCGCCCAGTGGGGCGGGATCATGACGGGGGACGAGTCCTACGCGGGCGCGCGCAGCTACTATAACTTTGAAAACGAGATAAAGGGGCTTACCGGGTTTGACGAGGTGATTCCGGTGCACCAGGGCCGGGCCGCGGAAAAAATACTTTTCACCGTTATAGGCGGCAAGAACAGATATATCATCTCTAATTCCCATTTTGACACAACCCGCGCCAACGTGGAATTTTCCGGGGCCCAGGCTATGGACTTCCCCGTAAAGGAAGCTCTGGATTTTGACAAACCGGCGCCCTTCAAGGGCAACGCGGACATCCAGGCCATGGAAAAATTCATAAAAGAAAAAGGCGCCAAAAATATCCCGCTTTGCGTGATGACCGTCACCAACAATTCCCTGGGCGGCCAGCCGGTCTCCATGGAAAATCTCAAAGGCGTGCAGAACCTGTGCCGCAAGTATGGCATTCCCATGTTCCTGGACTGCGCGCGCTTCGCCGAGAACGCCTACCTCATAAAGCTGCGCGAGAAGGGCTACGCGCAGTGCCCCGTGCGCGAAATAGCGGAGGAGATGTTCGAACTTGCCGACGGGGCGTGGATGAGCGCTAAAAAAGACGCGCTGGTGAATATAGGCGGTTTTCTGGCCATGAATAACCGGGAATGGTCCGCCAGCGCGCGCCAGCTGCTGATACTCACCGAGGGCTTCAGCACCTACGGCGGGCTGGCCGGCCGCGACCTGGAGGCCATCGCCATCGGCCTGCGCGAGGTGCTGGACGAGAACTACCTGCAATATCGCATACGCTCCGCGCAATACCTGGGGGAGGGCCTGCTCAAGCATGGCGTACCGATAATAAACCCGCCCGGGGGCCACGGCGTGTACGTGAACGCCAAGAAATTCCTGCCTCATATCAAACCCGTTAATTTCCCGGCCCAGGCCCTGGCCTGCGCTCTTTACCTGGAGGGCGGCATCCGCGGCGTGGAGATAGGCACGCTCATGTTCGGCCGCAGGGACGCGGGAGGGCACTTCCTCCCGGCTTCCATGGAACTGGTGCGCCTGGCTATCCCGCGCAGGGTCTACACGCAGAGCCACATAGACTATGTAATTGAAGTTTTTGGCTGCCTGGCCGCAGGTAAAACAAATATCAAGGGACTGGAAATAATAGAGGCGTCGCAAGTATTGCCGCATTTTACCGCGAAACTCAAGCCGATGGGCAAAGGGGCAGGATGTTCAACAAAAAAGAGCGGATTTCAAAAATAAGGGCTGAGCTCGAAGCTGTAGTAGGCGCGGGCAACGTCCTCACCGACGAAGCCGAGATACTCATGTATTCCTACGACGCGGGGATGGCGCGCGCGCGGCCGGAAGCCGTAATAATATTCAATTCAACGGCCGAAGTAGCCCCGGTGGTAAGGATCCTGCACAGGGAAGGCATCCCCTTCCTGCCCCGCCTGGCGGGCACAAATCTCTCCGGCGGGACCATCCCGCTGAAGGGCGGCGCCATACTTAATCTGGCGCGCCTGAAAAAGATACGCCAGATAGATACCGCGGCGCGGTGCGCCCTGGTAGAGCCCGGGGTGGTGAACCTGGACCTGCAGAAAGCCCTGGAACCTTTTGGTTTCTTCTACGCGCCCGATCCGGCCAGCCAGAAAGTTTCCACCATAGGCGGGAACATCGGGGAAAATGCCGGCGGCCCGCTTTGCCTTAAATACGGAGTAACCGCCGACAATGTTGAGCGCCTGGAGGTGGTAACTCCTGACGGCTCCATAAAGACCTGGTCCTTCCAAGATACCGGGCCGGACCTGATGAGCCTGCTTACCGGGTCGGAAGGCACGCTCGGTATAGTCACCCTCGCCTGGCTGAAAATAATTCCGCTGCCCCGCCACACAAAAACGGCGTCCGCGGCGTTCACCTCCATGGAAGCCGCCATTGCCGCCGTAACCGCCATCATAAGCGGAGGCATACTGCCCCGCGCCCTTGAAGCCCTTGACCGGGTGTCCCTGGAAGCCGCGCTCAGCGGCAGGCACAACCCTTTCCCAGCCGGCACGGAGGCCGTTCTTATACTGGAACTGGACGGCGCCGACGCCGTAAGGATAAAGAAAGATCTGGCCGCCGTGGAAACCATCTGCGCCGCTAACGCCTGCGCCGATTTCAGGATGGCGGAAGACGAAGCGCAGCGCGAACTGCTCTGGGCCGCGCGCAAGGGCGCCTACCCGGCCATGGCGCGCCTGGCGCCCGATGTGCTGGTGGAGGACGGGGTAGTGCCGCGCCCGAAACTGCCGCAAGCCCTCAGGGAAACCCGCGAGATCCTTTCAAAGTACAAACTCACCGCCGGCCTGCTTTTCCACGCCGGGGACGGGAATATCCACCCGAACATAATTTTTGACCGCCGCGACATGCAGGAGGTAAAGCGCGTAAAAAAAGCCGGGCACGAAATACTGAAAGCCTGCATAAAACTGGGCGGCACCATTTCAGGCGAACACGGCATAGGGGTGGAGAAAAGAGTAGCGATGAACTGGCT
The DNA here is from genome assembly GCA_001800275.1 of Elusimicrobia bacterium RIFOXYA12_FULL_57_11. Taxonomy (GTDB): domain Bacteria; phylum Elusimicrobiota; class Elusimicrobia; order Elusimicrobiales; family UBA9959; genus UBA9959. The sequence continues at coordinate 10,027 of MGVB01000112.1, forward strand.
GTACGGCCAGGCCGAACTTGATTTTTTCTGCAAGATAAAAAAAGCGTTCGACCCCAAGGACCTGGCGAACCCGGACAAAATACTGCCGGTAGCGGAGGACAAGCCGGCCGGCTCCGCGGGTTTAAGCGACAAAGCCGGCCTGAGCCCCGAGGCGCGCAGCATCATTGACGAGCTGCGCCTGCGCGCCAGAAGCGGCGCGCGCACGGCCGTCACCGGCCTGGGCACCCGCCTGAAACCGGAACGCGTAATGGAGGGAGCGCTGCCACTGGAACTGCACTCTCTGGCTGGTGAGCCCCGGATAGACCGGGAGAACCTCACCGCGCGAGTGGAGGCGGGCCTGCCCCTGGAAGAACTGCGCCGGCACCTGCGCGGCTGCGGCCTGGATATCGAGCTGCCGGAACTTAAGGGCAGCGTGGGAGGACTTATAGCCTCAAAAGCCTGCACGGGGATACGCACCATACTCCTGGGCCTGGAAATCGCCTCGGCCGACGGCACCCTTATGGAATTCGGAGGGAAAACGGTCAAGAACGTTGCCGGCTACGACGTGGTCCGGATGCTTTGCGGCTCCATGGGAGCTTACGCGGTAATCCTTGCGGCCACTTTTTCCGTTTCAGCCCGCGCCCGACGCCAGGCCGGCGCCGTGGAGAACGGGCAATGGGACTCTTTCGAACCGGATGAATACCACCACCGCCTCAAGAAAGAGTTTGACCCCCAAAACCTTCTGAACCCATGGATCTACAGGGAGCAGGGAAAATGACCAACCACGAATACAAAAGGGGCGAGGACGAGCTGGAAAAAGCCCGCAG
>MGVB01000113.1 GCA_001800275.1 Elusimicrobia bacterium RIFOXYA12_FULL_57_11
CGACGACCAGGTTTGGCACCTCGATGTCGGCTCATCGCATCCTCCCGCTGAAGCAGGTGGGAAGGGTTGGACTGTTCGTCCATTAAAGCGGTACGTGAGCTGGGTTCAGTACGTCGTGAGACAGTACGGTCTCTATCTGATATGCGCGCAGGAAACTTGAGGGGAGCTGACCACAGTACGAGAGGACCTGGTTGGACGAGCCTCCCGTATCCCAGCTGTCGTGCCAACGGCATAAGCTGGTTAGCGGTGCTCGGTAGGGATAAACGCTGAAAGCATCTAAGCGTGAAACCCGCCCCAAGATAATGTTTCCCTTACCCGCAAGGGTACTAAAGGCCCCCGGAAGACTACCGGGTTGATAGGTCAGAGGTGTAAGTCCAGTAATGGATTCAGCTAACTGATACTAATCGGCCGTGAGGCTTGGCCTTATTTTCTAATCCTGATACACCTGATCGGTGTGATCGTGTGATTGGCTTTAAGATACGCGCTGTTTTTCTGTGATTCATAAGACCGGTGTTTATTCCGGAGAGGTTACACCCGTTCCCATTCCGAACACGGCAGTTAAGGTCTCCAGGGCTGATGGTACTAACACCCAACCCGGTGTTGGCAGAGTAAGTCGATGCCGGTCTTATGAATCATAGAAAAATACGCCGAAGCTGCGCTTGAACTGTCAAAAAACTTTCTATCAATAAAATGAAACTCAATAAAACAGAAAAACAGAACCTTGCCCGGGAGCTCGCCAAAGAGTTCAAGGCGAAGGATACTTTTTTCGCCTCTTTCAGCGGTCTGAAATTCAAGGATTCCAACGGCCTGCGCGACAGCCTGCGCCCCGTGAAATCACGCTTTAAAGTGATGCGCAATACCATAGTTACGCACGCGCTTGAGAACGCCAGCCTGAAGGCCGGCGATGACAGCCTTGCCAAGGGGCCCACCGCCGTGGTTACGATGGAAGATCCCGGCGAAATAACCCGCGTGGCGAAAGAACTGATGGCGTTCGCCAAGACCAACCCCGGCATTAAGTGGAAGGGCGGCTTCTACTCGCAGAAATGGCTGACACCCGCCGACATGGAAAGACTTTCCAAGATAGGCTCCAAGACCGAATTGCTCAGCCAGCTGGCCGGCATGCTCTATTCTAACATCGCCCAGATCCGCTACGTTCTGGACGCCCTTAAAGAGCAGAAAGAAAAAGCGGAAACAAAGTAGCCTCCAAATTTGCTATACTAAGTTAAGTAGACGGTTGAGTTCGAAGTGCGCGGGTTGGCCCTCACTACCTCCTCAGTCTGCGTTTTGTCGTCTCTAACAATCTGACGTAAATCCTAGTAGTCCCCGGGCGAAGGGGATAAATCGCGCGCCTGAAACGCGCGAGCTGCTAAAAAAACCGCCTCCCGGCGGAATTAAGGAGCATAACATGGCAACAATGACCAAAGACCAGATAGTAGACGCTATTTCCACCCTCACCATAATGGAACTGGCCGACCTTGTGAAAGGTATAGAAGATAAGTTCGGCGTGAAGGCCGCGCCCGTAGGCGTAGCCGTGGCCGCAGGTCCCGCCGCGGGCGGAGCCGCCGCCGCCACCGAGGAGCAGACCGAATTTACGGTTATCCTTAAAGCCCTGGCCGACCCGGCCAAGAAGATCAGCGTTATTAAAGTCGTGCGCGAACTTACGGGCCTGGGCCTGAAAGAGTCCAAGGACCTTGTTGAAGGCGCCCCCAAGAACGTGAAAGAGGGCGTTGACAAGAAAACTTCCGACGAAATGAAGAAAAAACTGGAAGAAGCCGGCGGCACGGTAGAGCTTAAGTAATAATACCTCCAACAACGGGCCTGCCGTTCGCCAGAAACGGGCGGCAGACCTATAAATTTGACGTTACTTTATACAATAGTCGCGCCTGTAGCAGGCATAGTTGTCGCAGTACAATAAGAGCTGCAGACACGTTCCTTTGGCTCCAAAAGCCCGGGGGATAGTCTGTTATGCTCTTTATACCCATCCCCGAGGTGATTGATGAAACATCTTAACTTCTCGAAAATCGGCCAGATACTGAAGATGCCGGATCTCCTTGAAATGCAGAAGCAGTCCTTCGACTGGTTCCTGCAGTTGGACGAAAAGCCTGAAAACCGCAAAATACAAGGTCTTCAGGCTTCCTTTATTGATGTCTTCCCCATCGAATCCGCCGACGGCACGATGGTTATGGATTTCATAAAGTACGAGCTTGGCACCCCCAAGTACCAGAGCCAGGAAGAGGCGCTGGCGCGCGGCGGCAGCTACTCCACCCCGCTTAAAGCTTACCTCAGCCTGAGCCTCAAGCAGGAAAGCGGCAAGCTCAAGCACATGATCGACCAGGACGTTACGCTGTGCGACCTGCCCATCATGACCGATACCGGCTCGTTCATTTTTAACGGCGCGGAACGCATAGTGGTCAGCCAGCTGCACCGTTCTCCCGGCATTATTTTCGAGGAAGACGAAGAGAAAAAGCAGTCGGTGCTGGGTAAATCCCTTTACTTCGCGCGCGTCATACCTTACCGCGGCGCCTGGGTGGAATTCGAATTCGACACCGACAACGTGCTCTGGGTGCGCCTGGACCGCAAGAAAAAGATACTCGCCACCACTTTTGTGAAGGCCGCCGGCCTTGAGAGCAACGCCGAGATACTTCAGGCCTTCTATGAAGGCGTTGAAGTGCTGGTCAACCAGGATAATGCGGCCAATGTGATGGGCCGTTTCGCCATTGAGGACATAGTGGACAAGGCCACCGGCGAAGTTATCTGGAACCTGGAAGAGCGCGCCGCCCAGCCCCTGGACGAGAAAGCTTTAAAGACCATGATGGAGCGCAAAATCACCAAGATACGGGTGATAAAAGGCAACCCCAAGGAAGACAACCCGGGTATTATCCTGGACCTTGAGGCCAAGAACCAGCCCAAGACGGCTTCCGACGCGCGCTACGAGATCTACAAGAAGATGCGCGGCCAGGACTTCATAGTAAAAGAACAGGCCGAGGAATACCTCGACAATATAATGTTCAAGAGCCTGCGCCGCTACGACTTCTCTAACGTAGGGCGCTATAAGGCCCGCCGTAAGCTCCTGCCGCTTTACGAGGCGCTGGCAAAATCCAACAAGCGCTTTAAGGTGCCCGGGGAGAAGGTCCGCAATATCTGCCTCGAGGATATCATCGTTACCATCAGGTACCTGCTGGCGCTTAACTCCGGGGCTCCCGCGCTGGAATACCAGGGAGAGAAGTTCGAGTACAAGATAGACGACATCGACCACCTGGGCAGCCGCCGCGTGCGCTCGATAGGCGAACTGCTGGAAAACCAGATCCGCGTGGCGCTGGTACAGATAGCCCGCAACGTCCGCGACCGCATGAGCAAGGAAGACAAGTCCGTCACCCCCAGGACCCTGGTGAACGCCGCTCCCGTGGTGGCCATCATGCGCAAGTTCTTCGGCACTTCCCAGCTGTCCCAGTTCATGGACCAGATCAACCCGCTGGCCGAATTGACCCACAAGCGCCGCCTGTCGGCCCTCGGGCCAGGCGGTCTGAACCGCAAACGCGCCGGCTTCGAAGTCCGCGACGTGCACTACACGCATTACGGCCGCGTCTGCCCCATTGAAACGCCCGAAGGCCCGAACATCGGCCTTATCGTTTCGCTGGCGGCCTACGCCAAGGTAAACCAGTACGGCCTCATTGAAACGCCTTACCGCAAAGTCACCAATAAAAAAGTGACCGACGATGTGGACTATGTGACGGCGTATGTGGAAGACGACATCTTTGTGGGCCAGGCCAATACGCCTATTGACGGCGGCAGGCTTTCCACCGACCAGGTGTATGGCCGCATCAAAGACGATTACATGTTCGTGGATTCCGGGGACGTCAAGTACATGGACGTTTCACCGCTGCAGGTGGTTTCCATCTCCGCGGCCTGTGTCCCTTTCCTGGCGCACGACGACGCCAACCGCGCCCTGATGGGGTCCAACATGATGAGGCAGGCCGTGCCGTTGCTCGTCACCGAGGCTCCATTAGTGGCCACCGGCATGGAAGACGCCATCGCCCGCGACAGCCGCGCCTGCATAACGGCCCGGACGTCCGGCAAGGTGATCTATTCCTCCGCCGACATGATAGCCATAAAGCCCGAGCACTCCAAGGAACCGGATATTTACCAGCTTATAAAGTACCGCCGTTCCAATAACTCCACCTGCGTGAACCAGGTGCCGCTGGTGCAGAGCGGCCAGGAGATCAAGAAAGGCGATATTATAGCCGACGGCCCCGCCACGGACGACGGGCAGCTGGCGCTGGGCAAAAACCTGCTGGTGGCTTTCATGAGCTGGGAAGGCTTCAACTACGAAGACGCCATCCTGGTTTCCGAAAAAGTGGTGGAAGATGACGAGCTGACCTCCATATTTATAGAGGAGTTCGAGGTGGAAGCCCGCGACACCAAGCTGGGGCCCGAGGAGATCACCCGCGACATCCCGAACGTGGGCACCGACGCTCTCGAGCACATAGATAACGACGGCGTGGTAATACCTTCCACCATGGTGCGCCCCGGCGACATCCTGGTCTGCAAGGTGTCCCCCAAGGGCGAGCAGCAGCTCAGCCCCGAAGAGCGCCTGCTCAAGGTGATCTTCGGCAAGAAGGCCGAGGACGTTACCGACACCTCCATGCGCGTTCCCCCGGGCGTTAACGGCAAAATCATCGGCACCCGCGTGTTCGTGCGCCGCGAGAAACTGTCCAAGCCCGAAGAGGACAGGCGCAAGAAAGAGATAGACATAGAGATGAATTACAACCTGGCCGCCCTTAAGGAGTTCCGCAAGGAAACCACCCAGAAGGGCAGCGAAACGGAAGAATTCTGCAAGCAGATGGAAAAGCGGATACGTGAAAAATTCGCCCGCGAGAAAGAACTGCTTAAAAATTCGGGCGAACTGCCCGTGACCGTGAACAAAGTGGTAAGGGTTTACGTGGCCCTGAAGCGCCGCCTGCAGGTAGGCGACAAGCTGAGCGGCCGCCACGGCAACAAGGGCGTAGTGGCCCGCATCCTGCCGCGCGAAGACATGCCGTATCTCCCCGATGGTACGCCGGTGGACGTGGTGCTCAGCCCCCTGGGCGTGCCGTCGCGTATGAATATTGGCCAGATACTCGAGACCATGCTCGGCTGGGCCGGCAAGCAGCTTAACACCCAGATGATCTGCCCCGTGTTCGACAGCGCCGCGGAAGACAACAAGGAATACTGGAATTACTGGGAAAAGAAGCGCGGCAAAAAACGCGGCCAGATAAGCGTTGACGACGTGCTTAAGGACCTGGAAAAGAACCCCTCCGCGGAAAAACCCGGCGTCATACAGATGATCCAGCTGGCCAAGGACCACCTTAAGGCCCAGGGCGTGCCCGAAGAATACCTGCCGGACGACTACTGCCGCATAACGCTGCACGACGGTCGTACCGGCGAGGCTTTCCATGAGAAGGTTACCATCGGTTACCTGTACATCCTCAAACTCATTCACCTGGTGGAAGACAAGGTGCATGCCCGGTCCACCGGGCCGTACTCCCTTATCACCAGGCAGCCTCTGGGCGGTAAAGCCCTGTTCGGCGGCCAGCGCTTCGGTGAAATGGAAGTCTGGGCGCTGGAAGGGTACGGCGCCGCGTACACCCTGCAGGAAATGCTTACCGTGAAGTCCGACGATTTCGCGGGCCGCACCAAGATGTACGAGGCCATAATAAAAGGCGAGTTCCCGCCGCAGCCCGGCATGCCCGAATCTTTCAAGGTTCTGGTGAAGGAATTGCAGGCTTTGTCGCTTGAAGTTGACCTCTTCACTTCCTGCCCTCTCCCAGGGGAGAAGAATGAAAAGGAAGAGGAAGCCGAGAAGGCCGTGCCCGCCAAGAAAAAAGCGGCGTCAAAAGCGTAAGCTGGCGATAAGTGAAGAGCAGGAAACAGAAAAAATAGGACAGCGGAACGGGGGCCAGGGCGAAAGCCCGGCCCCGGACCGCGGAGCGGCGAAAGGCCACTGGAGATCAACATGGACATGATGTCAGAAGTTAAAAATTTATTCAACGCGGGTAAAACCAGGAAGAAAGCCAAAGAACTTAACTATCTAAATTTCGACGCCATCAAGATAGGCATAGCCAGCCCCCAGAAAATACGCAACTGGTCGTTCGGCGAGGTGAAAAAGCCGGAAACCATAAATTACCGTACGCTCAAACCCGAGCGCGACGGCCTGCTGTGCGAAAGGATCTTCGGCCCGTCCAAGGACTACGAGTGCGCCTGCGGGAAATACCGCTGGGTGAAGTTCAAGGGCGTGGTCTGTGACCGCTGCGGCGTGGAAGTTACCGAGGCGAAAGTGCGCCGCGAACGCATGGGCCACATAGAACTGGCCTGCCCCGTGGCCCATATCTGGTTCCTCAGGAAATCCCCGTCCCGTATCGGCATAATCCTGGATATGCGCCCCACCGACCTGGAGAAGGTTGTGTACTACGCCGCCTACGTGGTGCTGGAAGACACCAAGGACCCCGTTACCGGCCGCATCGAGTACAAGCGCGGCGAAGTGTTCACCGAGACCCAGCTCAACGAAGTCAAGAAAAAGTATTCAAAAGTGAAAGTGGGCATCGGCGCCAACGCCATAAGGGAACTGCTTGAAAATATAGATATAAAAATAGAGATGGGGCGCATAGAAAAAGAGATCCCCGTTATCAAGAACGACGCCGACCGCTCGAAGGCCATAAAGCGCATGAAGATCATGGAAGGCTTCCTGGCCAGCGGCAACCATCCCGAATGGATGATCATGACCGTGCTGCCCGTGCTGCCGCCGGACCTGCGCCCGCTGGTGCCGCTGGAAGGCGGCCGCTTCGCCACCTCCGACCTCAACGACCTGTACCGCCGCATCATCAACCGCAACAACCGCCTGAAGCACATTGAGGCGCTGCGCGCCCCGCAGGTGATGATCTACAATGAAAAGCGCCTGCTGCAGGAAGCCGTGGACGCCCTCATAGAGAACGGCGCCCGCGGTAAAGTTGTCCTCGGCGCCGCCAACCGCCCGCTCAAGTCCATCTCGGATATACTTAAAGGCAAGCAGGGCCGCTTCCGCCAGAACCTGCTGGGTAAGCGCGTTGACTATTCCGGCCGCTCCGTTATAGTGGTAGGCCCGAACCTCAAGCTAAATCAGTGCGGGCTGCCCAAGGAAATGGCGCTCGAGTTATTCAAACCCTTCGTGCTCGCCGAGCTGATTAAGAAAGAGAACATTACCCTCAAAGTCGCCAAGAAGAAGATGGAGCACGCCGACAACGAGATCTGGGATATCCTGGAGCGCGTTACCAAGAAGCATCCCGTGATGCTCAACCGCGCCCCCACGCTGCACCGTCTCGGTATCCAGGCTTTCGAGCCTGTGCTCATCGAGGGTCTCGCCATACAGCTGCACCCCCTTACCTGCGCCGCCTTCAACGCCGACTTCGACGGCGACCAGATGGCCGTGCACGTGCCCATCAGCCAGGAAGCGCAGATGGAAGCGCGCATGCTGATGATGGCCACCAATAATATACTGTCTCCCGCTTCGGGACGGCCCATGGCCGCGCCCTCCCACGACATGGTGCTGGGAATCAATTACCTCACCAAGGTCAAGGACGGCGAAAAGGGAGAAGGAAAGTTCTTTAACGACAAGGAAGAAGCACTTACCGCCAACCAGCATGGCATCCTGGACCTTCACGCTAAAATAAAAGTGCGTGAGGTGAACGATACGATGTCCGCCACTTCCGTGGACTACGACAAGGAAGCCAAGACGTGGAAAAAACCCGGCGACTGGAAAGACTATGTGACCGTGGGACGCCTGATATTTCTGGACGTCCTGCCGGAAAAAATGTCCAAGACCCGGTACAACAAGGCCATAAATAAAAAAGACCTGTCGAACCTGGTGGATGAAACCTATAAGAACCCGGAAGTGGGCCATCACGAAGCGGTGCTGCTCTTAGACCGCCTTATGAACCTGGGGTTCCATTACTGCACGTTGTCCGGGATAAGCATTTCCATCGCGGACATGTCGGTGCCCGACAAAAAAGCCGGCCTGATAACGCACGCCCAGAAACAGGTGCGCGATATCGGCAGGCAGGCGAACGACGGTATAATCACCGAGAACGAGCGTTACAACAAGATTATCGATATCTGGACCAATGTCAGCGACAAGGTAGCCGACATGATGTTCGAGGAGATGCAGAAACAGGAAAATAAGCCTTACAATGCCAAGGAGGCCCGCTTCAACTCCGTGTTCATGATGGCCGACTCCGGCGCCCGCGGCAACCGCCAGCAGGTAAAGCAGCTGGCCGGTATGCGCGGTCTTATGGCCAAGCCCCAGAAGAAGCTGACCGGCGGCGTGGGCGAGATCATCGAAAACCCGATCCTTTCGAACTTCCGCGAAGGTCTTACCGTGCTGGAGTATTTCATCTCTACGCACGGCGGACGCAAAGGTCTTTCCGACACCGCCCTCAAGACGGCCGACGCCGGTTATCTCACCCGCCGCCTGGTGGACGTGGGCCACAACGTGGTTATAACCACGCAGGACTGCGGCACCATCAACGGGGTGGAAATGCGGGCCCTGGTCAGCGGCGATGAAGTTATAGAGCCGCTTAACGACCGTATTACCGGCCGCGTAACCCTGGAAGACGTGAAATTCACCGACGCCGAGGGCAAGTCCCGCCTTATAGTGAAGGCGGGGGAACTTATAACCCCGAAGCATGCCTCGGAGATAGACAAAGCCAAGATCGAGGAAGTATTCGTGCGCAGCGTGCTTACCTGCGAGGCCGAAATAGGCATCTGCGCCAACTGCTACGGGCAGAACCTGGCCACCGGCTACAAGGTGGAAACGGGCGAGGCCGTAGGTATAATAGCCGCGCAGTCCATCGGCGAACCCGGCACGCAGCTGACCCTGCGGACGTTCCACATCGGCGGTACGGCGTCCCGCGTGCTTGAGAAGTCCGAAGCCAAGGCCAAAGCTGTGGGCAAGGTGGCGTTCCGCGACGTGCGGACCGTTACCAACCGCGACGGTCACGATATCGTGGTCTCCCGCGGCGCCATAATCACGGTCAAGTACACCGACGCCAAGAAGTTTCCCGCCGAAGAGCTTAAGATCAACTACGGCGCCCGTGTGCACATCTCCGACAAGGCCGCCCTCAAGGCCGGCGACCTTATTGCCGAGTGGGACCCTCATACGGTGCCCATAATCACCGAGCATGACGGTAAAGCCAAATACCTCGATATCAAGGAAGGCGTTACGCTGCATGAGGAGCGCAACAAGGTTACCGGCATCATCGAACGTAAGATAATAGAGCACCGGGGAACCCGCCGCAATCCGCGCCTGGCCGTTGAGGACGGCAGCCGGGTTGCCGGTTCTTATACCCTGCCCACCGACACCATCATCATAGTGGAGCCTAACGAAGAAGTGAAGACCGGCGACATTATAGCCAAGATCCACCGCGACACCGCCAAGAGCAAGGACATCACGGGCGGCCTGCCGCGCGTGGCCGAGCTGTTCGAGGTGCGCAGGCCCAAGAACGCCGCCATCATCACCAAGATAGAAGGCCTGGTGTCGCTGGGGACCACCGCCAAAGGCCTGGTTGAGGTTTCCGTGAAGAACGAGGAAACCGGCCAGGTAGAGGCGTACCCGATTCCTTACGGCAAGCACCTGGTGGTTTACGAAGGCGACCGCGTGGCCGTGGGCGAGGCCCTCACCGACGGCGCCGTGGACATGCACGACCTGCTGGCCGTTAAAGGCGTGAAGGAAGTGCAGAACTATATTGTGGACGCCATCCAGGAAGTCTACAGGCTGCAGGGCGTCAATATCAACGACAAGTACATCGAAATCGTTGTCCGCCAGATGCTGTCCAACGTGAAAGTTACAGAGCCGGGCGGCACCGAGCTGCTGAAAGGCGAGATCCTTAATAAGGGCGCTTTCCGCAAGGAAAACGAGACTGCGGCCAAGACCGGGCACGAACCCGCGCAGGGCGAGCCGGTGCTCCTGGGTATTTCCAAGGCTTCACTGGCTTCGGAATCGTTCATCTCGGCCGCCAGCTTCCAGGAAACTACCCGGGTGCTGACGGATGCGGCTACCACCTGTAAAGTGGATTATTTGAAAGGCCTCAAGGAAAATGTTATAATTGGACATTTAGTGCCCGCTGGCAGCGGTTTTGCCACGCGCACTCTTTGTGAAGAGGCCGAAGCGGCGGAAGAGGCCGAAGCGGACAAAGAGAAGGTAAAATAAGGAGGAGTATATAGATAGTGATTAGTGGATAGTGCCAGACGGATGGTCCGGCGCCCGGTTTTGCCGGCCGGCGGACAAATCACTTGCGCTAGCGACTCGCCACTGTTTTTTCCTATGGCTACAATAAACCAGCTTATCAGGCACGGCAGGACCATGTTGAAAACCTTCAGCAAGGCCCCCGCGCTGATGTCGTGCCCGCAGCGCCGCGGCGTCTGCACCCGGGTCTACACTACCACCCCAAAGAAGCCCAACTCGGCCCTGCGTAAAGTGGCCCGCGTGAAGCTTACCTCCAAACAGGAAGTCACCGCCTATATCCCGGGCGTCGGGCACAACCTGCAGGAGCACTCCATCGTGATGGTGCGCGGAGGCCGTGTGAAAGACCTGCCCGGCGTGCGCTACCATATAATACGCGGCGCGCTGGACGCGTCAGGCGTTGAAGGCCGCATGCAGAGCCGCTCGTGCTACGGCGCCAAACGTCCCAAAGGCGGAAAAGCCGCACCGAAGAAATAACAAAGGACAGGAACAAACACTATGCCAAGAAAAGGTTTAAGACCCCGCGACAGGAGAGATGCCCCGCCCCCGGATTTTAAATTCAACTCCGTGCTGATATCCCGTTTTGTGAACAGGCTCAACTTCCAGGGTAAAAAAACCGTGGCCGAGCGCATTGTTTACGACGCGCTGAAGATAGTAACGGAAAAGACCAAGGAAGACGCGCTGGCGGTTTTCACCAAGGCTATCGAGAATGTGCGCCCCATACTGGAAGTCAAGGCCCGGCGGGTAGGCGGCGCCAACTACCAGGTGCCCATAGAGGTCCGCCCGGCCCGCAGTTCCACGCTGGCCATGCGCTGGATGCTTAACGCCGCCCGCGACCGCAAGGGCCGCCCCATGGCGGAACAGCTGGCCGAAGAGATACTCCTCGCCTACAAGAAAGAAGGCGCCGCTTTTAAGAAGCGTGAAGATACCCACCGGATGGCTGAAGCCAACAGGGCTTTCGCTCATTACCGCTGGTAAAAAGCGGGCCCGCCCGGCGGCCGGGAAAAGCCGCCTGGCCGTCGACATACATCACAGTTCTTGACACTCTAAGGAAATCATGGCAGAATTCGACCTTCACAAAGTTCGCAACACCGGGATTATCGCCCATATAGACGCGGGCAAAACCACCACTACCGAGCGCATTCTTTATTACACGGGCAAGTCCCACAAGATCGGCGAGGTGCACGACGGCACCACCACCACCGACTGGATGCCCCAGGAGCGCGAGCGCGGCATAACCATAACCGCCGCGGCTATCAGCACCATGTGGGATGGCTATGTGGTGAACATCATCGACACCCCCGGCCATGTGGATTTCACGGCGGAAGTGGAACGCAGTCTGCGCGTGCTTGACGGCGCCGTAACGGTTTTTGACGGCGTGCAGGGCGTTGAGCCCCAGTCGGAGACCGTGTGGCGCCAGGCCGACAAGTATCACGTCCCCCGCGTGGCTTATATCAACAAGATGGACCGCATCGGCGCGGATTTCTTTATGTCCGCCGAGTCCATAGTTGAAAAACTGGGAGCCAACGCTTCCCCCATACAGCTGCCCATTGGTGTAACTGAAACCTTCAAGGGCCTTGTGGACCTTGTTAAGATGAAAGCTTTAATCTGGGTCGGCGACGACCTTGGCGCCCATTTCGACGAGGTGGAAATCCCGGCGGACATGAAGGAGATTTCCCAGAAGTACCGGGATATCCTCGTGGAAAAGCTGGCCGATTTCGACGAACACATAATGGAGAAGTACCTGGCCGGGAACCATGACTTCAGCGTGCCTGAACTGAAAGCGGCCATCCGCCGCGGGACGCTGGCCAATAAATTCTTCCCCGTGCTGTGCGGCTCTTCCTATAAGAATAAAGGCGTGCAGCCCATGCTGGACGCGGTGATAGATTTCCTGCCCAGCCCGCTTGACGTTCCCCCCATGATGGGCAAAGACGCCCATACCGGCGAGGACGTTGAGCGCAAGCCCAGTGTAAAAGAGCCTTTCTGCGCGCTGCTGTTCAAGATCCAGCCGGATCCTTTCGTGGGCAAGCTGACGTTCTTCCGCGTGTATTCCGGTACCCTTAAGCCCGGCGATACGGTCTACTTCGGCCGCAAGAAAACGCAGGAGCGCATAGGCCGCATCCTGCGGATGCACGCTAACAAGCGCGAAGAGATCAAGGAGATCGGCGCAGGCGACATCGCGGCCACCGTGGCTATCAAGAGCGCCACCGTGGGTGAAACCATCTGTGATCCCGAACACCCTATTATCCTGGAAGGCATTAACTTCCCCGAGCCCGTAATCTTCATCTCAATCGAGCCCAAATCCAAGGAAGACGAGCAGAAAATGGGCATTGCCATGGGCAGGCTCGCCGAAGAGGACCAGACCTTCCGTATCCGGACCGACGAAGAAACCGGCCAGACCATTATAGGCGGCATGGGCGAACTTCACCTGGATATTATAGTGGACCGCCTCAAGCGCGAGTTCAACGTGCAGGCCAACGTGGGCCGGCCGCAGGTGGCTTTCCGCGAATCCATAAAGAAACCTGTGGAGCAGGAAGGCAAATTCATCCGCCAGTCAGGCGGCCATGGACAGTATGGCCATGTGTGGCTGAAAGTGGAGCCGCAGACCATGAACAAGGGCTTCGAGTTTATAGACAACATCAAGGGCGGCCGTATTCCCAAAGAGTTCATTCCCGCCGTGGAAAAAGGTATCCGCGAGTCGCTGGATTGCGGCGTGCTGGCCGGCTTCCCGGTGGTGGACGTTAAGGTTACCTTGTTCGACGGTTCCTTCCACGACGTGGACTCTTCCGAAATGGCCTTCAAGATAGCCGGTTCCATGGCGTTCAAGGACGCCTGCCGCAAGGCCGGGGCGTACCTGCTGGAGCCCATCATGAAAGTGGAAGTGCTTACCCCGGAAGCCAATATGGGCGACGTGATAGGCGACCTTTCCAGCCGCCGCGCCAAGATAAACGAAATGGGCAACCGCGGCAATGCGCGCTTCGTGCGCGGCACGGTGCCGCTGTCGGAGATGTTCGGCTATTCTACGATCGTGCGTTCCATCTCCCAGGGCCGGGCAAGTTTTAATCTCGAGCCCAGCCACTATGAGGAAGTCCCCGCCGCCATCTCCAAGAGCGTTGTGGAGACGCGCACCGCGGCGGCCGCTGCCGAGAAATAAATTTAGCGTGCCGGGCGGCAAACCCGGCGCGCTTTAAAGCAAGCAAAACTTAAGGAGTAAAAAATGGCAAAAGCAAAGTTCGACCGCAGCAAGCCCCACGTCAATGTAGGCACTATCGGCCACGTTGACCACGGCAAATCC
>MGVB01000114.1 GCA_001800275.1 Elusimicrobia bacterium RIFOXYA12_FULL_57_11
TTCCAGAAGCTGCGCTACATAACCCTGCCGCTGGTGCGTCCGGTTATGATGCCCGCGGTCACGCTGGGCACGGTGTGGACCTTTAACAACATTAACGTGATTTACCTGGTTACCGGCCAGTCCGGCGGAACGGAGCAGGCCGATATCCTGGTGTCGGCGCTGTACAAGGCTGCGTTTACCTATAACCGCTACAGCTATTCGGCGGCTTTCGCCCTGGTGGTTTTCGCCATGCTGTTCTTCTTCTCTGTTTTTTACCTTAAGAGCTTTGACGCCGCGAGGGATGAGCGCTGACTATGAAGAAGAAAATATCCGCCGCCGCAAAGAAAAGATATATCCGCCATCTCCTGATACATGCCGCGATAATCGCCGTCGCGGTCGCCTGCGTTTATCCCCTGCTCAGGATCCTGTCGGTCTCGCTGCGCCCTGGGGATAAACTGTTCTCAATGGACCTTTCCATAATTCCCGCCGGGGCGACCTTCAGTTCTTATGCGAGACTGTTGAAAGATACGATGTTCCTGCACTGGCTGTGGAATTCCCTGCTTATCACGCTGGCCACCTCTTTTATCGGAGTTTCCCTGGCCTCCACCGCGGCCTACGCCTTCTCGCGTTTCCGTTTCCCCGGTAAGAAGGCCGGCATGATACTGCTGCTTTCCAGCCAGATGATCCCGGCGGGCATGCTGATCCTCCCCCTTTTCCTGATGATCATGAAGCTGAAACTGATGAATACCTACCTGGGCATGATCATCGCCTACTCGGTCTCCTCACTGCCGTTCAGCATCTGGATTCTTAAAGGTTACTACGACACTATCCCCCGCTCGCTGGAAGAGGCCGCGCTGGTGGACGGGACCAGCCAGGTGGGCGCTTTCTGGCGTATCATCCTGCCGCTGTCTACGCCGGCGCTGAGCATAGCTTTCCTGTTCAATTTTACCACCGCCTGGAACGAATACCTGGTGGCCCGTGTAGTGCTGTTCAGCGCCAAGCAGTACACCTGGACGCTTGGCCTGTTCGAACTCCAGGGGCAGTTCATTACCCAGTGGGGTATGTTCGCCGCCGGTTCCATGCTGGTAACCATCCCTGTGCTGTGCGTTTTCCTGTATTCCTCGAAGTGGCTTATTTCCGGCCTTACATTAGGCAGCGTGAAAGGATAATTTATGGCTACGGTCCAATTTAAGAAAATAATAAAGAAATTCGGCGACAACCTCGTACTTAACGGAGTGGATGTCGATATTAAGGATCATGAGTTCGTAGTCATAGTCGGACCCTCCGGCTGCGGAAAAACCACGCTGCTCAGAATGCTGGCCGGCCTGGAAGAAGTTACTGACGGCGAGATCTCGATAGATAACCTGGTGGTCAACGAACTCCACCCCTCCAAGCGCGAGATAGCCATGGTTTTCCAGGACTACGCTCTTTATCCGCACATGACGGTTGAAGAGAATATGAATTTCGCCCTGCGTCTGCGCAAGATGCCCAAGGCGGAAATAGACGCGCGTGTGGCCGAGGCCGCGAACATTCTTCAGCTCAATAAGTTCCTTAAGCGCATGCCCAAGCAGCTTTCCGGCGGTCAGCGCCAGCGCGTGGCCATAGGCCGCGCTATAGTGCGCAAGCCAAAAGTATTTTTATTCGACGAGCCGCTTTCTAACCTGGATGCCAAGCTGCGCGAGGAAATGCGCGTAGAGATAGCCAAACTTTACCAGCGGCTTAACGCCACCATCATCTATGTTACGCACGACCAGGTGGAGGCCATGACGCTTGCCGGGCGCATAGTTATAATGAACCATGGCATAGTGCAGCAGGTCGGCTCGCCCATAGAAGTTTACCGCAAGCCTGTTAATCTGTTCGTTGCCGGGTTTATCGGCAGTCCCACTATGAATTTCCTGTCCGGAAAGCTCTCCATAGCGGACGGCGTCACGGTGTTCTCCAGTGAATCAGTAACCCTGCCCATTCCGGCTTTCGTGCTGCCGCAGAACGGGACGTGGGACGGCCGGGAAGTCGTCCTGGGGATAAGGCCTGACGATGTGCTGGTGGAACATCCCGGCGGCGAGAAATGCTCCGGGAAAATAGAGGGTGTGCTTGAGGTCTGTGAACTGCTGGGACACCGCGAGAATCTTTATCTTAAAGTTGGCAGCCAGCGCTTGCTGGCTACGGTGGAGGCGTTCTTTAACCGCAGTCCCGGCAGCGCGGTGAGCCTGTGCTTTAATTATCAGAATATGCACGTATTCGCTAAAGATACCGGGCAGCGTATCAGCGAATAGCGGTATTTAACGCGCCGTTGAGTTTAGTATAATTCTTTAGGTAAGATTTAGATGTAAATATACGGAGGTATTAACATGAAAGCTGTAATAGACGCGAATTCCTGCATAGGCTGCGGACTGTGCGCCAGCGACTGCCCAGAAGTTTTCGAGATGAACGCCGACAAGGCCATTGCGAAGGGCCCCGTTCCCGCCGGTAAAGAAGATTCCTGCAAGACCGCCGCGGCAAATTGTCCGGTGCAGTGCATTAAGTGCGAATAAAAATTCAGCGCTTATAAAAAACAGCCCGCTTTTGAAGCGGGCTGTTCTTTTTTGTGAATGCCCAGGTCAGGCCGGTTCGTCTTTTATGGGCAGGCGGAAGATCACCAGTATGCCGGGAATGGTCAGGATGCATACCGCCAGAAAGAAGTGGCGGTAGCCGACGGCCTGCTGCAGCATGCCGCTTACCATGCCCGGTACCATCATGCCCAGCGCCATTATGCCGGTGGAGATGGCAAAATGCGCCGTCTTATATTTTCCTTTGCAGATCATCATGAGGTATACCGTGAAGGCGGTAAGGCCTATGCCGTAGCCGAATTGTTCCGCCGCTACCAGCAGCGGTACCGTTCCGTAGGGAATGCTGCGGCCCAGGACCGTCAGTTGCTGTAACGCGGGTTGGGCATAAGCCATGTAGAGATAAAACACGTCCGGGATATGCAGTGCCAGCACCATCGGCCACAGGCAGCGCCGGAAACCGTATTTCGAGATAAACCAGCCGCCAAGCAGCCCGCCCGCGATAAGTGCAATCATCCCTGTTGTCCCGTAGATAATGCCAACTTCGGCCGTGGATATGGCCAGGCCGCCCTTCTCGATCGCATCCAAAAGGAAAGGCTGGGTCATTTTTAACAGCATGGCTTCGGCCAGGCGGTAGAACAGAATAAAGGCCACTATGTAGCCTATCTTGTTCTGCGTGAAGTAGGACACAAAGGCTTCGTTAAAGGAATTTCCTTCTTCCGCCAGTTTGTGCTTCAAGCGCGGGAAAATATAGGTCTGGTAAGCGTAAAACAGAGCCGTCACAAGGGCGGCGGCGGTAGCAAGTTTCGCCCAGACTCCGTGAAGATTGTGGAAAATACCGGTAATTACAGCGGCCGCGGCCAGGTAGCCTATCAGCGGGAGTATTCCGGAGAATTTGAATTTTGCCTTGGGGACATCTTCGGCAGGGTAGGGAAGGGTGAACCTGTGATAAAGGAAAAGCATAAGGAAAAGCGCTGCCGAAACGAACAGCATAATGCTCCAACTGCCGGCCGCGTCACCGGTGGTTGCCTGCATTTTGCCGGCTCTGTAGACCAGGAAGCCTGTGCCGAAGATCATGGCGAGACGGTAGAACATGGAGCGGATGCCTACGAAGAATGCCTGGTCCGGTTTGGTCAGCGCCAGCATGTAGAAGCCGTCCACGGCGATGTCGTGGGTGGCGGAGACGAAGGCCCCGGCTGCGAAGGCCAGCAGCGAAAGGGCGAAGAAATTGTTCCCGGTCAGGGAAAGTGCTGCCGCGGCGAGGCAGCAGGCCAGTATCAACTGGGTGTAAACCGCCCATTTGCGGCGCGTGCCATACATGTCAACCATGGGTCCCCAGAGCATCTTTAAAACCCACGGCAGGTACAGCCAGCTGGTCCAGAAAGCCATTTCGGCGTTTGAAACGCCCATGTTCTTGTAGATGATGACGGAAACCGAATTGATCAGTATGTAGGGCAGGCCTTCTGCGAAGTAAGTCGAGGGTACGAAAAACCAGGGGTTGCGTTTTTCTGTTTTTGAGATCATTATGCGAAAACCTCCGCGGAAAGTTGAACTTAAAGTTTAACTTTTGCCCGCGAAGGTTGGCAAGGATAGTTCTTTGGAATGCGGTCGCCATGCAAATCCTTCTCTCTGGCCGCCGAGATGGTGGCTGGTGCTTTGGAAAAATCGACCTGCATTTAGGTTAACGGAATTGTGTAGAATTACAGGTATTGGCGTGGCAGGAGCATTTTATGGAGGAACTTTTATGATCGTTCGTACCTTGGCTGCTTTGATTCTTTCTATTTCAGCATATACTTTAGCACAGGCAAAGGATATAACCGCCGCAGAATTAAAGGCTGCTTTCCAGAATAATCCTGACGTTCTTGTTGAGGCGATCCGGAACAACAGGAAAGAGATCTTTGATGTCCTCAGTCAGGCCGGAATGGAGGAACAGGCACGTCGGCAGAAAGAAGCCGCTGAAGAGGAGAAAAAAGCTTTTGAGGAATCTTTCAAGAATCCGCTTAAGCCCGCGATCGATGATAAAACGCGTTTCCGCGGAGAGAAGGACGCCAAGTATACATTGGTCGAGTATTCTGATTTTCAGTGCCCTTATTGCGTGCGTGGTTTTCAGACCGCTGAGTCCTTAAGGGAAAAGTATGGCAAAGACCTGCGCTTCATCTTCAAACACCTGCCCTTGCCTTTTCACCCTTTTGCCATGCCCGCCGCCCAATGGCTAGAGGCCGTTGCCCTTCAGTCCCCGGAGAAAGCCTGGAAGTTCCACGATGCGCTCTTCGCAAACCAGGAGAAGCTCGGGAGCGATTTTTTCAAGGCGACAGCCAAAGACCTTGGCGTTAATGTGGAGAAGTGCGAGAAGGATGCCGAAAGCCAGACGGTCAAGGATCGTATTGCCGCCGATATGGCCGAAGCCCAGGCATACGGTTTTAGCGGGACTCCCGGTTTTCTGCTCAACGGTATTCCAGTGCGGGGCGCCTACCCGGCGGAATACTTTGACGCGATAATCAAGAAACTTGACGACACAAAAACCAAATAGGGTCAAGTCCTGTCGGTACACCTTTAGCGCTTGTAATCCGCCTTTGCTAGAATTGTGCAAGGCTTGCGTTGTTCTTTTTATGGAAAAGATATGGACTTTCTAGCTTTGCTTTTTTCCCCTCAGTCGGTGGCCTGGTCAGTGTTCGTTATAATGCTGGTGGCGGCTGCGGGCCTCGCCATAGGCAATATAAAGCTTTTCGGCATTAACCTCGGCATCGCCGGGGTTTTGTTCTCCGGTATCCTGTTCGGCCATTTCGGCATGGATATTAACCATGAAACGCTGGAATTCCTGCGCGATTTCGGGCTGATACTTTTTGTCTATTCCATCGGCACCCAGGTCGGGCCAGGATTCTTCTCCTCCTTTCGCAAGGAGGGGATACGCCTTAACCTGATGGCGGCCGCGGTAGTGCTGGGCGGCGTGGTGTTGACGCTGCTGGTCAGCAGGTTCGCCGGGTTCGATATCGCTACCGCGGTGGGTATGTATGCCGGGGCGGTCACCAATACCCCATCCCTGGCGGCCGCACAGCAGGCTTTGGGCGCGGTAAACCCCGAGGTTGCCAATAGCGCCTCAATAGGGTATGCGCTGGCTTACCCGGGCGCCATTATGGGTGTAATACTGACCATGCTTTTGATCCGGCGCATTTTCAGAGCGCAGGCGGCGCAGGACATGCTGCAGGTGCAGGGAGCAAAAACCGAGGATGGTTTTGTCGCCACCAGTATCAGGGTGGAGAACAAGAACCTGGAAGGCCTTAAGATCCAGGATATCCCGGCCATTAACGAACTGGGGGTGGTGGTTTCCCGTTATTTCCACGCCGGCAGTATGGCTGTGGCACACGATGATACCGTTATTTACGCCGGCGACGTGCTGCTGGCTGTGGGTAAGCCGGAGAGCGTGAATAAATTCATGCTGGTAGTCGGGTCCAAGAGCGACATGGACCTTAAGAAACTCCCCAGCCGCATTATTCACTCCCGCGTTATAGTCACTCATAAAGAGGTGATAGGTAAAACGCTGGAAGAACTGAAACTCGAGTCACAGTACGACGTCGTTGCCACGCGTGTGGCGCGTGCCGACGTGGAATTTCTTGTGTCGGATTCCTACGTGCTGCAGTTCGCTGATAACCTGGTAATCGTGGGAGAAGAGGCCGCCGTGGCTAAGGCTGCGGCCCTGCTGGGGAATTCACCTAAAGATCTTAACCACCCGCAGCTTATCCCGGCTTTCATCGGCATAGCGGCGGGCGTGCTGCTGGGTTCCCTGCCTATAGCTATACCCGGGTTGTCAACTCCGGTGCGGCTGGGCATGGCGGGCGGTCCGCTGATCGTGGCTATTGTGCTCAGCTATGTGCAGCATATCGGACCGCTTAACTGGTATCTTCCCCCCGCCGGCAACCTGATGCTGCGCGAGCTGGGGATAGTGCTTTTCCTGTCCTGCGTGGGGCTCAAGGCCGGCGGCCGTTTCTTTGAGACGCTGGTCAACGGCAACGGCGTCTATATAGTGCTGTTCTCTTTCCTCATTACCGTGCTGCCGATAATAATTGTCGGAATCTTCGCCAAGGCCAGGCTGAAAATAAACTATATGTCCCTGTGCGGCGCGCTGGCCGGTTCCATGACCGACCCCCCCGCGCTGGCTTTCGCCAACGCTATGGCGCCGTCCAATCTTTCCGCTATGTCTTATGCCACTGTTTACCCGCTGGTAATGATAATGCGCGTTATTTCCGCGCAATTGATAGTGCTGCTGTTTACATAGCTTTCCGCCTTCGCGCCATGACACCGATAATCGCCAACCTGCTCCTGATACTTTTGGCGGGCTGGCTGTTCCGTAAATACGGCATAGTGCAGGAAGGCGCCGAAAAGGCTTTTAACCAATACCTCTACTACCTGGCCCTGCCGGCCCTTACCATTGTTAAAATAGCGGCTATGCCGCTTTCGGGGCTGGGCTGG
>MGVB01000115.1 GCA_001800275.1 Elusimicrobia bacterium RIFOXYA12_FULL_57_11
AGGGAAAGTTCCCGGTTGGAGGCGAACTTTTTCCCCAGCATACGGGCGGCGTCGGTGTGGCCTTCCACTACTATCTGGTTGTCCATTTTCAGGAGGCTCTGCGCTACGGGGGCCAGCACTTCAACGGCCGTGTTCTTAAGGGAGGCGGAGCCGGAATCGAAAAGTATCGGGGCCGCGAAAGTCAGGCGTATGCGCGAGGTTGTTACTTCCACGCCCAGCGACCCTTCGGCTATCTGCTTTTTCAGGTCTTCTTCCACCTGGCGGGTAGCTTCCATTTCTTTTACTTTGCCGTCCGCCGCCTTTACGCCCATTTCCTTCTGCAGCTTGGCCATGGCGGTCTCGTAATCTGATTTCTTCATGTTGAAGGAGAAACCGTACAGCGCCAGGAAGAGTATGACCAGGCAGGTCATCAGGTCCGCGAAGGGGATCATCCAGAGCTGGGAGGTGTTTTTGTCGTGGCTCATTTGCGTGAAACTATTATTTCTATCCTGCGGTTGCGGGCGCGGCCTTTGGCGGTGGCGTTGTCGGCCACCGGGCGGTATTCGCCGTAGGCGGCGGCTACCATCCGCTCCTGGGGGATGCCGTGCTTGACTGCCAGCAGCTCAACCACGGCGTCGGCGCGGGCCGCGGACAGCTGCCAGTTGGTGTTGTAGTCGCCGGAGCGTATGGGGATGCTGTCGGTGTGCCCTTCCACAATGATGTCGTTGGGCAGGCGGCTGATAACTTTGGCCACCGCGCCGAGAATCTCGGAGGAAAGGGGACTGAGCCCGGCCTTGCCCGAGGCGAACAGCACCGGTGCGGCGATATTTATCTTTATCTGTTTCTCAGTCATCTGCACTTCGGCCATATCCTGTATGCCCGCCCTGGCCATTTCTTCCGCGAGCTTTTTGGCTACGTCCGCTTCCTCGAATTTCTGTATCACCTCGAGCGCTTTTTTTTCTTTTTCTTCCTGGGCGTGTTCTTTGTCGAAGCCGTTGGCAAAAGCGGCCTGGCTTTCCATGGTTCCCTGGAGGCTGAACACGTACAGGATAAGGAAAAACAGCATGAGGTTGGTCATGATGTCGGACAGCACTACCAACCAGAGGGGGTTATCCTCCATTTTGGTGCTGTAACGGCTTATGAAGAACTTCATTTAAGTTGTATCAGGCCTTGGCGGCTTTTGCCTTGCGCCTGAGCGCCAGGGAGAGAAAGCCCTCGAGTTTTTTTGAGACCAGCCACGGCACGTCGCCTTCGTAGATCGCCAGTACGCCTTTGGAGATAACCTCGCGGCTGAGGATGTCTTCGTCGGAATAATAGTTGATTTTGCTGGCTATGGGCAGGAAAACGAAGTTGGCGGAGAAAATGCCGTAGAAGGACGCGGTCATGGCGATGGCCATGGAGGAGCCCATCATCTGCGGGTTTTGTATGTTGCGCAGCACCTGCACAACGCCGATAAGCGTGCCCAGCAGCCCGAAGATGGGCGCGAAGGTGCCGGCGGAGGTGAAGATGTTGGTCTGCTGCTGGTGGCGAAGGCGCGTGGTGTTGATGTCGTGTTCCATGCGCTCACGGAGGATGTGCAGGTCCACGCCGTCCAGCATCATCTGGACCGCATCGGTCAGAAAGGGGTGCGGCGATTTAGAGATTTCCGCGGACAGGGATTCCAGGCCGGTTTTTTTGCTTATTTCGGCGAAGTAAACTATGGTGCGTATGAGGCTGGCTATGGGCGGGCGTTTGGGGGGGAAGAGTACCAGCTTGAAAGAGGAAATAGACCACTTAAGGGAGGCCCAGGGATAAGAGATCATGATGGAGCCCAGCGTTCCGCCGAAGATCAGGATGATGGCTTCCCAGTTGAGCAGGAACTTTAACATTCCGCCGGTAGAGAGCACAAAGAAGATAACGCCCAGCCCTATTATTCCCCCGAGTAATGTCATTATATCCATTATTTTTTTAGCCTCCGGTGAAAATTACGCTGTGAGCTTCAGGGTTTGGCCAGCGGCTTCGGGGCCGAGATAGCCGGCTTTTCCGGCGCGCGCTGGCCGGCGGGCGGCGGCGCAGCCTGTATTGCGGGAGTCGCGGGTTTGAGGGCGGATGCCGGCGGGACGGCATGCGGTGCGGGGGTCATTGCCGCCGGGGCCGGCTTTACGGCCGCCGCAGGCCTTGGCGCCGCGGGGTTTCCGGATTTGGGCGGGATAAAGCCTTCGCTGAACATCTGGCGCAAGGCTTCAATTACCTTGGCCCGTTCCGCTTTGTACGCGCCGGGGCTGCCGGCGCGGGTAAGCTCCAGTTCCTGCCGGAAGCGCTCCTGCATGCCGGCGCTCAGTTTGGCCAGGAACAGTTCGGAGTACGCGGAGTTTTTCAGGGCCGCGGCCAGCACCCGTATGGGCAAGCGCCTGGCCAGGGCCTGGGCATGAGCGGGTTCAAGGTCTTTAAGGTCCGCTAACTTTATTACCGACGCGTTGAGCCTGCGCGAAAGTAAAGGATCAATGCGGTTGAAGGCGGAGAGCGCTTTTTCCTGCACGGCTTCGTCCAACCCGCTGAGGATGGTCAGGGCCTTATCCTCGCCGCCTACAACATAGTCCAGCGCCGAAAGTATTTCGGCCTCCAGCGCGCGCACGCGGGCTTCGGGCATAAGCCGTACGGCGGGTAAAGCTGCCAGTGCCTCCACGCTGCGCGGGTAAAGAGCTTCCGAAAGTTTTGACGCGGTATCGCCCGGGGCGTAGCTCAGCACTATTGTCAGGTCTTCTACGGAGCGTGACTGCATGATGAAGGCCAGGTTAGCGGTGTTGGCCGTGTCCAGGAACCAGAAAGGGGGTTTGCGGCCGTCGGCTGAGGCCGCGGCGGAGGTTTCTTTGGCGCTCTGCGCCGGGGTGTTGTCCTGGATGTCGGCCGCCCGCTCCTGGCGGTCCTGGGAAGAGGCCGTGTTCTTCGCGTTGAAGGATTCCACAAAGGCGCCCGCGATTTTTGTAAGCGGGGCGAGGAACAGGAAGAGGGTGGCGGCCGCGAGGCCGGCCACTACAAGGATCCAGGTTATGCTCCAGATATTAGGCGGGGCCAGCAGGTCGGCCAGGGACATCGGGCGCGCTTTGCGGAAGTCCATCTTTTCCACATTTATGAGGTCCTGTCTTTCAGGCGGCAGGCCCAACAGGCCCGCGGCCAGTTTTGTCGCCAGCTTGGTATCTTCTTCCGAGATCGACTTATCAAGGATGATGTTGGCGGAAAGTTTCTTTACCATGGTAAGCGTGCTTGAAAGCGAACGCTCTCCCATCCTTTCTTTTTCCGGTATGCCGGGCATTATTTCAAAAGCGGCTTTTTTGCCCTGCTCCTGCATCTCGGCCGAAATTATTATAATTATATCCTCTGTGCCCAGAGCTTCGGAAAGCACCAGCCTGAGGCGTTTTTCCAGCGAGTTCTCAAGGGCCAGTTTGGTTTCCAGCGGGGAGGCTCCGGCGGTTTGGGCGCGGAGCGGCGTTCCCGCTGCGGCCAGCTGGAAAATGAGTGCGGCTAAAATAAAAAGTTTTTTCATGATTTATCCCCAAGTCTGGCTGCGGAAGTCTAAGCGTTGCCCCGCAGGCGCGGTATCTCCGACAGGAACATTATAATAATATTAACAGCACAGCACAAACACCCGCTGCCGGGGGTGTCCGCCTGGTTCGCCAAAAGCTGCCTGCCCGCGCCGGATAATGGCGTTTGACTTGCGGGAGCGGTTTTACTACCATTCCAGAATAGAACGAAATCTGCGGGTGTTTACAGGAGGAGTTAATGGTAAATAAATTGTTCGCCGCTGTTGTCTGCCTTGTAATGGTTTCAGGGGCTTTCGCGTTGGAAGGTTCTGTGTCTTTCGACCGGAAAGGCAGCGTAGCCCGGATCGTAAAACAGATAAGTGCCGCCGCTCCCGAAGCCGGCATAATTCCGCTGCCCGGTAACCCGAAGGCGGCCAAAGAGTGGACCGTGATGGTTTTTGTTAATGCGAAAAACAACCTTGAGTCCTACGGCCTTAAAGATGTTAACGAAATGGAGATGGCAGGATCCGATGATAATGTCAACATCGTCGCGGAACTCGGCCGCATAAACGGCTATTCAACCTCTGACGGCGACTGGAAAGGTTCCCGCCGCTACCTTGTGCAGAAGGATAATAACCCGTCCGTCATTACCTCCCCGGTAGTCATGGAAATCCCCGCGTCCGATATGGGCAGCTGGCAGTACATGGTTGATTTTACCAGGTGGGCCATGACGAATTATCCCGCGAAGAAATACGCGCTGGTGGTATGGAACCACGGCTCCGGCTGGAATAAGGACCGCCCTATGATAGGAGCCAGGGGCATTTCCTACGACGATGAGACCGGCAACCATATTACCACCGCCCAGCTGCGCCAGGCGCTGGCCGCTATCGGCGGGGTAAATATTCTGTCCATGGACGCCTGCCTGATGCAGATGATAGAGGTAGCCTATGAAATGAAAGGGCTTGCCGAATATATCGTAGCTTCCGAAGAAACCGAGCCCGGAGACGGCTATACCTACGATACCTTCCTCGGCCCCCTGGCGCAGAATCCCGCGATGGGTTCCGCGGAACTTTCCAGGGTTATGGTAGACGCGTATACGGACCATTACCAGTCGATCAACCAGGGCGCTACCCAGTCCTCCATCAAAGTGGCGGCGCTGGAACAGTTCGCGGCGCTTGTTGACGGCTTTGCGGCCGCCCTCATGAACGCGGGCGACCTTACCGTCGCAAAGAACGCCAAGGCCAAGACACAGGCTTTCTACTATTCGAACAACAAGGACATGTACCACTTCGCAAAACTGGTCAGCGAAGCCACGGCCAACGCTGAAGTTGCGGGCAAAGCCGCGGAACTGATGGCCTTTATAAAGGGCAGCCTTGTCCACCACAACCGGACCACCGGGGCGAAGTACGCGGATTCCTACGGGGTTGCCGCTTACATGCCCTCTTCCTACACGGCGTCGTATGATGCCCTGTTGTGGGCGCAGGACTCAAAGTGGGATGACTTCACCAAGTGGCTTAAGTAAAGCGCTTTACTGGAGTTGTAAGAGGAAGGGCGGGGGTTGAACCCCGCCCTTCCTTGTTCTTTTGTAACTTGGGGCTATTAGCCGCCCCACACCCTTTAGTATAATTTAATTTAATGGATATTCCCGCGTATATGGCGCACAGCGCCGCCAGGATAAACGCCGCCATGCCGGGCTGTGTACGCGCTCTCAAGGGGGCGCATCCCCGCCTGGGCAAAGCCATGGCCTATTCCCTGTCGGCGGGGGGCAAGCGCATCCGCCCCGCGCTTATGTTCGCCGCGTACGAGGTTTTCGGGCGTAAAGCGGGGGATATCCTGCCGGCTGCCTGTGCCGTGGAAATGGTGCATACTTATTCTCTTATCCACGACGATCTTCCGTGCATGGACGACGCCGGTCTGCGCCGGGGCCGGGCCACCTGCCACAAGGTATACGGCGAGGCCGGTGCCGTGCTGGCCGGTGACGCGTTGTTAACCGACGCTTTCACGATACTGCTTTGTTCCGGATATCCTGCGCGGGTGAGAAATAACGACCTGCTTAAGGCGGCGGGGATATTGGCGGCAAGGGCCGGCGCCCGCGGCATGGTTTCAGGTCAGGCGGCAGACCTGGATGCTGAAGGGTTCCTGGACCGGCAAAACGGCCGGGTGATAGCGCGGCGCAAGGTAGAAGCTCTGCGCCTGCTGGCGTATATTCATCTTCACAAGACCGCGGACCTGATCAGCGCCGCGGTTGAAATGGGGGCGGTTCTGGCCGGCGCCGGCGCCAGGGATGTTGCCGCTCTTGCGGCTTTCGGCCGCGACATCGGACTCTGTTTTCAGATGGCGGACGATATCCTGGACGCGGCCGGGGACGGAAAAAAACTGGGCAAAAACTCGAGCGACGCCAGGAACCGCAAGCTTACCTACGCCACACTGCTGGGAGTGGCTGAGGCCGGGCGGCGGGGGGCGGCGCTTATGCGGCGCGCGCTGGCGAATCTTGAAAAAGCCGGCGGGCGGCCCGCGGCAAAGGCGCGGCTTACGGCGCTGGCCGGTTATATTTACGGAACGGACAGATGAAAATACTTTCGAGCCTGAAAGGTACGGCGGACATAAGAAAGTTGGACGTAAAAAGCCTGCCCGGTCTGGCGCGGGAGGTCCGCCGCCTTATTATCGACTGCGTCAGCAAGACAGGGGGGCACCTGGCCTCCAGCCTGGGCGCCGCAGACCTGATAGTGGCGCTGCATTATGTGTTCGAAACTCCGCGCGACAAGATAGTTTTTGACACTGGCCACCAGGCCTACGCCCATAAAATACTCACCGGCCGGGCCGCCGAATTTCATACCCTGCGCACGCGCAGGGGCCTCTCCGGTTTTCTTAAGCGTTATGAGTCCGAATATGACGCTTTCGGCGCCGGGCACGCGTCCACCGCGCTTTCGGCCGCTGCGGGTATGGCGGCGGCGCGCGACCAGGCCGGTGACTCTTACCGGGTGGTAGCCATGGTGGCCGACGGCGCCATGACCGGGGGGATGTCCTGGGAGGCCATGCAGAACATCGGCCACCTGGGCACAGACCTGCTGGTGGTGCTTAACGATAACCAGATGTTCATTTCCCAGCGGGTAGGCCGGCTGGGCCACATACTTACAAAAATGCTGCACCTGGGCTCCGTACAGAACGCTGTGCGCAGGACGGAGCTGTTCCTGAGCCGTTTCCCGCACTGGGGCAGGAGGATACGCAGGATAATAAAGCGCGCGCGCGTATTGTTCTTCCCGGGTATGATTTTCGAGGAAATGGGTTTTGCCTATTTCGGGCCGGTGGACGGGCATAATATTCCGGAATTGGTGGATGTGCTGGGTTACGTTAAAAATTCCAAAGGCCCGGTTATGCTGCATGTGGTGACCAAGAAGGGCTGCGGTTATGAGCCTGCGGAGGATTCTCCCGTGGAATTCCACGGCACTCCCAAATTTGACGTGGAAACCGGTCTTGCACCGGCGGGGGCGGTTGCGTCCACTGTCTCTTCGTTTACGTCTGTCTTCGGGCGTACGCTTGTGGCGCTGGCGGGCAGGAACCCAAGGATCTGCGCTATAACGGCCGCCATGCCCGAGGGTACCGGCCTTGACCTGTTCCGCGACGCGTTCCCCGGCCGGTATTACGATGTGGGCATAGCCGAAGCGCACGCCGTAACTTTTGCCGCCGGCCTGGCGGCGCAGGGGATGAAACCGGTGGTCGCTATCTATTCTTCGTTCATGCAGCGTTCTTTCGACCAGGTGATGCATGATATCGCCCTGCAGAAGCTTCCCGTGGTGATAGCCATGGACCGTGCCGGTGTGGTGGGGGAAGACGGGCCCACCCATCACGGGGTGTTCGATATCTCCCTGTTCCGCATGCTGCCGGACGTAGTGATTATGGCGCCGGCCGACGAGAACGAACTGCAGCACATGCTGGCCACGGCTTTGG
>MGVB01000116.1 GCA_001800275.1 Elusimicrobia bacterium RIFOXYA12_FULL_57_11
GGCCGTCACGAGCCGCGTTTTTACGCCTCGTACCGGCGAGGAAGAGCGCCAGAACCTGCTGCGCGGCTGGCGTCTTTTCGTAAAGAATACGCGCCGCTCCAGCGCCGACCTGCGCAAGCTGAACATCCTGCCGCACGGCTGACGCCGCCGCTTTATTTTTTGAGTTCTTCCAGGTACCTGCCGGCTTCCATGGCCGCGCGGCAGCCCGCGCCTGCCGCTATTATGGCCTGCTTGTAGCTGGGGTCCATTACATCGCCGGCGGCAAAGACGCCTTTTACGGAGGTCTCGCCGCGGCAGTCGGTGATAATGTAGCCTTCGTCGTTCAGCTTCAGGCTGCTCTTGAATATTGCGGTAGCCGGTTCGTGGCCTATGGCTATGAAAACCCCGTTAAGGGGTATTACGGCGTACGCGCCGGTTTTAACGTTCTTCAGCTTTATGGCCGTAACTTTAGCCTCCCCCAGCACTTCTTCCAGCACGGTGTCGTAAATTATTTCTATTTTCGGGTTGGCCTTGAGCTTTTCCTGCATGCGGAAACTGGCGCGCAGGGCGTCGCGGCGGTGGATAAGGCGGACACTGGCGGCGAATTTGGTCAGGAAAAGGGCGTCTTCTGCGGCGGTGTCTCCGCCCCCTATCACGCACACGTCCTTGCCGCGGTAGAACGGCCCGTCGCAGGTGGCGCAGCCCGAAACGCCCTTGCCGGTGTATTTTGTTTCGGAAGGCAGCCCCAGCCAGCTGGCCCGCGCGCCGGTGGCCACTATTACGGAACTGGCCGTGAAGGTTCTGCCGTCGGAGGCGGTTACCGCCAGGGGCCTGCGGGTGAAATCGGCGGCGGTTATCTCGTCGGTAAATATTTCCGCGCCCAGGCGTGCGGACTGCTTAAGCATGGCCTGCATGAGGTCGGCGCCCACCACGGGTTCGGAAAAGCCGGGGAAATTTTCTATATCCATGGTCTGCAGCAGCTGGCCGCCCGGGGCGATGCCGCCGAAGAGGGCCGTCTTAAGTCCGCCCCGCGCGCCGTAGATGGCGGCTGTGAACCCCGCGGGGCCGGAGCCTATTATCACAAGGTCGTACTGCGCCGCTACGGGCGTGGTTTCTTTCGGGTTCATTATTATTTGTCCTCGCTGTAGGTGGCGTATGAAGTGGCGGTTTCCCAGACCCGGGCCTTGCGCACGGGGAAGCCCAGCGCCTTCATTTCTTTAAAGATAAGCTGCGCCATTATTTCCGCGGTGGGGTTTACAGCGGTCTCGAAGCACTGCTGGCCCTGTTCCTTCAGGGTTTTAAGCAGCGGGTCGCCGGAGCAGAGTATTACCTTGTGGTCAAAATTTTCGTCCAGCCATTGTTTAAGCGCCCGGCCCAGGTCGCCGAAATCGGCCACCATCTGCGTGGAGTCCAGGGTTGCCGAGGACAGTGTTACTTCCGCGGTGCCGTTATGCCCGTGCAGATTTTTGCATTTGCCCTTATGGTCCGCCAGCCTGTGCCCGTAGCAGAAGGAGGCGCTTTTGGTTATTTTATGCATAGGTTATTTTGTTTTTATGCCGGCTTTCTTTAAAAATTTTTTTACCAGGTTCATGGACAGGCCCACTACGGTGTCGAAGCGGCCCTCTATCTTTTCCACAAATTCGTCGTCGGCGTCCTGTACGGCGTAGGCGCCGGCTTTGTCGTGGTGCTTGGTGGAGAGTTCTTCGAGTTCGGCCTCGCCGAGGCGGCGGGCTTTGCAGCGGGAGATCTCCGCGCCGGCCAGGAATATCCCTTTCTCCAGCCAGATGAGCGCTACCCCGGTGTGTACGGCCTGCCAGCGGCCGTTCTGCAGGCGCAGCAGGCGCAGGGCGTCTTTTCTGCCTCTTGGTTTGCCCAGCACTTCGCCTTTGCAGTATACCAGGGTGTCCGATCCCAGCACCGGCATTCCCGGGTGCTTCAGCGCCACGCTGAGGGCTTTGCGGTAGGCCAGTTCCCGCACTATCATGGCGGGCCGCTTGTAGGAGGAATTCTCCTTTATATGGCTGGGGATCACCCGGTGGCGTATGCCGGCTTGCGTCAGAAGTTTTATGCGCCTGGGGGATTTGGAGGCGAGGATTATCATTTCACCAGCTGCTTGTACACCACCGCGGCCAGGAAGATACCGGCAATGCTGGAGATGTTGAATTTGAAGACCAGCCCGGCCGTTATCTCTACCAGGTTCAGGTCCACGGTGGTGGGGTTAAGGCCGGTATTTATGGCGGTGTTCAGCAGGGCGTTTATCTGGCCCACAGGGAACCAGATGTTGAGCAGTTTGCCTATAAAGATGCCGAGCAGCGAGCCTACGGCTACCACCACTATAACGTGAAGAGTGTTTTTCATAATGTATTTTTGACCTCGGCTAAAGTGTCCAGCGGGATATTGGCAGTGAAGAGCGTGTTGGCCCCCAGCCAGTCCAGGTAAGCCTTGGAGCCTTCGTCTATTACGGTGAAGACCGTTTCAGGCACGTCGTACGGGTGGTTGCGTTTTACGAACTGTATTATATCGTTGCGCAGGTTCCTGCGCGTTTTTATGATCAGCAGTGTTTCCGCGGAGGTTTCTATTTTTTCTTTCCACCAGTAGGAAGATTCCACGCCGGGGACGGCCGACACGCAGGCGGCAAGGCGCTCTTTCAGCAGGCCCTGCGTCATGGCGCCGGCGGTTTTCTTATCCCCGACGGTAACGAAACAAAGGTCGTAATCTGTTGGCATGATTAAAATATTATAATAGCCTGCCCCGCAAGTCAAATCCCGGGTTTCCCGGCCGGTACGGCCGTTTCGGGCATGTTGCAGTCCGAAAATTCCGCCCGGGCCCGGTCAATATCCGCCTTATGTGCCTGACGCCAGGCCTGGTCCTCTTTCAGCTCCCGGTAGTAAATTTCCGTGAAGTTGGAGAAAACGGCGCTCTGGTAGTCGTAAAAAGTGCGCTGGAAACGGTAAGTCTCATAGGTCGGCATCGCACGCGACCTGGCGTCGTTCTTCATAGCTTCGCTCATTGTAAGGGTGCCCCTGCGCACACGCTGCAGGTCGCGCTCATAAAGCAGCTGGTTGAAATTATCGTTGTTCATGGCCTGCCGCATTTTTCCCAGCCAGAGCTGCTGGCCAGCCAGCGTGTCCAGCGGGCGCTGGCAGTCCGGGTCCTGGCTAAGCGCTTCTTTGCGCGCCTGGGCCATAGTGTAGCGGGATTGCTCCATGATATAGGAGCAGAAATTGCTTTTCAGTCCGGCGGCGTTCTCCGCTTTTTCGAAGTCTCCGTTTACCAGGTTTATTTCCAGCCCGAGGCGCGCCTGGAAAAGCGCCCCAAGTTCCTCTTCTTCCGAAATTATTTCTTCCAGCCCGGTAAGCAGGTAGAGACGGTAGATATAGGCGGCGCGGGCGATGGACAGGGCCAGTACCAGGTCGGACCCCCTCATTTCCACCGGGACGAAGATTGCGCCTTTTTGCAGAGCGAACTTATGGCAGATGCCCGCGGTGTTGGAGTATTCGAACATCACCGGGTTCTTGTAAAGGAATTTCATCAGCGGCTTGCCCAGGGCGGTCCCGCTTATGATATCAAAGGCCCTTTCGATGGAAGGTTCGCTGGTAAGGCGGATATCCCTGCGGTTGCCCGTGCAGGCGGATAAAAGAAAGAGGCAGGCTGCCAGGATCAGGTTCTTTTTCATCTTTGTTCGGCGTCCTGATGACGCTCGTATATTATATAAACTTAAACTTCAACACTTCCTGCGAAAAATGCTAGATTTAGGTACCTCATGATGTCACCTGGCGCGGGCAGCCGCAGCAAAAATAAAAAATTTCCGGCCGCCCGGGCCGTGAGCCCGGGCGTGCTGGTGCTTAATCTGAATTTTTCGGCGGACAAGACCATACTTATTCCGGCCTTTGAAAAAGGCCGGGTGTACCGGTTTTCGCGGGCTATCAGCCTGCCCGGCGGCAAAGGCGTGAACGTTGTCCGGGCTTTGGCTACGTTGGGGATAGCCGCGCCTGTAGCGGGTTTTACCAGCGGTTATAACGGTCGCTGGATAGAGCGGGAGCTTAAGCGCAACGGAATCCGGGCCCTTATCGCAAGGCATGGCGTCGGCGAATCCCGTATGTGCCTTACCGTTGTGGACGGGCGGGGTTGTTCCATGGATTTTAACGAAGAGGGGCCCGCAGTGCCGCCCGCCGCGCAGGCGCGTTTTTTGCGCTTGTTCGGGCGCGCGCTGCTGCCCGGCGTACGGCTGGTAGCCGTATGCGGGCGTACGCCTGCCGGCCTGGGGAAAGGTTTTTACTCCGCGCTGGTGCGCGCCGCGGCCGGGCGCGGCTGCTTTACGGCGGTGGACGTGAGCGGTCCCGCACTGGCCGAGGCCCTGGCCGCTGGCGTGGACTGTATTAAAATAAACCGCGACGAGTTTGAGGAACTTTCCGGCGCGCCGTTCTCCCCCTCCGGGTTTTATTCTTTTTTCCGCGGCCGCCAGGCGCGCGGGCTGCAGACGCTTATTGTTACCGGCGGCCAGGCCCCTGCCTACGCGGCTTCCCCTTTCGGCTTGTGGCGCATAACGCCGCCGCGCCTGGGGCGCCTGCAAAGCCCGGTGGGCGCGGGTGATTCCTTCATGGCGGGTTTTATCTGTGGTTTCGTGCGCGGTTATGATTTTGAACGCACTTTGGGCTTTGCCGGCGGAGCGGCGGCTTCGGACTGCCTTACCCTGGGCGCCGGCTTTATAAACCGCGCCAAAACGCTGGCTTTCGCGCGCAGGGTGCGGGTGAAGAAAATAAAGTAAAGGACCGCATTATGGGAAATTTTGAAGCCGCGGAGAAAATACTGGACCGTGCAGGCGCGGAAAAGCGTTCCAGCCTGAGCGAGCCCGAAGTCTACGAATTCCTTGCGCTGGCCGGCCTTGAGGCGCCGCGCTGCGCGGTTTACCCGGCCGCCGGCCTGAAAGCCGCGGAGGCCGCGCGGGAGATCTGCTCCGCCATGCCGGGGGAAAAAGTGGTGCTCAAACTGGTGTCTTCGCGCACCCTGCACAAGACCGAGGCCGGCGGCGTGAAAGTGCTGGATAAAACCACGGCAGCCGTGGCGGAAGCCCTGAAGGCGCTGGCCGGAAAATTTTCCGACGCCGAAGGTTTCATGGCGGTGGAATTCGTGCCGCATTCCCCTTTTGCCCTGGGCGAGGAGCTGCTGCTGGGCGCCCGCTCCGACGACGCTTTTGGCCCCGTAATTACGCTGGGCCCCGGCGGTACCAACGCCGAGGCGCTTACGCGGGCGCTGCGGCCGGGCTTGTCCCCGTCTATCATCCCGGTGGAGCTGGCGCCGAACAGGGAAGCCTGGGACAAATTCCTGAAGGGCAACTGGGTGTGGCGCTATTGCGCAGGGGAAGTGCGCGGCGGCCGCCGCCTGGCCCAAGACGGCGAGATCTTTAAGTGGCTGGAGGGCTTTGCCCATATAATGCGCCATTTCCGCGACGGCGGCCCCTCTCCCTGGGCTATAGAGGAGTTAGAGATAAACCCGCTGGCCGTATGCGGGGGACGGTTTACCGCGCTGGACGGCGTACTGCGCTTTAGATCGGCGCGCAGGGACACCGCGCGCCCCAAACCTTCCGCCAAAGGGGTGGACTCGCTGCTGCACACGCGCAGCGCCGCCGTGGTGGGGGTAAGCGAGAAGAAAATGAACATGGCCCGCATCATACTCAACAACATGGCCAAGGCCGGCTTCCCCAGGGACCGGACCTACATAATAAAAGAAGGCGTGGCCGAAATAGACGGGGTGAAGTGTTTCGCCTCCCCCGCGGCTTTGCCGGAGAAAGTTGACATGTACGTGGTAGCCGTGCCGTCGCCCGAAGTGCCGCGCGTGCTGGCCGAGGCCGGGGGTTCCGGCAAAGTTAACGGCGTGGTGCTTATTTCCGGCGGCATGGGCGAGAAAGCCGGTTCCGAGGATATGGGGCGTGCCGTAGTGGAGGCGCTGCTGCGCGGCCGGGAGAAGAACCCGGACTTCGCGCTCAGCGGCGGCAATTCCATGGGCATAGTGCTTAACGATGTGAAGCTGAACACTTTTTTCATCCCGGAATATAAGCTGGAACACCCGCTGGGCGTGAACCCCTACAACGCGCGCACGGCCTTTGTAAGCCAGAGCGGCGCTTTTGTGATCTCTACCATCAGCAAGATGCCCTGGCTCAAGCCGGCTTACTGCGTTACCGTGGGCAACCAGCAGGATATTACCGTGCCGGACTACGTGGGGCGCCTTGCCGACGAGGACGGCCTGAAGGTGATACTGGTTTATATGGAGGGCTTCAAGCTCGGCGACGGCCTGGCGCTGGCCAGGTTTATAGCCAAAGCCCGCGCCAAAGGCAAGCAGGTGATACTGTACAAGGCCGGCCGTACCGCCGTGGGGCAGAAGGCGGTTATGGGGCATACGGCCTCCATAGCCGGTGACTACCTGGTTACGCGCCTTATAATGGAGAACGCCGGGGCGCTGGTGGCCGAAACCTTCGACGATTTTAACGATTTGGCCGCCATGGCCTGTTCTTTCGCCGATTCCTGCATCAAGCACGGCAATACGTTCTTTATCTCCAACGCCGGGTTTGAGGCGGCCGGCATGGCCGACGGCGTAACCAGCCGCGTTACAGCTAATATGGGCGAAGGTGTAGCCAAGGAAATGACCCGGATCTTGAATGAGTTCCGGCTGGATTCCATAGTTGACGCCAAGAACCCGCTGGATATAACCCCCATGGCGCCGGACGCCGCCATAGGCGGTATAGTAAGGACGGCCCTGGCCTCGGACGAATTCTCGGGGGCGCTGGTGGCTATGATCCCGCTTACCGTGATGATGAACACGCTGCCCAAAGGCGGCGCCTGGCCGGACGATCTGGAAAAGTCTTTCCTGAAGGGGGTGGCCGAAGACGCGCGGGCCGCGCGCAAGCCGCTTATTTTCTGCGTGGCCTGCGGCTCGAAGTTTGAACCTTACTGCGCTTACGCGCAGGCGTTGGGGCTGCCTGTTTTCCGCTCGGCGGACCGGGCGGTGAAAATTTACGGCACTTACCTGGATTATGTGCTGGGGAAGGCGGCCTAGGCCGCGGCGCGCAGGATCTTCTCTATTTCCGCCTGGGTGCAGTTTATCCCCCACCTGGCGGTGGTTGTTGCGGCGTGCGCGGCTATGCCGGGGATGTCTTTTGCGGGTATGCCCGCTTGCGCCAGGCGTGCAGGCGCGCCGAACTCCGAGAACAGCTTTTCAAAACCTTTGATAGCCCGCAGGGCGGCGTCGGTCTCCGTTTCCCCCCCCCCGGTTCCCAGTACTTTTTTACCAAAGCCGGCCAGGCGGGCCGGCCCCAGCGCTTTTAACTGGTGCCGCAGGCATGCGGGTATTATTATTGCCAGCCCCGCGCCGTGGGGGATATCGTACAGGGCGCTGAGCGAGTGTTCTATGGCGTGATATAA
>MGVB01000117.1 GCA_001800275.1 Elusimicrobia bacterium RIFOXYA12_FULL_57_11
CGGTTTCTTACTCAGCGAAACCGCCGAGGCGGGCCCGCGCAAAACCGCTATGCGGTTTATGCGCGGGGGAGGAGGAGTGAGGCCACGGTGTGGCCGAACGCGTTTTGCGTTCCGGTACCCGCGTCCGGCTCCGTACCCCCGGGCAGACCGACAACGCATCGTGCGGACTATACTGTTGATTTTTTAACATGAAAATACTTTTTGTTTGCACCGGGAATACCTGCCGCAGCGTTCTGGCGCACTATTACGCCTCCTGGCTGGCGGCGGATGAGAAGCTGGCCCTGACCTTTTCCTCAGCCGGCCTCGAAGCGCACAAGGATATCCCGCAACCCGCCATAGTAGCCGACCTGCTGGCGAAAGAAGGGGTCAAGGGTTTCAAGCATGTGCCGGTGCCGATGACCGGCAAACTGGTCAAGAGCTCGGACCTGATCCTGACAATGACCGCCGCACAAAAGGCCGGCCTCATAGCGCGCTACCCCCGCGCCGCGAAAAAAACCGCCACCCTGATAGAATACGCCGGCTTCGGCCGCGACGACATAGCCGACCCCTGGGGCCGCGACGACCTTTTTTACTTCAGCGTTTTTAAAATCATAAAGTCAGCAGTAAAGGCAGCGCTGGAAAAGTTAAAAAAGAAGTAAAATAATACCAGCGGGTGCCGTGAAGCTGATATAACAGTTTTTGGGCGGGCGCCAGGCATTGTCGGAGGGCCGCCCGGAGGGTTCCCCCGCAAACCCGTTGCAGAAGGGGGGCCCCGCCGTCAAAGTTAGGCGGGGGGAAACCACGTAAGGGTTTCCTCTTCCGGGTTTGCGGGGGAACCCTCCGGGCGGCCCGACCGCGCATCCAGCGGCCTTTAACTTTTCATTCAGCAGCAACAAAAGGAGCACCACCATGTACAACGAAGTCCGCAAATACGACCCCCAGCTTTACGCGGCCATGCAGGGCGAAGTACTGCGCCAGCAGCAGAACCTCGAACTCATAGCCTCCGAAAACTACACCTCAAAAGCCGTGCTCGAAGCCCTCGGCAGCGTGCTCACCAATAAATATGCCGAAGGCTACCCCGGCAAGCGCTATTACGGCGGCTGCGAACACGTGGACGTAGCCGAAAAACTCGCCATCGACCGAGCCAAACAGCTCTTCGGCGCCGACCACGCCAATGTACAGCCCCATAGCGGCACACAGGCCAACATCGCCGCCTACCTCTCCCTCATCAACCCCGGCGACACCGTGATGGGCCTCAACCTCGATCACGGCGGCCACCTCAGCCACGGCCATCCCTTAAACTTCTCCGGCCGCTACTTCAAGATAATCAAGATGAACGTCAGCAAGGACACCGAGCTGCTGGACTACGACGAAATGGAAAAGCTCATAGAGAAAGAGCGTCCCAAGCTGATCATGGCCGGCGCCTCCAACTACTCCCGCCAGTGGGACTGGGCCCGCATCAAACGCGCCGCCGACGTCTGGAAATGCTTCCTGGTCACCGACATCGCCCATTACGCAGGCCTCATAGCCGCCGGCATCTATCCCTCGCCGGTAGAATATGCCGACATAGTGACCACCACCACCCACAAAACCCTGCGCGGCCCGCGCGGCGGTCTGATACTCTCCAAGGCCTGCTACGCCAAGTCCGTGGACCGCACCAACTTCCCCGGCAACCAGGGCGGCCCCCTGATGCACGCCGTGGCGGCCAAGGCCGTCTGCTTCAAAGAAGCCCTGGAGCCTTCTTTCAAGACGTACCAGACCCAGGTACTCAACAATGCCCGCAAGCTGGCCGCCGAGATACAGGCCCGCGGCTACCGCATAGTGTCCGGCGGCACCGATTGCCACCTGATGAGCGTGGACCTGCGCCCAAAGAATGTTACAGGCAAAGAAGCCGAAATAGCCCTGGACAAAGCCGGGATAACGGTCAACAAGAACATGATACCTTACGACCCCCAAAAAGCCATGGTCACCAGCGGCATACGCGTAGGCACGCCCGCCATAACCACCCGCGGCATGGTGGAGAAGGACATGGCCGTCATAGCCGGGCTGATGGATGAAGCCATCACCGCCCGGGCGGACGACAAGGCCCTCAAAGCGATAAAGGAACAGGTTAAGGCGCTGTGCGCCGGCTTCCCGATGTACCCGGGCTTCGAAAACTAAAGCCTAAAGCACTAAACGCGCCGGTTAATAATCAGCGCATGAAACCTGAGCGTGTATTGCCACCGCATCATCGACGCGGCCGGCCGGGATCAACGGAGACGCGGACACCGGCAAGCCGCGCCCCAAGATGCCTGGCCAAGGCCTCCGTGCCGCCGTCCGCATGCTTCCAGCCGCTGATAGCTAATCACATACGCACTTATTGCGGACCTCAAGGCGCAGCCAGGGCGGCGAATTAGACAGGGAAAGCTGGCCGCGCTCTGAAAAAACAACAAGAGTGTGCGCCCTGTCACAGTATTTTAACAGTGACGGCAGGCAGGCTACGCATCCCCTGATTATTTCGCACTTGGCAGGATTCAAGCTATATTTAGCCAGAAAAACCGGAAATCGGCCTGGGTACTTATCCGCAATCGCCTTAAAAAAACCTGCCCTATACCTGCGATTCTCTTTGTCGTTAATGCGCCATGGAGAGAAAAAGAAAGTATCCTGCTCCGGTTCGAATTGCGGATCCTTCACTACAGATTCACAATCGGCCAGATAGACCCCTTTTCCTGAAAGGTTCA
The DNA here is from genome assembly GCA_001800275.1 of Elusimicrobia bacterium RIFOXYA12_FULL_57_11. Classification (GTDB taxonomy): domain Bacteria; phylum Elusimicrobiota; class Elusimicrobia; order Elusimicrobiales; family UBA9959; genus UBA9959. Next base: position 2,700 of record MGVB01000117.1, read on the forward strand.
TCATCCCGAACATATTCACCAGCGCATCAAACGAGGAAATACCCGGCAACACCTGAACTTCAGCCAAAGACGAAATATCGCGCAGGATGCCCTCTACATGTGGATTGAGGAACAATGGATTACCGTAAATCAGCAATCCGACGTTGTCATGCCGTACAAATGCCCTGCGTATGTTCCTGGAAAGGCTTTGAAATCTGCACCTCACGAGCGGAATACTCAGCTTAAAGACTCCCCTGGCGGCAATTGCATCCAGACAGCAGGAATACACTGCGCCGCACGACCGCATGGCGTCAACAGACTCGCAAGTCATCTGGGCAGGCGGGCCAAATCCGCAGGAGACAACAGAAAGCTTCTTCTTTGCCTTGGAAGCCTGCGCCTTGCGGCCACAGCCCTCACTACGGCGCGCACTGAGGTTCAATTCGGCCAAAGTGGCGGCATAAAGTTGCGCAAAATGTGCCACGTCAGGCTGTATTTTTTTGGCCCGCCCGAGAAGGCGGACCGCGGCCTTCAGGTCGCCCTTTGCGATTTCCTGTTGAGCCCGCCGTCTTAACCGATCCGCCAGGAAGAGCGATCCGCCAGGTTTGTCTTTTTTTCCGGAATCTTTCATGCTATTTATCCCCCCTGCAGAAGACACCTGCGCAATTGTCACAAGCATTTTCGAGGAATAACACTTACACGACTGGCCCCTTACTGGGGTTATCAGGCGAACAATGGTTATGATAACAAAAATATGCCCACACTGATGCCGGCAACCTGATCATGGAAAATGTAAAGATCCGCCAAATATCGCAGTGTAATTGCGCATCATGGTTGCCCGGCTTTTTTATTAAAGACCCGCCCAAAAGACTTACGAACCCGTTAGATAGCTGTTTTATTGAGGATTAATTGGACCCATTTATTTATATAATACATATAGTTACCGAATCAAAAGCGGTCAGTACTGGCCGGCTTCTGTGTTTGACACCTTAGCGGACTGGAGATTTATACGATGGCTATCAAGAAACTGGCTGAAATAGGGGTTATCGGCGGCACGGGCCTCTACGCGATGGAGGAACTCAAGAAAGTTCGCGAGATAAAGGTAAAAACGCCTTTCGGCAACCCATCAGACGCCATTATATTGGGCAAACTCTCCGGCATACCGGTGGCCTTCCTCCCCCGCCACGGCCGCAAGCACGCAATGCTCCCCGGAGAAATCAACCAGCGCGCCAATATGTGGGCTCTCAAATCCATAGGGGTAAAGACAATAATCTCCGCCAGCGCGGTCGGCTCCCTCAAAGAGGAACTCGCCCCCACCCATTTCGTATTCCCGGACCAGTTCGTAGACCAGACCAAGGGCCGGCCCTCCACCTTCTTCGGCAACGGGATAGTGGGCCATGTCCCCCTGGCCGAACCGTTCTGCATGGCCATTTCGGACATGATGTATAAAGAGGCCGTGAAACTGGGCATCAGGGCCCACAAAGGCGGCACCTACTGCTGCATGGAAGGCCCCGGCTTCTCCACCAAGGCAGAATCCAATTTCCACCGCAAGATGGGCTACTCCATAATAGGCATGACCATGGCCACCGAAGCCAAGCTCGCCCGCGAGGCCGGCTTCCATTACGCCCCGGTCTCCCTGGTGACCGACTACGATTGCTGGAAAGAAGGCGAAGAAGTGGACCAGCACCAGGTCTCCAAAACCATGCAGGCCAACATAGAGAACATCCGCCGCCTGCTGCTTAAAATCATACCACTGGCCGCCGGCGCGGGTTGCCGCAACCACTGTCCCTCGTTTATAAAAGGCGCGCTGCTCACCCATAAGGAAAATTTTCCCGCCAAGACCTACGCAAAGATTAAACTTATACTGGGATAACAGGAGCAGGAGCGAAACTATGGCAAAAAAACCCGCCCACAAACGAAAAGCGCGGACCAGCGGAAAGTCCTCCATCCGCACGCGTCTGATAGAAGCGGCCAAGGCGGCGCAGAAGAACGCCTACTGCCCGTACTCCCGCTACCCGGTGGGCGCGGCCGTGATAACCGACTCCGGGCGCGTCTTCACCGGCTGCAATGTGGAAAACGCCTCCTTCGGCCTTGCCATCTGCGCCGAAAGGGTGGCTATTTTCAAGGCCGTAAGCCACGGGGAAAAAGCCATACGGGCGCTATGCGTGGCGGCCAAATCCGCCAAGCCCTGCGGGGCCTGCCGCCAGGTCATAATCGAGTTCGCCCCAAAAGACGCGGAAATAATCTATGTGGACTGGAACCCCATGGCCAAAAAGCACAAAGTTACTTTCACAAAAGCCGGCAAGCTGCTGCCCCAGGCCTTCAACCCCTCGGAAGCGGGGCTGTAGCGCCAGGCGCACCGCAATTTTTAACGGAGGCAACACACTATGGACGTAAAAAAACTCAGCAAACTGACAAAATGGATGGAAACCACGGACCTGGAAGAAATAACCTGGCGCAGCGGGGAAGACAAGATCAGCCTCAAACTCAACAACAATCCCGAGCACACCACCACCATCTCTTCCACCCTGGAGCCGGTACTGGCGCCTTCCATAGGCATATTCCGCTTCGCCCGCCCCGGAAAAACCAACCACCTGAAGGAAGGCGCCTCCGTAAAAAGGGGCCAGGAACTGGGCGTAGTGGAAGTCGGCAAAGACTTTAAAAGCGTAACGGCTCCCGAAAACGGCCTTCTTAAAATAATCTCTATAGAGGACGGCAAGCCGGTTGAATACGGTCAGCCGATGTTCTTTTTGGAGCCCAAATAACCGGCCAAGTTAATGACGGAAAATAAATCGGTCATAAGGTGCCCCAAATGCGGCCACGAACCCAGGCTTGTAAGCGGCACTTGCGAGAAATGCGGAGCCGTCCTTGAAAAGCAGTGCGGCAGCTGCGGCTTTTCCAATTCCGTTGAAAAGAACTACTGCGACCAGTGCGGGACGGCGCTTGCTCTCATCACGCAGAGAACTCCGGGTAAACCACCCCCGCCATCTAAAGAAATCCCTCAACTGGAGATACAGGGCATCCAGGATACAATAAACGAAAGGGACCACTCCTTCCGGCAGCGCCAGCACCCGGACGAACCGGCGCCGCCCCCCGCCCCGGCGGCGCAGCCGCCGGCCGCGGAAAAGCCGCTTACGCGCCCCGGCCCGCAGCAGGAACCCGCTCCCCCACCAGCCGCTGCGTCAGGCATAAAAAAAATAACCGGCCCCCTGGTCGGCCTCAGCCTGCTGGCGGCAGTGGCTGTAATAATTTACATGGTGGTGATCCCGTTTTTACCGCGCCTGCGCCTAACCATGACGGCCAAAGAGTACCTGACCGACCTGTCCCAGGGCAAGTACGAGAAAGCCTACGGCCTGCTCTCCACGAATTCAAAAGCGGCCTGTACCCTTGAAGACTACATCACATACAACGAAGAATACTACGAGAAGGTTCCCGCATGGCAGTTTCGCAACGCCCAGGTCTTCACCATGACCAAAACTGCGGCCATGATACGCTACGAGCTTAAAGAAGCCGGCGGCGCCTGGAAAACCGACTATCTCTCTTTCGTCCTGGAGCACGGCCGCTGGACCCGCCCCTATATCTGGATGCTGTTCCAGCCTATAGACGAAGCCATGGCCCGCAGGGATTTCGTACAGGCGCTGTTCCTGTCCCAGAAGCTGTACCTTACCGACCCCATAGACCCGCGCGCTTCAGCCTACCTCTGCTCTTCTGAATTTTTCATGGGCCTTTACGAAAAAGCAGCGGAATCCTGCAGCCGCACAATAACCGCCGCCGCCGCCTACCCGGTAGGCTACACCAGCAGCGAACTTTACTGGTTCAACCTGTACTACGCCGACAGCCTCCGGTATCTGGAACGCAACCGGGCGGCCCTGGAAGAATACGAGAAAATGCTTAAACTACCGAATCTGACCGTGGAGGAGCAGTGCCCCCTCTTCCTTAACCGGGCCGACGTCTACGTGAACATCAAGGATTATGAAAAAGGCCTTGCCGACATAATGCGGGCCGAGACGGCCTGCACCCAGAGCCCTTCCAAAGAAGATACCGCCAAGCGCCTGGCCTACATGGGCGGCGGCGCCGCGGAAGAAGCCATCAATTTCGCGAAGAACTCCAGGCTGGGCCAGGGCGCGCAGACCGTCAGCGGAGCCCGAAGGAAACAGCTGGAAGAACTAGCGGCCAGGCTCGGCAAAAAAAACGCGCGGCTCCTGCCCAAAGACCAGTGGCTGGCCATACACCTGGCTGGGCCGGAATACCGCGTTTTCCTGCGTCAGGAAGCCTTGAACCCGGTTTCCAGAAAGAAGGAAACCACGGATATTTTTATTTTTTTCGTCAACCTTTGGACCCGGCAGGGAAAAGTTGAAACGGCCCCCGCCGGCTATGCCGGGCCGCAGTAACCGCACTGCATACCTTACGGAGGATCTATGTTCAAGAAAGTTCTTATCGCCAACCGCGGCGAAATAGCCATCCGCATAATCAGGACCCTCAGGGAGATGAATATCGGTTCCGTCTCCGTCTATTCGCAGGCGGACCACTCCTCCCTGCATGTGCGCCTGGCCGACGAGTCCGTCTGCATAGGCCCCGCCATGGCCCGCGAAAGCTACCTGAGCATCCCGGCCATCATTGCCGCGGCTAAAATAACAGGCGCCGATGCCATCCACCCGGGCTACGGCTTCCTTTCGGAAAACGCGGACTTCTCCGCCGCCTGCCGCGACAACGGCATAACTTTCATCGGCCCTTCCCCCAAATCTATCCAGCAGCTGGGGCATAAAGCCGAAGCCCGCAAGATGGCGGTAAAAGCCGGCATACCGGTAACCCCCGGAACAAAGGATTGCGTATATAAGGACGCCGCCGCCCAGGCGGCAAAGATAGGCTACCCCATAATGATCAAGGCCGCGGCCGGCGGCGGCGGCAAGGGCATACGCATAGTGCGCGCGGCCGGCCAGCTGGCCAACGAGATGAACATAGCCCAAAGCGAGTCCAAGGCCGCGTTCGGCAACGGCGACGTTTATTTTGAGAAGTACATCGAACTGCCCCGCCACATAGAAGTACAGTTCGCGCGCGACTCGCACGGCAACGTTATAGCCTTCCCCGAGCGCGACTGCTCCATACAGCGCCGCCACCAGAAGCTGGTGGAGGAGTCCCCCTCCCCGGCCGTAGACAAAAAATTGCGCGCCAGCCTGGAAGAGGCCGCCGTAAAACTGGCCGAAGCCGCCAATTACGTGGGCGTGGGTACGGTGGAGTTCCTGCTTACCCAGACAGGGGAATTCTACTTCATGGAGGTTAACACCCGCCTGCAGGTGGAGCACCCCGTAACGGAATACATAACCGGTTTTGACCTGGTGAAAGAGCAGTTCCTGGCCGCGGCCGGGGAAAAGCTCTCCTACACCGGCGGGCACACTGTCCCGCACCAGGGCCACTGCATAGAGCACCGCATCAACGCGGAAGATTTTACACGCAATTTCGCGCCCAGCGTGGGCAGGGTGGAGGAATGGATACTGCCGGGCGGGCCCGGCATACGCATAGATACCCACGTATACTCAGGCTACAACCTGCCGGTGTACTACGACAGCATGCTGGCCAAGCTCATCGTCTGGGGCCCCGACCGCGCCTCTGCCGTGGCCAGGAGCCGGCGCGCGCTTGAAGATTTCAAGGTAAAAGGCATCAAAACCACCATAGAAGCGCACAAACTTATAGTGGAAAGTGCGGGTTTCCAGGCCGGCAAGACCGATACCGGTTTCATGGAAAGACTGCTGGCGCCGGCCGAGCCCGTAAAGGCATGACCACCGCCGCAAAGATAATGCCGCTTGGCAAGGCACTGGCGCTGCGCGCCGCGCTGCGCCGGAAAGGGAAAAAAGCCGTGTTCACCAACGGCTGTTTCGACGTTATCCACGCTGGGCACATAGCCACCCTGGAGACCGCGCGTTCAGCCGGTGATTTTCTTTTCCTGGGACTGAATTCCGACGCTTCCGTACGCAGGCTCAAGGGCCCCTCCCGGCCCCTTAACAAGGCCGGCGACAGGGCACGGGTACTGGCGGCCATGGCCGCCGTAGACGCGGTGGTGATATTCACGGCTGACACGCCGCTCGAACTCATAAAGGCGCTGCGGCCGGACGTCCTGGTAAAAGGCGCCGACTACCGCAGGGAAACCGTAGTCGGGGCCGGCTTTGCCGGCAGGGTACTCCTTATACCACTTGTCAAAGGCCGCTCCACAACCGCCCTGGCGGCCAAACTGGCGCCCCGGAAGCGTTAATTTAGCTTTCCCTCACACGGCCAATATATTAAAATATAACGATATTATGATTGACATTTTTGAAAAGTGCAGGAACTTCACCATTGTACGGCGGCTAATGGAATCCGGCATATACCCGTACTTCAAAGAACTAGAGTCCGAGCAGGCCCCTGAAATCACCATCAAGGGGAAAAAATTCATAATGTTCGGGTCCAACAATTACCTGGGCCTGGCCAACGACCCGCGCATGAAGACTGCGGCCATAGATGCCATAAAGAAATTCGGCACCGGGGTGGCCGGCTCACGCTTCCTGAACGGCAACACGGTCCTCCATATGGAGCTGGAGCGCAAACTGGCCGCCTTCAAAGGCCAGGAAGCCGCCCTCATCTATGCCACCGGCTACCAGATGAACCTTGGCGTAATCTCCGCCCTGGTCGGAAAAGGCGATTTCGCGATTATAGACAAACTGGACCACGCGAGCATCCTGGACGGCTGCAGGCTTTCCCATGGCGAATTGCGCCGCTTTAAGCACAATAACCCGGCCGACTTGGACCGCGTACTCAGGGAAATCGGCCCCAGGCACGGCAAGCTCGTTATCGTGGACGGCGTTTTCTCCATGGAAGGCGACATCTGCCCCCTGCCCGAGATAGTAAAGGTGGTAAAGCGGCACGGCGCCCGCCTGATGGTTGACGACGCGCACGCTACCGGCGTCCTGGGCAGGCATGGGCACGGCACCAGCGAACATTTCAGCCTGAACCGCAAAGACGTGGACATTGTGGTGGGCACCTGTTCCAAATCTTTCGCCTCGGTAGGCGGCTTCGCGGTGGGCAACGCGGACATTATCCACTACATACAGCATATCTCCCGCTCCATGATCTTCTCCGCGGCCCTGCCCCCGGCTTCGGTCGCAGCTATTTCCAAAGCGATAGACATCATAGAAGAGGAACCCCAGCGCATTAAAAAACTCTGGGACAATTCCAGGTACTTGATGAAGCGCTTCAAGGACATGGGCCTTAACACCGGCGAGACGCAGACCCCTATAATACCGGTGGTCATAGGTGATAATGAAAAGACCTTCCTGCTCTGGCGCATGCTTTATGATAACGGGCTGTTCACCAACCCGGTGGTAAGCCCTGCCGTCCCTCCCAAACGCGCCCTGATCCGCGTTGTGGCCACCGCCACCCATACGCGCGAACAACTGGACCGCGCCCTGAATATTTTTGAGACCTGCGTCAGGAAAGTCCTGAAGAAGAAACCCGCGGCCCTGGTTAAATAGGCCCCGGCCCGCCCGGCCAATTTTATGTCAATAACCGTCAGGGAACTCGGCGAGGCCGGACTCGGCGCTTTCATAGATTACCCATACGACCTTTTCCGCACCCACCCGCACTGGGTGGGCGAACTGAAGAAGGACACCCGGCACCTCCTGGAGACGGCCCATCCTTTTTGGCGCCACGGAGAGCGCTCCCTTCTTATAGCCTACCGGGACAACCTCCCGGTAGGACGCCTGGCGGCCATAATCAACCGCGCGCACAACTCATTTCACGGTGAAAACTGCGGTTTTTTCGGATTTTTTGACTGCGCCGACGACAAGGAGGCCGCCGCCGCCTTGTTTGCGGCCGCGGAGAAGTATCTACGCGCCAAAGGGATGGACAAAATACGCGGCCCGGTAAACCCCTCCACCAACGAGACCTGCGGCCTCCTGATCAGCGGTTTTGACGCGCCGCCGATGATAATGATGCCCTACAACCCGCCTTATTACGCCGGCCTGATAGAGGCCGCGGGGTTCGCCAAGGCCAAAGATCTCTTTGCCTTCAGGATGGAGGTGTCATCCGGCCTGGATGAGCGGTTCGAAAAAATAATACGCCGCGCCACGCGGGGCAAGGATATCACCGTGGAGCTGGTGGACGTAAAGAACCTGGACGGCGCCATAGCCGACCTTAAGGACATATACAACTCCGCCTGGGAAAAGAACTGGGGGTTCATCCCCATGACGGACGCGGAACTTGACGACCTGGGGCGCGCCCTTAAACCGCTGCTCAAGCCGGACTACCTGTTTTTCGCCAAGGTCGACGGCAAAACGGCCGCTTTTGTGCTTATGCTGCCCAATTTTAATATCCCCCTTAAGACCGCGCGCGGCGCGCTTAACCCGCTGACGCTGCTGCCGTTCCTTTACAAGATGTTCTTCAAGATACGGTCCGGCCGCCTGCTGGCTTTGGGCGTCAAGAAAGAATTCCGCAACCGCGGCCTTGAGATACTGCTCATAAAACAGGCCATCGAAGCCGGGCGCCGCATGAACTGGGAATACGGCGAAATGTCCTGGACCCTGGAAGACAACACCGCCATAAACAACGTCATCGAAGCGGTTGGCGGCAGGGTGTACCGGGAATACCGCATTTACGAAAAAACCGTTCATTAACTATTCCGCAATCATTATTTAACCGGCCGCTGCCATAATATACTCATGAAGTTTTCAAGTCTCGGTAAACTTAAGAATATTCCCGCGCCCGCCGCTGTTGTCCAGCCGGCGCCGGTCGCCGCGCCAGAAGAAAAAATTCCCGCCCCGGAGCCGCAAAGCCAGGACACGGCCATCCCCGCAGAAAGCGCAACCCCCCCGGCCCAGGTTTCCAGGCCCGCGCGCACCCTTAAAACCCCGACGCCCGTAGCCGCGCCGGACGTGCCGTTCGAGGAACTGGATGCCCGGGCCAGAGAAATTTACACGAGCCTGATGGCCCAGGCCAGGGAACTGCTAAGCCGCACGCAGCAGCCCTATACGGAGCAATATGAAGCCGTAAGGCGGGGCTGTGAAGCCGCCGCTGAAGAGCTGAAGACCAACCCGGTGCTTTTGAACTACAGCGCGTATTCGACTTCGGGAGACTACCTGGCGGGACACACCGCTAACACCACACTGCTGGCGCTGGCCATGGGCCTTGCCGCCAGGCTCAGGCCCGGAGAGTTGAGCCTCCTGGGTTTTTGCGCCATGGCGCACGACATCGGCATGACCGCCTACAGCCATCTTTACAATAATGAGGCCCGCCTCAATGAGGATGAGTTCGCCGAAATGGCCCTGCATGCGGAGGAAGGGATAAGAAAACTCGACCGGATAGTAGACCTTGACTACCGTATAAAAGACCGCGCAAAAACCGTGATATTGCAGGTCCATGAGCGCCTGGACGGCGGCGGCTACCCGGATAGGCTTTCCAAAGAAGAAATAGACCCCCTGGCCCAGTTCATAGGAATAGCCGATTCCTACGAAGCCCTCACCCACCCGCGGGCCTGGCGCGCCGCGATATCCCCGCCGGAAGCCGTTAAGACGCTTTTAGAAAAAGAGGGGCGCGGGTTCAATTCAAAAGCCATAAAAGCGCTGATTGGAGCCCTGTCCATTTATCCACCCACTTCGCTGGTGGCGCTTTCGACAGGAGAGATCGCGCGGGTGATACAGGTTAACCCCGGTTCACTCACCCGGCCCCTGGTAGAAATTTTCCTGGACGGAAAATTCCGCCAGACGGCGAAAAAAACACTTAACCTGCTTAAACACCCGCTCACCGCTATAGAGAGAGGCGTGCCATTTAAAGAACTGGAGAAGAACAACCCCGAACTAGCCGCCAGCCTGGAACTGGCCGGCTGGTGGGTGGAGTGGTAATGAGCAAACGCCAACTGCTTTTCATAGAAGACGAGGGCTATGTTATTGGCCGGGTCAATGACATAATTAAAGGTTTCCCCCAATTCGAAGTCACTCATTGCGACAACGCCGAAGAAGCCCGCGAGCTCCTGGCCGGCCGGGTTTTTGACGTAGTAATAACCGACATTTACCTGCGCGGAGTTTCCGCCCTGGAACTTTCTTTCAAGGCAAGGGAGAAAAACCCCGACACCTGCGTCATAATAATTACCGGGCTGGACAATGTTGAACTGGCCACCAAGGCGGTGAAGGAAGGGGCTTTGGACTTCATCATCAAGCCGCCCGGGCTGGAACGGCTGACCAACACGCTCAGGCTTTTTACTCTGGTGCGGGGACTAGCGCCGCAGAATGGAGGAGAGAAGCCGTAACGGGCGCAGCAGGTACGCGCCCGGGGAACTTGCGCCGTAACGGCGCCGCATGAACCTCTGCTCCGGGAAAAGGTACCGGGCAAGCAGTACCGGCCGGTGCAGCACGGGCAGCAGGTACTCCAGCGCGGTTGAATGTTTTAAAGCGGCTTTCATAAAGAAGGCCGCCTTTATTTTTTCCGGGCCACGCACAATGAAGTTCCCGACCGCGGCCTCCGGGACAACACCGGCGGCAAGCAGCCGCGCTATTACCGGCCAAATTACGGGACGAAGGCCGTAAAATCCGGCCTTACGCGCGGCCGCGCTCCAGAACATCGGGCCGTGCACTTCCAGCGCCTTGCGTGCTATGCGGGAACAGTCCTCTACGGCGCGCGCCGGCAGTTCGCCGTGGTGCAGCAGCGGGTGGGCGGCGCTGTGCAGGAACAGGTCGGGCAGGTTAAGCGCAAGGCCTTCGGGGCCGGGTTCAAGGCCCCAGTCAAAAAGTTCCTCTGTATTTTTTATGTGCCAGAGGCCGGTATGTATATCTATTATCGCTGGCGGCGCGCTGCCGGAACCGGGGCGCTGCCAGGCATCGGCGCTGCCGGGCATGGGTTCAAAACCGAGTTCGGCCAGGATCTTCTCGAATTTAAGCAAATCTTTGGAGCGCAGCAGGATGTCCGCGTCCGTCATGCCGCGTTCGCCTAATTGATAAAGGCCGAGCTCCAGCAGGGCGGCGCCCTTGAGCGCCACGGTTTCTATGCCGGCCTTAAAAGCGGCGGCGCGCGCCTCTTTAAGGGCGCCTAAAAGCAAAATTTCTCTGGCCGCTATCGCTTTATCCATATTAGACCACGTACTTATACTCCGAGCATTAACACTCAAACCTCGCGCGGTTCTGTCGGCGCGGCCAGGGTGGGGCTTTGTGAACCCGGAAGAGGGAACCCTGCAAAGCCCCACCCTGGCCGCACCTCCGGCAACGCTCATCCGCTTAAAATTTAAATCCGCCGTCCCTTTACCTATCAGTGATTTTAGAATATGGGAGCAGGGCCGTAAAGGACAAACCGGGGCGCCATTTAAGCGCCGGCGCTGTTGCGCACTTTTATAAATGCGATAATATAGCGTGGTTTTATCCTGTCCGCACAGAGGGGAACAATGACCGCCAAGACCGAAAAGGCCGAGCGCCAGAAGAAGCTTTCAGAGTTTTTCAGGATACTCTCAATTCCCATAATCCTGGCGGTGGTGAATTCCACTTTTTTTAAGATGGCTATGACCGCCCTTACGGGGATGCCGCGCGGCAATTCCGGAGGCAACCTGGTAAACGTTACCCTGGGCAGCCATTACATAGGAGCTTCTTTCGGTTTCTCCTTCGGCATTATGACGCTGCTGGTCTACCTCTGGGGCAGGCCCGCGTACCTGTACATCGCAAACCCCGACGAGCGCCTGAAGGACAAGATACGGCGGCGCCTCGGGAATATATACAGGGACGCTTTCCTTATGGTGCTCGGCGTACAGTGCTTATCGCTGGGCATCGCATTCCTCGCCCCGGGCACAATATCGGGAGCGGAATACGCGGCGGCCGGCGTGTCCTTCCTGGCCCAGGCGGCGCTGCTGGTGGTCTACATAGACGCGCACCTCTCTAAGCAGAAGTTACTTATGGAGGCGCTTTACTCTGCGCAGGAGCTGGCGCGGCTGCGGCCCGGCTTCGCCCTGCCCATTTACATAAGAATAGCCGCCCTGATAGTCGGCTTCGCCATACTGCCTTTCATGCTGATCTACCTCGCTTTTCTCAACCGCGTGCCGTGGGACAATTTCTCCGGCGAGTTCGTCATGCTGTTGTTTATTTCTTCCGCGCTGCTGCTCAACGGCCTTTCCAGCATTTACAACGGGATCCAGCTGCCGCTGGACGGCCTTATCGCCAAGATGAAGCGCGTCTCCGGCGGCGACTACGGCGTTAAAACGCGCATTTATTTCTCCGACGAGGTGGCCTTGCTGAAGGCCGGGTTCAACGAAATGACGGAGGGCCTGCGCGAGCGCGAGGAGCTGCGCAATACCTTCGGCCGATACATGTCCATAGAGGTGGCCCGCCAGCTGCTGAAGAACAAAAAGGTGCACCTCGGGGGCGAGCACCTGGAAGCCGCCGTCATGTTCTGCGACATCCGCAACTTCACCCCGCTCAGCGAGAACCTGTCGGCGGCGCGGCTGGTAGAATTCCTCAACCATTATTTTTCCTACATCACCCCGCCCATAACCGCCAACTCCGGCGTTATAAGCAAGTTCATCGGCGACGCCGTGATGGCCGTTTATACGCCAATGATGGGCTCGGAAAATTACGCCGCGGACGCCGTGCGCGCGGCGCTGGCCATGCGCCGGGCCCTGGCGGAGTTCAACGCCTCGGGGAAGGGCCCGGGACCGGTGCAGTTCGGCATAGGGATACAGACCGGCGGCCTGGTAGCCGGAAATATCGGCACGCTCAGCCGCCTGGAGTATACTTTTATAGGGGACACCGTGAACATCGCCGCCCGCCTCGAATCAAAAACCAAGGACCTGGGCACCGATATCCTCATAAGCCGGCTGGTACTGGAAAAGGTCGGCGGGACCCTGGACGGGGAAGCCAGGTTCGAGAGCGTGGGCCCCGTGGCGCTGAAAGGAAAAGCCGAACCGCTGGAACTTTACAAGGTCCTGTAGGCAGGAACAAAAGAGCCCTCTCGTTAAAGCGGGCGGCCTGTTTTGCCGGCGGACGAAGCGCCGTCTTCCGGCGCCTACGGGTCAGCCAAAAGGTCTTTTTAATTCCCCGGCAGGATACACGTTCTGCACGGAGTCGAATTTCAGGCCGTAAAGGTTTCCGGCGCCCTCCTTCCTGGTCCAGACGACCTGCGCGGAAATATCAAGCACGCCTTTTTCCAAAAGCCTTATGCGGAGCCTGAGCCTGGCCCCGTTCGCCATTGCATTAACGGAAAAAAAAGCCGCGCCGGTAGCGGAAAAATCTATCAGGCGCCCGGAATCCAGCAGTTTGCCGGCCGGGCTGAAGATCTCCACCACCGAATCGTGCCTTTCACGCTGTGCACGGCGCTTGTCCTTGTTATTCATAAACCCCCGGGTTTGCGGCACCGGACGCCTCCCCACACGCGTATATTATATATTTTTGCGCCAGGGTCGCGCTTTCAGCGGCGCGCAAAATTTGTATTATTATCAAAAGCCATGGAAAACGGAATTTATTATCCCGAAGACAAGCTTCCTCTGGCCCGGCTTATCCCCATGGGCATGCAGCATGTTGTGGCCATGTTCGGCGCCACGGTACTGGCGCCCATACTCATGGGGTTCAACCCCCAGACCGCTATTTTCTTTTCCGGCATAGGCACGCTCCTTTTTATCGTTATAACCCGCGCCAAGGTCCCCAGTTACCTGGGCTCCTCCTTCGCGTTCATCGGCCCCGTGCTGGCCGTCACCGGCGGCGCGGCGGAGAAGATTCCTTTCGCGCTGTGCGGCATAGCCGGCGCGGCCGTACTGTACGCCCTGGCGGGGGCCGCCACGGTAAAATACGGTTCAAAATGGATAGACCGCCTGATGCCGCCTGTCGTCACCGGCGCCGTGGTGGCGCTCATAGGCCTCAATCTCTCCTCCGCCGCCGTAGGGAACTTCATTAATTCTGATTTCCGCCTGGCAGGCGGCCGGGACGCGCTGAAGCTGCTGGCCGCCTGCGTTACATTCTCAGTGGCCGCCGCCGTGTCCATTTACTTCCGGGGCTTCCTGCGCCTGCTGCCCATACTTACCGGTGTGGTAGTCGGTTACGCTCTTTCCCTGCTGCTGGGCATAATCGGTCCCGGACAGCTGGCGGCCATACACGACGCGGCCTGGCTGGGCCTGCCGCCATTTACAGCGCCCGCTTTCAGTTTCGAGGCCCTGCTGGTCATAGCGCCCGTGTTCGTAGTGCTGGTAGCCGAGAACAAAGGCCACATAGAGGCCATCTCCGGGTATATGAAACGCGACCTCGGCCCGCACCTGGGCCGGGCCTACCTGGGCGATGCGGCGGCCAGCTTCGTTTCGGCCATGGGCGGCGGCACACCGCAGACCACCTACGCCGAGAACATGGGCGTGATGGCGATAACCCGGGTGTTCAGCGTTTACAATTTCATGGCCGCAGCCTGCATAGCGCTGCTGCTGGGACTATGCCCCAAATTCGGCGCGGTGATCTTGTCCATCCCCGGCCCGGTGCTGGGCGGGGTAACCCTTATACTTTACGGCCTCATAGCCATGATGGGCATCAAGATCTGGCTGGACGCGAAAGTGGATTTCTGCTCGCACAAGAACCTGATTATCGCCGGCTCGTCGCTGATCATCGCCACGGGCCTGGGAGTTAAAGGGGTCACTGTCGGCTCGGTGAATATCGCCGGCATAGCTTTCGGCACGGTGTTCGCCGTGCTGATCAACCTGGCGTTGTCCCTTGGCGGCGCCGAAGAGAAAGACGGGACCTGCGCCTGAACGGGCCCGCCGCAGAACGGAGACAAAATGCTTTCAAAATTCCTTTCGCTCTACAAGCCCGCGGCGCACATAGCGCGCCTCCCAAAAACGCTCGAGGACGCCCGCTACAAAACGCTGCGAGCACAGATGATGCTCTCGATCTTCTTCGGTTACGCCGGCTTCTACCTGGTGCGAAAGAATTTCTCCCTGGCCAAGCCGTACCTGATAAACCACTACGGTTTTTCCAAAGGCGACGTAGGCCTGATAGCCACAGGGCTGGCCGTCTCCTACGGCCTCAGCAAGTTCGTGATGGGCAACGTTTCCGACCGGTCCAACCCGCGCTATTTCATGGCCACCGGCCTCATCCTCTCAGGACTCGTCAACCTGCTGTTCCCGACGCTGGTCGGCTCGTTGTGGGCCATGCTCGCATTGTGGTTCGTAAACGGCTGGGCGCAGGGCATGGGCTGGGCGCCCTGCGCGCGCACGCTCACCCACTGGTTCTCTGACGGCGAGCGCGGCACCAAGTTCGCCATCTGGAACCTGGCGCACAATGTGGGCGGCGGCATAGTGGGCCCCATAATAAACGGCGCGCTGGCGCTGGCCACCATCCTCGGCCTGACGGCCCTCACCAGCGGCGGCACCCTGCCCTTCTTCCTTATTTTTTACGTGCCCGCCTTCATGGCCATCGCCATGGGCGCGCTGATAATACTCTTTCTGCGCGATACACCGCAGTCGGTGGGCCTGCCCCCGATAGAAGACTACGCCAACGATCATCCCGACACCGGCGTAGCCGACCCCGAGCGGGAAATGGGCGCAAAAGAGATCTTCACCAAATACATCCTCTACAACAAGCCGCTTTGGCTGATAGCTTTTGCCAACATCTTCGTCTACGTTATCCGCTACGGCGTGCTGGACTGGGCGCCCACCTACCTGACGGCGGTTAAAGGCTGCCCGCAGGACACCGCCCGCTGGCAGTTCTTTATTTACGAATACGCCGGTATCCCCGGCACCCTGCTGGCCGGCTGGGCCAGCGACAAATTCTTCCACGGCCGGCGCGGCCCCGTCTCGGTCATCTACATGCTGCTGGTGACCATAGCGGTTTATGTGTACTGGCAGAATCCGGCCGGACGCTTCTGGGTGGACTCGGCCTCGCTGTTCGTCATCGGTTTCC
This sequence comes from Elusimicrobia bacterium RIFOXYA12_FULL_57_11, assembly GCA_001800275.1. Taxonomy (GTDB): domain Bacteria; phylum Elusimicrobiota; class Elusimicrobia; order Elusimicrobiales; family UBA9959; genus UBA9959. The sequence goes on from MGVB01000117.1 coordinate 18,548, forward strand.
TTATTTACGGGCCGGTAATGCTGATAGGCGTAAGCGCCGTGGACATGGTGCCCAAAAAAGCCGCGGGCACGGCCGCCGGCTTCACGGGCCTGTTCGGCTACCTGTTCGGGGCGGTCATCGCCGAGGTGGGTATAGGCCGCGTGGTGGACAGCTACGGCTGGGACGGCGGGTTCAAGCTGCTCCTTGCCTCTTGCGTGCTGGCCATACTGCTCCTGGCCATGACCTGGAAGAAGCATCACGCGAAAGATTAACCCCCGGCACACGGAGCCAGGCAGCAGCGCATAAGGTCCAAAGCCGTGGAGACGCGCCGCAAAAGCCAGGCGGTCAGTCCGCGGAATAGCGCGTTTTTTTCACATCGGAACGGCGTTTCTTGTCTTCCAGGCGGCGGAGCCGGGAGCCGTAAGACGGCCTGGTGGGCCTCCTGCGCTTAGGGGGCCTCATGGAGCGCTCCACAAGCTCAAACAGCCGGGCGCGCGCGGCGGCCCGGTTCTGCTCCTGCGTCCGGTACTCGCCCGCGGTTATCACAATCTCGCCTTCCATGGTAAGTTTTGCGCCGGCCAGCGTCTTTAGCCGCTGCTGCGCCTCTGCGGGCAGGCCGGAAACGGAAGGGAAAAACCGCAGCTGCACGGTAGTGGCGACTTTGTTGACATTTTGCCCGCCATGCCCCCCGCTGCGTATGAATTTTTCCTCAAAAGAACCGGGGGCAAGCCGGAAGCCTGATTCGGTCATAAATGGTATGTTATCAAAAAACCCGGCGCATACCGCAGGGCTCCGCGTGCCAACAGGCCCAGCCGCACACGGGCCGGATACCACCTCCAGCCCGGGCCAAAAGCCCTTTACAATTCCGGTAATTGATATGTAAACTTTAGACACCCGGACGCATTGCCGTATCACGGCGCCGGGAGAAAAAAAAATCGGTCTTACCTGTAAAAGGGCTGGGGGGCCCTGAAGCGGTGAGGGCATTCTGCTTGAAAGAAGGCTGCCATGCCCCCCGAAATACTTATAGCTGATGACGATTCCACGATGCGCAGGCTTTATTCCCGCGTATTGTCCGGACAGGATTATACCGTAACCTTTGCCGACAGCGCCGCCACGGCGAAAACGCTTATTGAAACACGCCATTTCGATCTGCTCGTGACCGACCTGATGCTCGGCGACGGCCTTGGCACCGATCTGGCGCGCCTGTTCTCTGAAAAATTTTCAGGCGCCAGAAGCCTGCTGGTTACCGGCTCCGCCCAAAACCCCGGCGCAATGGACCTTGCCGCCGTATCGGAATGCCTGGGCAAACCGCTGGACACGGACAGGTTCATGCTCTCCGTTGCCAAAGCCCTGGCCCAGACCGCATAAAACGCCCTCCGCTTTACGGAAAGAAAACCACCTTTTCCCCTGGCCCGCGGCGCCGTTGACAATAGCGGGATTAATTGCTAGTTTTCTTATAGAATCCGGCAATTAATCCGTTCATCTATATCAAGGGGCCCAATCAAAATGAAAAACATGAATAGCGCGGCGAAAGTATTTGTTTGCATCGGGGCGACGCTAGCTCTTACCGGCTGCGGCGGCGGGAATAAGAACGTCCAGACCGCCGCTGTCAGCGCGCCCATCGCGGCCGCCGGCCCTGCCTGGGTAAACCAGGGCTCCGGCGCCTTCAAAGACGGCAACTTCTACGGCGTCGGGATAGCCACCGGCGTCCGGAACAGGGCGCTTGCCATAGATACCGCCGACAGCCGCGCCCGCGCCAAGATAGCGGAGGTGTTTAACACCTATATAGCCAAACTGTCCAAAGATTATATGGCCTCCACGACCGCCGGGGACATGAAAAGTTCCAGCGAGGAACAGAACGTGACGAATTCACTGAAGAGTTTCACCCAGATGAACCTCTCCGGGGTTGTTATCGTTGACCACTGGGTCGATTCCTCCGATGGGTCAATGTTCGCGCTGGCCAAACTTGACGTCGCCGGGGTAAAAGCCTCGCTCGACAAGGCCGCCGAACTCGACTCAAAGGTGCGGGATTACGTGAAAGCCAACGCTGACAAGGCCTTTGACGACCTAACCGCGGAAGAAGCCAAGCGTTAATTCATATTCCATACGCTGACGCCGGGTTTTCACGGAAAACCCGGCGGAGTTTCCTAGTTCCTCATTCAAGGAGAACCGGTCATTATGAAAAACTATTTATTAATTTCCACGCTGCTGGTATTGCCGGCGCTGTCCGGCTGCGGCGGGACGCAGGTTAAACGCATCGACACCGCCGCGGTGGTGGACATAAGCGGAAAATGGAACGACACGGACTCCCGCCTGACCGCCGAAGAGATGATCGCCGACTGCCTGGCCAGGCCCTGGATAAGCGCGGCGGCCGGCCCGGCCGGGGAAAACCCCACCGTGATAGTGGGCACCGTCCGCAACCAGAGCAGCGAACATATCAACACCGGGGTTTTCGTGGAAGACCTGCAGCGCGCGCTGATAAATTCCGGACGAGTCACTTTTGTGGCCAGCAAGGACGAGCGCGGCGAAGTGCGCGACGAGCGCCTGGACCAGGACACCAACGCCGCCGAGGACACGAAAAAAGCCCACGGCCAGGAAACAGGGGCGGATTTCATGCTGAGCGGCAACATCAGCACCATAGAGGATAAAGAAGGCGGCAAGTCCGTCATCCTGTACCAGGTCAATCTCAAACTCCTCAACCTGAAAAACAACCAGATCTCCTGGACCGGCCAGAAAAAGATCAAGAAATCGGTAAAGCGGTCCAAGTCAACCTGGTAGCATATCGTAAATGAGGGTTCATCTCCCTGCGTACCGCCTGCTTGCCGGCGCGGCCCTGCTGTTCGCGGCCTGCGCCGGCCCCTCACGCTCCTACCGGGCCGGCCTCAACGCCAAAATAGCGGCACACGACTACGCGGGGGCGCGGGCCGACATAGAACAAAACAAAACTTCCGAATACGGAGAAAAGAATTCAGTTCTCTACTATTTGGACCTGGGCATGGTACAGCACGACTCCGCCAGCTACCGGGAAAGCGAGCTTAGCCTTGCGACGGCGGAAAACAGGATGGAAGAACTCTTCACCCGGAGCGTAAGCAGGCGCGCGGGAACCCTCCTTCTTAACGACAACACCACGAAATACGCGGGAGAAGTTTTCGAACGGGCCCTCCTCAACGCTTTCCGGGCGCTGAATTATGTCTTTCTGGGCAAAACCGACGACGCGCTGGTAGAGGCCCGCAAAGTCACCGCCTACCTCGGCCGCTTCAATGAATTCATGCAGGGTAAAAGCGGCTACCAGGACAGCGCCTTCTCCCAGTACCTGAGCGCCATGCTTTTTGAACAGAACGGCGACCACGACGACGCGCGCATAGCCTACAAAGCGGCCGCGGCGGCTTATAAAACATACGCGGCGGACTACGGCATGCCAGAACCGGAATTCACGAGCCCGCCCTATTCCAGACTGGAAAGCCTGGGCGTGGGGGAATTAATCTTCTTTCACTATAACGGGCCCGCGCCGATGAAAATCTCCCGCACTTTCCAGGTGGCCTGGAACGAGGCCATGCTGGCGGTAAGCCAGAGCGGCGAGGAAGAGGCGGGCTCGGAACGCTTCGCGAACGCCGTGAACGCCGGCCTTATCGGCAGCGCCATAACCGTAGCTTACCCGCAATACGTGCAGGACCCGTACACTATCGCCGGATCGCGCATAGAGGCCGCCGGGGCCCGGTCAGAGTCGCTGCTGGTTGAAGACATCTCCGCCATCGCCCGCCAGGTACTGGAGTCGAAAAACGCGGCAATAAGGCTGCGCGCCATAGCCCGGGCAACCATAAAGTTCGTGCTCGCGCGGGCGGCCTCCGCAGAAGTGGAAAACCGTGCCGGAGCCGGGCTGGGTTTTCTGGCCAAGATGGTCACCAGCGCCGCCGGAGCCGCCACCGAAACCGCCGACACCCGCGGGTGGACGACGCTGCCGGCGCAGATACGCATGGCTCGCGTAACCGCGGCCCCGGGCAGACAGGACGTAAAGATCACTTTTACGGACCGCAACGGCGCCCCGTCCGGAACCATAGATTTCAAAGACGTGGAAGTGGTAAAAGGCCGGCGGACATACCTGCATTACCGCACGGCTCACTAGGGGGTTCCCTAATATGTACAAATATCTTACAGCTGCCTGTTTCGCGGTCGTGTTGTCGGCGTGCGCCTCCGCCGCCACAAAGCCGGGCACTGGCGCGGCCGCCGCGGCGCAGCCACCCCGCCCCGCCTGGGTGGACGGCGTCTCTTACGAATACCCCCGCAGCCGCTTCCTTACCGGAGTGTCCTCGGCCGACGATATTTCCACAGCCAAAGACCGTGCCCGCGCCGAGATCTCTAAAATTTTCTCTACCCGCATAAATCTTAACACCTCCGTAGTTTCTTCAGACAACTCTTATATGGCGCAAGGGAAGGCCGAAACGTCATCTTCCCAGAACGTGATGCAGAATGTCCGCGCGGTCTCGCAAAAGGAACTTGAAGGAGTGGAAATAGCACAGACCTGGCGCGACGGCGCCTCGGGCCAGTATTACGCGCTGGCCGTACTGGACCGCGCCAGAGCCCTGGCGGCACTGGAGGAAAAGACTGGCGAACTGGACGTGCTCGGACGGGAACTCTCGGCGCAGCTGGCGGCCGCGGCAGAAAAATTGCAGAAAGCCAAACACGCGCTGCAGTTGATGGATCTCCTTAAAACCCGTGACGCCCTGGCGGCCGACAGGCGGGTGCTCGATCCTGCCGGCGCCGGCGCCACGGGTCTGGACACGAACGCCATCCGCCGCGAGGCCTCCAAAGCCCTGGCGGCCCTGGACGTGGTACTGCTGATGTCCGGCGACAGATCTGACCCCGTAACCGCAGCCATCATAAAGGCCTTTAACGGGCTGGGCATGGACGCCAGGACCGCCCCCCGGGCAGACGGCGCTGACCTCGCGGCGGAGTGCACCGTGGAGCTTGCCGCGGCGGCCGATCCCGATGAACAATCCCGCTGGCGCTGGCGCAGAGGCACGGCCGCCGTGGTCCTTAAAGATGTAAAGACCGCCAAAGTTTTCCTGACCTTTGACGCCGCCGCCAAAGAGGCCTCCGCCACCGACGCTGAAGCGCGGTTGAAAACGGAAAAAGCCCTGGGGAAAAAAATAGCCGCGGAAATAAGCCGCGGCATAACAACCCACCTCGAACAGCAGCAGGGAGGACCACTATGAAACACATGCTTTTCCTGTCACTGGCGCTGATACTGCCGGCGGCGGGCACAGCGGCCGCGCCGGCAAAACAACCAGCGCAGAGAGTTTACGAAGTGAGTACCGTGCTGGTAGCCCCCTATAACGGAGTTATCACTCCGGCGGCGGCGGAGTTTATCGGGGCGGCACTTAACCGCGTAAATGGCCCGGGCGGCGCGGACATGCTCATAATAACGCTGGACACGCCAGGCGGGCTGGATATCTCCATGCGCGCCATAATACAGGGGATGCTCGCCTCAAAAAAACCGGTGGCGATCTATGTTTCCCCCCAGGGAGCGCGGGCGGCCTCGGCCGGGGTCTTTATAGCCATGGCCTCGCCCCTGGTAGCCATGTCCCCCGGCACCAACATCGGCGCCGCCCACCCGGTAATGCTCGGGGGCATTCCCCTGGGCGCGGGCGATAAAAAAACCGAGAAAAAAGACGCGATGTCCGAGAAAACCCTCAACGACGCGGCGGCGTATATCCAGTCCATAGCGCAGAAGACCGGCCGCAACGCGGCCTGGGCCATGGAAGCCGTGACAAAAAGCAGGTCCATCTCGGCGCAGGAAGCCGTAAAGACCGGCGTGGCGGATTTTATGGCCGAGAACCTTGAAGAGTTCCTGGCAAAAGCCGACGGGTTCAAGACCGGAGGGTTCGGAACGCTCCACGCGCCGCGCCCCGCGGTTGAATACTTCAACCAGACCAGGCGCCAGAAACTGCTTGCCACGATAACGAACCCGGACATCGCCATGATACTTATGAGCCTTGGCGCCGCGGGACTTTTCATCGAACTATACAACCCCGGGCTGATACTTCCCGGCGTAGTGGGAGCGGTCTCCCTGGTAACGGCTTTCTACTCTTTCCAGACGCTGTCCGCCAACACGGCGGGACTTGCGCTGATACTGCTGGGGTTCGTATTCTTCATAGCGGAGATCAAGGTGCTAAGCTACGGCCTGCTGACGCTGGCCGGGGCGGCGTCCATATTGTTCGGCGCCCTGCTCTTGTTCGACCAGCAAACCATGGGAGGACTCTCGGTCTCACTGAATATGCTTGTTTCAACTATAATCGGTCTTGTGGCGGTAGTGGCCGCGCTGGCGTACATCGTGCTGCGCGCCCAGCTGCTCCGGGTGGTTACCGGCATTGAAAGCCTGGCCGGCAAGAAGGGCCTGGCCAAAACCGCGCTGTCCCCCAAGGGCACCGTGCTGGCCGAAGGCGAGCTCTGGGAAGCCGAGAGCCTTTCCGGGGACATCCCCGCCGGCGCCGAAGTGACCGTAACCGCGGTCGAAGGCTTCAAAATAAAAGTCCGCCGCTCACCCTGAGCCGGCGCGGGTAGCGGGAGCCCGGAACGCAAAACGCGGTGTCGCGCACACCGTGCGCGCACCTCATCACTCGGCGATTGCGCTACGCAAGCAATCGCCTCCGCGAAGGTTTTGCTTATCCGGGCTCCCGCTACCCGCGCCCCGAGCTGCCCACGGGCTCCGGGGTGTGGACCGGGCTGGAAAAACCTTCCGGAGGCTGAGGCTTGCATAGCGCCGAAGCCGGAGGATGAGCGAGGCCACGGTGTGGCCGAGCGCGTTTTTCCAGCCCGGTCCACACCCCGGAGCCCGTACGCCCATACGCACCACAAAAATCCCGAATTCCCGCGTATACTGCACAAAGTTGAATAAACGTCGCGCATTTGTCATAATAGTATGGCGAAACGGCATTATTCGCGCGTTTCTATTTGCGAATTTAATTTTATTTGTAGAAGCCGCCACGGAGGCCAGAAACATGGGAACAAGATTTACGGACAGGGCGCAGCGTGTCATCCTTATCGCGCAAGAAGAGGCCAAGCGCCTCAACCACGATTACGTCGGCACCGAGCACATCCTGCTGGGTCTTATAGCCCTTTCGGAAGGCGTAGCCTCCCAGGTCTTCCAGAACCTGGGCATAGACCTGCGCAAAGTCCGCGCTGAAATAGAAAAAATAGTCGGCACCGGCGACAACATGATGCTCCTGGGCGAAATACCCTTCACGCCCCGCGCCAAGAAAGTGCTGGAATATGCCGTGGAAGAAGCCCAGCACATGAGTCATTCCTACATCGGCACCGAGCACATCCTGCTCGGGCTCATCCGCGAAGAAGAGGGCGTCGCCGCCCGCGTCCTGGAAAACCTCGGACTTAAACTGGAAACCGTGCGGGAGGAAGTCCTCAGCATCCTGGGAGAAATGGAACAGAAAGATTCCCCCAAGGAAGCGCCGCAGCCCAAAAGCCACGCAGCGCACGCCGGCCCCAAAGGCAAGACCAAAACCCCCATCCTCGATGAATTCGCCCGCGACATGACCCAGATGGCGCGCGAAGGCAGGCTAGACCCCGTGATAGGCCGCAGTGATGAAATAGAACGCGTCATACAGGTGCTCGGGCGCCGCACGAAGAACAACCCGGTGCTGGTAGGCGAACCCGGTGTGGGCAAAACAGCCATCGTTGAAGGGCTGGCGCAAAAGATCGCCGCCGGAGAGATCTCCGACACCCTCGTCGGGAAACGGCTTTTAAGCCTGGACCTGGCCTCCATAGTGGCCGGCACCAAGTACCGCGGCGAGTTCGAGCAGCGCCTCAAGGGCATTATAGAGGAGATCCGCAAGGCCAAGAATAACATCATCATGTTCATCGACGAGCTGCATACCGTGATAGGCGCCGGCGCCGCCGAAGGCGCCATAGACGCCTCGAACATGCTCAAGCCCGCGCTGGCCCGCGGCGAGCTCCAGTGCATAGGCGCCACCACCTTCGACGAGTACCGCAAGCATATCGAGCACGACCCCGCGCTGGAGCGCCGCTTCCAGACCGTGATAGTGGAGCCGCCCTCCGCCCCGGAGACCATAGAGATACTCAAAGGCCTCCAGGAAAAATACGAGAATCATCATAAATGCAAATACACCGACCCCGCCATCTTCGCGGCGGCCACACTCAGTGAAAAATACATAACCGACCGGGCCCTGCCGGACAAAGCGATAGACCTCATCGACGAAGCCGGCAGCCGGGCCCGTCTCAAGCTTTCCGTGGCCCCCTCTGAATTCAAGGAAAAGGAAACTGAGATAGAGGAAGTTTCCAAGCAGAAGAACGCCGCCATTTACGGACAGGAATACGAGAAGGCCGCCAAACTGCGGGACAAGGAAAAAGAACTGAAAAAGGCCCTCGAAGACGCGCGCAAAAAATGGCGCGAATCCCGCGACAAGATCGTCCCGGAAGTCACGGAAGAGGATATCGCGTTCATAGCCTCGAAGTGGACCGGCATCCCGGTCACCCGCATGACGGAGACCGAAGCCGATAAACTTAAGAACATGGAAGGCGAGATCCATAAGCGGCTCATCGGGCAGGACGAAGCGGTAAAGATAGTTTCACAGGCCATCAAGCGCAGCCGCACCGGCATGAAGGACGCCAAGCGCCCCATCGGCAATTTTATCTTCCTGGGCCCGACGGGCGTGGGCAAGACGGAACTCGCGCGCGTGCTGGCGGATTTCCTGTTCGGCAACGAGGAAGCCATGGTCCGCGTGGACATGAGCGAGTACATGGAGAAGTTCTCCGTGAGCCGCCTCATCGGCGCGCCTCCCGGCTACGTGGGCTACGAGGAAGGCGGCAAGCTCACCGAGATCGTGCGCCGCAAACCTTACTGCGTGGTAGTGCTTGACGAAATAGAGAAAGCGCACCCCGACGTCTTCAACATCCTGCTGCAGATAATGGACGAGGGCACACTTACCGACAGTCTCGGCCACAAGGTCAGCTTCAAGAACACCATCCTGATAATGACCTCCAACGTGGGCGCGCGGCTTATATCCAAAGGCAAAACCCTGGGCTTTATGCCCGCGGACGACAAGGAAAAAGACTACAAAGAGATGAAAGACACGGTGATGGAAGAGGTCAAGCGCGTCTTCAACCCCGAGTTCATAAACCGCATCGACGAGACCATCGTATTCCGGCCGCTCACGGAAGCCGACACAGAACTGATACTTGAACTCCGCCTTAAAACGGTAAAGTCGAAACTCGAGGCGAAAGAAGTCGCCTTTGAGATAACACAGGCAGCCAAGAATTTCCTCTGCAAACAGGGCTTCGACCCGAATTACGGCGCCCGGCCGCTGCTGCGCACGGTACAGAAATACGTTGAAGACCCCCTGTCCGAATTCCTGCTCAACAGCACCATGAAGAAAGGCAATACGGTGCTTGTGGACTACAAGGGCGAAGGCGACGCGCTGGCATTGAGCGTCCGCAAATAACCGCCCGACAGGGAGATCAGCTTGCAACGGCATCATGCAGCCACCCGGCATATCCCGCCCCCGCCCCGGAAACTGTCCGGCTGGGCTTTTGCCTGCCTGGCGCTCTGCCTGGCCGCGGCCTCTTTCGGGCTTTACCGCGGCGGCGCATGGCTTAACCTGCAGTTAAACCCGCCCCCGGAAGGAAAGAAAACGGTCCAATCCCCTATAACCGACACGGAATGGGAGTCCATGGTGTCGGGGCTGGAGAAGGCCGCCGCCAATTGGCGCGGCAACGTGGGCATTTACATTGGAGACCTCCATACCGGCAGAAACTGGGATTACAACGCGGACCGGCTGTTCCCCTCCGCCAGCCTGATAAAAGTCCCCATAATGGCGGCAGTATTCGACCGCATAAAGAGCGGTGCCATAACGCTGGGCACGCAGATCCGGCTGACCAGGGCGGACCGGGTGGGCGGCTCCGGGTCGCTTCGGTGGGTACGCGACGGCACGACCCTGAGCGTTATGGAAATCATCTACAAGATGATAACAGAAAGCGACAACACAGCCACCAAAATGCTCATAGATTATGTGGGCATGCCTTACCTGAAAACAGCGTTCAAGCAGCTCGGGCTGGTTCACACCAACATAACCCAGGAGGGGATGAGCCTGTCCTCCGGCCGCATAGCGCGGGAGAATTACACCACCGCGCGGGAAATGGCCGGCCTCATGGAGCGTATTTACGCCGGAGAGCTGGTCGACAGGGAAGCCAGCGAGTTCATGCTTGACGTCCTCAAGCACACCAAGAGCCGCAGCCGCCTGCGCAAAGGCCTGCCCCTGGGCTGGGAAATAGGCCACAAGACCGGCCTGCTGCGCAAATCCTGCCACGACGCCGGCATAGTGTTTTCCCCTCGCGGCGACTATGTTATAGTGGTACTGACCTCCGAGGTTCCGGACTATGCGAGCGCGAAAAAATTTATTTCCCGGGTGGCCAGCCTCACCTACACCTATTACCGGATAGAGTCGGACTACGCGCAATCCCGCGCCGGAGCCCCGGGCCCGGTAAGGCTGCTGTAAACCCGGACCGCCTGCCGGGCGCCGGCAGCACGCGTTATAAAGACAGCGGCTTCGGGAATTCGGACAAGATCGGCTGTTTACCTCTGGTGAACCATGAAAAAACTTGAACTGCTGGCCCCGGCCAGGGATCTGGAAACCGGCATAGACGCCGTAAATTGCGGCGCCGACTCGGTCTATATCGGCGCGGAGCATTTCGGCGCGCGCTCCGGAGCCGCGAATACCGCCTCCGACATAGGGAAACTGGCGGCCTACGCCCATAAATACCGCGCCAAAGTCTACGCGGCGCTGAACACCATACTTACCGACGAAGAGATCCCGCGCGCCCAGAAGATCATACACACCCTCTGGGACGCTGGCGCGGACGCGGTTATAATCCAGGACATGGGCCTGCTGGAAACCGCTCTCCCCCCCATACCACTGATCGCCAGCACCCAGACCCACAACGTTACCCCGGAAAAAGTTAGGTTCCTTGAGAAGGCCGGGTTTAAGCGGGTAATCCTGGCCCGCGAACTCACCCTGGAGGAAATAAAGGCCATCAGGGCAAAGACCACCGTGGAGCTTGAGTTTTTTGTCCACGGGGCGCTGTGCGTGGCCTACAGCGGCCAGTGCTACCTGAGCTGCGACCTGGGCGGCCGCAGCGGCAACCGGGGCGAATGCGCGCAGCCCTGCCGCAAGCTTTACACACTGAAGGACGCCGCCGGCGCCCCCCTGGCGGAAGGCAAACACCTGCTTTCACTTAAAGACCTGAACCTATCGCGCCGGCTGGCCCACCTGGCGGCCGCCGGGATAACCTCTTTCAAAATAGAGGGCCGCCTCAAAGACAGGGCCTATGTGCGCAACATCGTTTCGGTTTACCGCAGGGAACTCGACAGGGTGATAGCCGGCAAAGGTTTTGCGCGGGCTTCTTTCGGAAAAAGTTTCACGGCCTTCTCCCCGGACCCTGCCAAGACCTTTAACCGCGGCTACACTGAATATTTTATAGACGGCAACCCGCTGGACATCGCCTCGCCCGACACTCCCAAATTCGCCGGCGAGCCGCTGGGACGCGTTTTCGATATAAAGGAAGGTTCCTTTAAAATACATAACGCGCACAAACTCCACCCTGGGGACGGAATAACCTTCTTCGACAAAAACGGAGTACTGTCCGGCTCACTGGTGAACGGCGTAAAGGATGACCGCGTGCGTGCCGACAACCTTAAGGGCCTGGACAACGGCAGCGCGGTATACCGCAATCTGGACAAAGAATTCCTGAAAACCGTGGAGCGCGACACGGCGCAGCGCAGGTTCGCGGTCAAACTTGAATTTTCGGAAACCAGGGACGGTTTCTCCCTGAAAGCCTCTGATGAGCGCGGCGCGACAGCCGTAAAAGAGCTGCCCTCAAAGAAGGAGGCGGCCAAGAAACCGGACCAGGCGCTGGACACTATAAAAAAACAGCTCTCGAAACTCGGGGAAAGCGGTTTCTACCTGGAAGCGCTTGAGCTGAAGCTGTCAGCCTCCTTCTTTATCCCCGTTTCCGCGCTGAACGACCTGCGTCGCGACACCCTGGCGGCACTCGACGCTGCCGGCGCGGCCGCCGGGGAACGCGAAGAAATAAAGATAACACCCAACGACACTCCTTACCCGGAACGGAAACTGGATTTCACGGGGAACGTGCTGAACGCAAAGGCGGCGCGCTTCTACACGCGCCACGGAGTAACGGCGATCGGCCGGGCGGCGGAAGCCGGGGCGGACATGTCCGGCCGCGCACTGATGACCATGCGCTTCTGCCTGCCCCGCCGGCTGGGATTATGCAAAAAAGGAAAGCCGGTGGAAACGATGTACCTTGAGGACGCTGAAGGCGCGGTCTTCCGCCTGGAGTTCGACTGCGCCGCCTGCAGAACGCGTCTTTTCAGGGCTTCCGCCGCGCCCGCAAAAAAACTGCGGGCGGAACCGGAGGAGTGAGATGAACATCCGGTGCGACCTTAACATAAACGGCGGCTCACGGCGCGCGCTCATAGCGGCCAAAGAGGAAGAAACGCCCGAGCACGTGGCCTTACGGCTGACCGCGGCCATACTTTTTTTTGACCAAGAACCGGCGCTGGACACCGGCCCGTCGGACCCGTCCGTGACCGATATCGGTTTTCTGCCGGACCTGATGGTGGGGGATGGCGCAGGCGGGGTAGCCGTCTGGATAGAATGCGGGAACGTCGCGGTGAATAAACTTACCAAAGTCGCCAGACGCATCCGCTCCGGCCGGCTGGTCATCCTTAAAGAAAGCGCGGAGGCGGGGCGCAGGATGCGGGAAGTTATAAAAAAAGAGATCTCCAAGGGGGAGAAAGTGGAAGTGTGGGCCTGGCCCAAAGAGGACTTCGCCCGCTGGACCGCGGCGATACACGAATCCAACTACATTTTCGGGGAAGCCTCCGGCTCCACCCTCAACCTGGTCCTAAACGAAACAGTATTCGACACACAGCTTATCCTCTGTTGAGCGTTTGCAGGCCCCGGCCGCGCGCGCTCCCGGCGCCTATGGCGAAAAAAAGAAGAACTCTAATTATTAAAATCGGGGCGGCCGGGGACGTACTGCGCACCACACCGCTGCTCCATAAACTTTCCGGAGACGCCGTCACTTGGGTAACGGGCCGGACCGCGCTCCCGTTGCTGGCCGGCAACCCGCGCATAGCCCGGGCACTCACCCCCGGCGGATTCAGCCGGATAAACGGTGAAAAGTTCGACTGGGTCATAAATTTCGACGAGAGCGCGGCCGCGTGCCGCATAGCGTCTGCCGCCCGGGCGCCAAGGAAGACAGGCGCCCGGCTGGACCGCGGGAAACCCGTGTACTGCGAAAGCTCCGCGCCCTGGTTCGATATGAGTCTCATAAGCCGGCACGGGATCCCCGCCGCAGATAAACTTAAGTACCGGGCGAGAAAATCTTATCAGGATTACCTGTTCGAGGCGTGCGGTTTCAAATTCGCCGGAGAGGAATACTTCCTGCCCACCGCCCCGGCCGGGGCTCTTGCCCCTCTTGTGGCGGTGGAAAAACGGGCCGGGCCGAAGTGGCCCCTGAAACACTGGCCGGGTTATTGCAACCTGACGGCCCTGTTCAGGAAGAACCATATAAATTTTTTCATTCTCCGGCAGCGGAAAAATCTGCGGGACTACATCTCGGACATCGGCCGGTGCACTCTCCTGGTTTCAGGCGACACCCTGGCGATGCACCTCGCGCTGGCCCTGCGCAAGAGCGCTGTGGCTATTTTCAATTGCACCAGCCCATGGGAAATATACGGTTACGGAAGGCTGAGTAAAGTCGTAAACCCCGGGCTGGCCGGCATGTTCTACTCGCGCCGCGCCTTTGACGGGAAAGGCACTCATGTGGCGCCGCAAACGGTGCTGCGCGCGGTCCTTAAGGCCGCCGCCAGGACGCCTTAACGGCCAAGGGAAAGCCGTCCCCTGAAAATGCGCACACCAGCCATCACGCGCGGATAACATTAAGCGTTTAATGTGCTACAATAGGATGAAATTACAAGCAGCTCATTTTCAGATCCGGTGAGCAAAAAAATGGCTCCTAATAACGGAAAAAACAAGAAGGCACAGGCAAAAAACACAAAGAAGGCGTACTTAAAGCCTTCCCTGACAAAGCACGGTTCGCTGAAATCGCAAACCGCCTCTTTCCGGACTTTCTATTAAGCGTTCACCCTGCCGGCCTTAAAAATATCCCGGCCCGCCGCGGCCTGGGTACGGGGATTTAAGTGGATATCACGCTGCTTCCTTCAACATTCTTTTCCGACCCCACCTACAATCGCATACTGTCCGGCCTCAGCAGAGAATTCGTCCGCGCCGGCCACCGCACCTCCATAGTGTCGCAACAAATATCCGCAGGGCCGCAACTCCGCTTAAACCCGGGCCCCGCGCCGCTAATCCTTACGCGCGACTGCCTTGCCCTCGCCGAAAAAGAGCGCCGCTCGGCGCTGCTGCGCGCGCTGGCCGGGCAGCTACCCCCGGGCGCGGTCCTCAACTTCCACTTTTCCGGGTGGCTGCGCGCCTGGCACGCACCGGTGCTGCTGTCAAAGCGGCTCGCCCGGGCACGCCTGGTGGTAACCTTTCACGATTACCGCCACCCGGACCTTCCGCCATTGACGAGCGCCACACGCCGCGCACTGGGGAAGATCCTGGACAGGGCCGCCCGCATAACCGCGGTCTCCGGCTTCCTGGCGCGCATGATACGCGAAGATTTCCCCGTTGTGTCGGACAAGCTCAACATAGTCCCTGACGGGACCGATGCTCCCTCTCCCTCCGGCGCGGCGCCTTTTACGCGCCGCCGGGCATACATACTCACCGTAGGCCGCCCGGCGCCCTATAAAGGGCTCGACCTGCTGATCTTCGCTTTCGCGGCGGCGATTGAAAAAGGATGCGCCTGCGATCTGGTGGTCTGCGGAACCGGCCGCCGCGGGCCCCTTGCGGATCTGGCCAAAAAGCTCGGAATAGGCGGGCGGGTACACTTTAAAGGCCTGCTGCCTCCGGGCGAAATCACCGCACTTATGAAGGCCTGCCTTTTCTACGCCACTACTCCGCGCTGGGAATCCTTCGGCATGTCGGCGCTGGAAGCGATGGCGGCCGGCAAAGCGGTCCTGGCGGCCAAAACCGGCGGTCTGGCGGAATTCGCCAGGAACGGGCACAACGCGGTCCTGGTCCATCCCGAAAACTCACAAATGGTTTCTTCCGCTATCCTGCGCCTGTGCGCCGACAAGGGCTTTAGAAAAAAACTGGCCGGCGGCGGCGCGGCGACCGCTCTTGAATATCCCTGGAAAAAAATCGCCGGGCGGTATCTCAGCGCTTACCGCTGACACCGTCCGTCGCATGCGGCCAGGCGAGGTGGTCCGCGGCAAAGTTTTCGGAGAATTTATTGCCGGCCATTTTAACCTCGCAGGGGCCGTCCTCTTTGATACCGTGCCGGTTGGCCGCGAAGCTGTTGGAGTTAAGTTCAAGCTTGACACCTTCCCCGCACCAGATCCCATCCCACTCGCACCCATACACCGAGGTCATAGCCATACGCACCGTTGCGCCCCGGTCACATTTAAGCCCGGTCCTGTTGGCGGAGAATTCCGCCTTATCGATTACCACCGCGCCGGCGTGATCGGAAAAAACTCCGATATTGTTTTTCTTAAAGCCGGCGCCGGCAACCGAAACCGCTCCTCTGTCGGTGTAAATACCCGCAAAGGAATTGTTCTCAAAAACCCCGCCGCAAACGCTCAGCGAGGCATCTTCCTGTATCCAGACGCCCCTGTCGCAGCCGTTCACGGAACTGTCGGACAGGCGGAGACGGACCCCGCTGGTGGCCTCTATGCCAGTCTGCGCCGCGCGGACAGCCGAACCCGAAATATCGGCGGCCGAACAGGAATGCAGCGCGAAGCCTGTTTGCGAGCGCAGGATCGCGACAGCGGCCGCGGTCAGTTTCCCGGCCACGCAAGTCACCCCCGCGCCGGCGATGTCCGTCAGCGCACAGTCGCGGATGGCGGCC
>MGVB01000118.1 GCA_001800275.1 Elusimicrobia bacterium RIFOXYA12_FULL_57_11
CGACTGGGCTTCTCGCGGCATAAGTTCGGCATTCCTTACCATAAAGAAGAGCCAAAAGAAAACCCTGGCCGTTCCTAAGAACGGCCAGGGTTGGCAAAAGCAAGCTTTGGGCTGCGGTGAGTTAGAGTTTTATCTCCACTTCAACGCCGCTGGGAAGATCGAGCTTCATCAGCTCGTCCACCGTTTTCTGGGTCGGGTTAACAAGCTCGATAAGGCGCTTGTGTATGCGCATCTCGAACTGCTCCCGCGACTTTTTGTCCACGTGTACGGAGCGGTTCACCGTGTACTTGCGGATCCTGGTCGGCAAAAGAACAGGTCCTGCAATAAGCGCACCCGTGCGCTTGGCGGTGTCCATTATCCTGGCGGTGGACTGGTCGATAAGCCGGTAGTCGTAAGCTTTCAGCTTGATGCGGATCTTCTGCTGACCGCTGGCCACCTTCTCTTCGGTTTTTTTAGGTTCAGGCATATTATTCCAGTATCTCGCTCACCACGCCGGACCCCACGGTATGGCCGCCTTCGCGGATGGCGAAGCGCAGGCCCTTTTCCATGGCTATCGGCGATATCAGCTCCACCGTCATCTCGGCGTGGTCGCCGGGCATGATCATCTCCACGCCGGGCTTCAGTTCAACGCCGCCGGTCACGTCGGTGGTCCGGAAGTAGAACTGGGGCTTGTAGCCTTTGAAGAACGGCGTATGACGGCCGCCCTCGTCCTTCGTCAGGATGTACACCTCGCCCTTGAACTTCTTGTGGGGCGTGCAGCTCTTGGGAGCCGCCAGCACCTGGCCGCGCTCGATCTTCTCTTTGTCGATGCCGCGCAGCAGGATACCCACGTTGTCGCCGGCCTGGCCCTGGTCCAGCAGCTTGCGGAACATCTCTATGCCGGTAGCAACCGAGGCCTGGGTGTCTTTCAGCCCCACTATCTCAATAGGGTCGCCCACTTTAACCACACCGCGCTCTATGCGGCCCGTGGCCACGGTGCCGCGGCCGGTGATCGAGAACACGTCCTCGACAGCCATCAAAAACGGCTTGTCGATCTCGCGCTTCGGCTCCGGGATAGCGGTGTCGAGAGCTTCCAGCAGCTTCACAATCGACGGCACGCCCAGCGGACCCTGGTCGCCTTCCATGGCTTTCATGGAGGAACCGCGGATCACGGGGATGGTGGCGCCGGGGAATTCGTACTTGGTCAGCAGGTCGCGGATCTCCACTTCAACAAGATCCAGCAGTTCCGCGTCGTCCACAAGGTCGCACTTGTTGAGGAACACGACCAGGTGAGGGACGTTGACCTGGCGCGCCAGGAGCACGTGCTCTTTAGTCTGCGGCATCGGGCCGTCAGCGGCGCTGACCACGAGGATGGCGCCGTCCATCTGCGCCGCGCCCGTGATCATGTTCTTAACATAGTCGGCGTGGCCCGGGCAGTCGATGTGCGCGTAGTGGCGCTTATCCGTGGAGTACTCCACGTGGGAGACGGCGATGGTCACCGTCTTCGAATCGTCGCGCACCGTGCCGCCCTTCGTTATTTCAGCGTAAGACTTTATCTGCGCCAGGCCCTTATCGGACTGGATCTTCACCAGCGCGGTGGTCAGCGTGGATTTGCCGTGGTCAACGTGGCCGATAGTGCCTACATTGACGTGGGGCTTGCTGCGGTCGAACTTTGCTTTTGCCATTTTAACGGCCTCCTGAAACGTATTTTATGCGACGCTGCTGAAAACTAAGCTGGGGATGGGAATTGAACCCACGACCTTCTCCTTACCATGGAGATGCTCTACCAACTGAGCTACCCCAGCAAAACGATTCTTACCTCTCCTGCGGGCGACACGCGAGCGTAAGCGACCTTCCCCTGTCAGGAATATTCCCATCGCCAAAAACACGAACAACTGCACAAAGACCTGAGCGGGCGACTTGCGAGCGTCAGCGAGCTTCCCCTATTCAGGAATATTCCCATCGCCAAAAACACCAGAGACTGCACGGAACTCGAAAGCGGGCGATGGGAATCGAACCCACATACCAAGCTTGGAAGGCTAGTGTTCTACCATTGAACTACGCCCGCGCTTCTTTGACCGCCGCCCGGCAACACCGCACGGCCGGCCCGAAAACCGGCAGTCCCGCCTTGAACCGCATTCACGGCCTGATAATTATATTTATTTCCGCGCGCCCAGTCAATTTTCATACCGCCATAAAAAGTATATAATCAATCCGAGCGCTGGGGGCTGTCATGTCAAAAACCGAATCCGGGGATAAAAAATACTACAGAGTGCTTAACATCCTTAACCGCCTTAACGAGGGCCCCGTGCGGGTAGCCGGGCTCTGCGCCGAATTCAACATTTCGGAACGCTCCATACAGAGGGACATCGAGCGGATAAACCTCACCGGGTTCCAGCTCGATACTCCTTCGAAAGGCGTTTACATGTTCGCCCCCGGAGTATCACTCAAAACCTTCAATCTCACCAGCGAGCAGCTTTCCGTGCTGGTGCTGATGCGCGAAATGGCCGCCGGCATGGGCGGGGCGATAACCGAAGCCTTCGACAAGGTGTTCGCCCGCGCAACAAAAGCCCCGGGCGCGGATTCGCTGTTCTACGCCATAGGAGCGAAATCCCTCAACCCCCTGACGCGCAGATTCTACGAGGATATAGTTTTCGCCCTGGAAAACAGGAAAAAGCTGCAGCTCCTGTACGCCTCCGCAAGCGGCCCGAGGGAGCACACGGTCTGCCCGGTAAAAATACTCACCAGCGAGAGCTTCTTCTACCTTATGGCTATCCCCGACAGCGCGGTGAAAGGGGCCAAATTCATAAAATACCGCGTGGACCGGATTAAATCCCTCAAAGTACTGCCGGACGAATTCACGCCCCCGCCACAGACGCTCATTAAAAAAACAATAGGGTCCGCTACAACTATCTGGGGGGTAAACGAAGGAAAAACAGAGAAGATCATTCTGAAAGCCGTCGGCGCAGCCGCGGATTTCATGCTTAATAAGGAAATACTGCCGCGCCAGCGGGTTTCCAAACCCGGCCCGGACGGAGCGGTAACGGTGTCAGCCACCATCCACCACAGGATGGAGGTTGTCCCGCTCATCCTGCATTGGATGCCGGAAATAACGGTTGCGGAGCCCGAAACGCTGAAAACCGAAGTAAAAAACCGGATAAACGCGTATCTGCGGAAATAACCGCCGCCATGCCGCGCAACACAACACCGTCAACCCGCTTCCTGCTGCTGGCGGCCTGCCTTGGCACCGCCGCAATAATTGGCGCCGAATGGGAGAAAAAGCTGGCAATCTTCCCGGAAGGCCGCGACATACTGCGCAACCAGTCTTCCGAAGAAGAAGAGTACGCCCCCGCCGAAACACGCACGGAAAACGGCGTGGCCCAGAAAATAACCCGCTCAGGCGGAAACTTTACCGCCCGCTACAACTTCATAAATTTCAACAAGGACCGCGTAAGCGTAAGCTTCGCCATGACCAGCGGTGAATACGCGAATTACCTGTCGGGCTACGGGTACAGGGATTCGGAAATGGCCGAATTGAGGGCATGGCGCGAAAAAGCCCGCCTGGCAGCCTGGAACAGCGCGGTGGCCGCTGGCGGCAAAGCAGCGGGAGAACGCGCCATCAAGGCCGTACAGCAGGATTATGACACTAAACTGCGGATGCTGCTGCGGTCACGCGGGCTGGCCCTGCGCGCCGGCAACACCGTGGAATGTGACATGCCCGTGATAGTGAAGCGAAATATAAAAGTGCTGCAGCCTTTGGCGCTGGCGCTGCAGAAGCTGTCCGCTGACCGTGGCTACGGCTCGGACGATATGATAGGCGCGGTGGTCTCGCTTGTGCAGACCGCCCTGCGCTACAAACTCCCCCCCATGGTGGAGAACGGCCTGCATACCGGCGGGCTCCTGCCGCCGGCGCGGGCCCTGTTGAGCGGCTGGGGTGACTGCGATACCAAGACCGGCCTGCTGGCCGCTATACTCGGCAATTGGAACACCGCCAGGATGGTCGGCATAGCGGTGCCGGGACATTACCTTATGGCGATAAGGCGGCTGCCCGGCAAGGGCGACATGTTTGTGCGGCATGAAGGGCTTGAGTATGTGCTTGTAGAGCCGGCCGGGCCTGCATGGCTTGAGCCGGGACAGGTGGGAGTGAACACCGCGGCCATACTCAGCGGCGGGGAAGGCTACCAGATAGAACCGTTTTTATAAAAACTGTACAGGAGGCATAATGTTTACCACAAGACTGTTGACGAGTTTTTTTGAGTTCTTTCTCTCGGTCGTAATGTCGGGGTTCGTTATCTATCTGACCTACCGTGTTTTCATAAAGGCCAACCCGGATTTCGACATGGAAGCGGAAATTAAAAAAGGCAATGTGGCCGTAGGCATCCTGGTAGGCGCGATATTGTTTGCGGCCTCAATGATACTTCAAAAGGGGCTGGGGTCTGTGGTGAGCATATTCAGGCTTTACATTTCCGCCCCCGGAGAGAACACGCTGGGAGTTGGCAAACTGCTGCTGCTGTCAGCGTCACACCTGGGCCTTTCGATGCTGCTTGCGGTAATAACCATTTCGATTACACTGCGCCTGTTCGGCCGCCTGGTGCGCAATCACATGCACCCGGGTGAAGAACTGCAGAAAGGGAATATCGCGGTGGGCATAGTGCTGGCCAGCGTCGTGCTGGTGGCCGCCCTCTATGTGGGTGAAGGTGTCAGCGCCATCTCCAAAGCCCTGGTCCCCCAGCCCTCCATCGGGCAGATAGAGATAATGAAGTAACTGACCGCAAGGTTCCCGGTCGGGGCAGACGCGGGGCAGGGCTATCAAAACGCGCTCGGCCACACCGTGGCCTCGCTCATCATTCGGTTTCGGCGCTGCGCAAGCCTCAACCTCACGAAGGTTTTGCTAACCCTGCCCCGCGTCTCCCCCCCCAACCTCTCCACAGCACTTAGCAATCCTATCAGCCCGCCTTCGTTAACATATAAAAATAAAACCCGCCTCCCGGGATACGGGAGGCGGGGCCGAAAGAGGACTGCGGCTTACTTAGTTGAAGCGGACGTTAGTCAGCTGTTCCGTTAACTCTTCGCTCAGCTCCATTTTCTGGGGGCTGACGCTTATCCCCTCGTTGAAGGGGGTGGCTATCTGCTGCATGAAGCCGTCGCCCTGCACGTAATAGATGGCCTTCTGCTGGACATCTTTCACAATGGTATGGACTTTCCATTTAAGCTGCACCTGCATGGAAGCCACGGGATTGGCGCTGGTCCCGACGTTGGCCACGGTAGAATCCGGGACTTCCGCCGTAAGGTCGACATTATAACCCCAGGCCGTAACAACGCTCAGCGGCTCAACGGTCACACCGGTGAGGAATTTTCCCACGCCCTGGAAATTGCCGCTGTGGGTCCAGTGCACCTGATAGACTACCCTTACGACTTCTGAACCGTAAAGGTTCTTCATCACAAAGGCGTATTTTTTAGTGGCGGGCTTTGACCAACCCTGCAACTGCGCCCAGTGGCTGGTGCCGAACGGTACGGCGTTGGCATAATTAACGTTCAGGTTCACCACCGGCTGGTTCTTGGCGATGAACGTGAAGATCTTGTCCACAAGGTTCACTATTTTATCCAGGGTATCAATGGTCCCGTTTATGTCAAGGCCAGGAGTGGTGCCCGGGTTGACCGAAGGGTTGATGACCGGACCGGACGGGGGCTTGGGAAGGTCCCCGGGGGAGGGTATAGTGGGGGTGGAGGTTATAGTCCCGCCCTTACCGGTAATATCCTCTATCACTGTGGCGCCGGTGTCCACGGTGAAATACTTCAAGTCCAAAGTTTCGGCGGCCGAAACCCGGCTTGAGAACAGTGCCGCCGCGGCGGCTGCAAGCACAAGCACTTTCTTCATTGTTAGTCCTCCTTACGAATACCCTCCCGCCTGAGGCGGAAGGGACACTAAAAAACTTTCCCGGGGGTAAGCAGCGGCGCGGCGGAGCCAAGGTCTTCCACACGCAGCTCGTTGCGTTTCCAGGGGCTGGCGATTTCTTCGAAATATCCGTCCCCCTGCACGTAATAGACGCTGGTCCCGTCGGATTGTTTAAGAGCGGTCGCGATCTTCCAGCTGAGCTTCAATTGCATGGCCGCTACCGGCGCAGCGTCGGTACCTGTATTGGCAATCGTGGAATCCGGCACAGCGGCCGACATATAGAACCGGTACCCCCAGCCCACATCCGCCATGGTGGGTATCACGGCCACTCCGGTAAGGTATTTTCCTTTACCTTTATAAGTACCATTATAAGAGAACGCCACTTTATACTTGGCGTTTACCATTACCGCCCCATAAAGATTTTCCGCGTAAAAAGCGTAAGAGGCCACTTTGGGCTTGCTCCAGGAGCTAAGCTGGGACGCCGAGGTGATACCTTCCGGATAGGCCGTGGCGTATTTGCTCTCTATGTTCACCACAGGCTTATTGGCGTCCACTATTTGCCAGATTTTCTCCGCGATGTTGACTATCTTTTCTATGGAGACCAGAACGCTGTTCAGGTCGCCAGGCCGTTCCTGCAGTTTAACGTAATCCATGTCCGGCTCTTCATCCACACTTATAAGCGTCACCCGGACAGAAGCGGGATTTATCGTAAAAGCGTCAGGATAGCGGAAGGCGAGATCAGCTTCGCTCTTGCTGAACCTGGCAGTATCCTGGGCGAACGCGCAAGGGCCTGAAAAAATCGTTAAACAGAAAATTCCGGCGAGGAAAGCGTTTAAACTGGGCAGGTTCATTGATTGTCCTCTATTTATCGCCGCACCGTCACACATAGGATACCCCAATCCCATTTTCCGCACAATATCCTAAGGCCCAGTAAAGCGTTATATTAAGACCTATACCAACATAGGCCGTTCGGGCAAACACAAAGGGAACGGCGGGACCTTCCCCACACCCGCCGTGAACAGCCCCGCGCGCAGAACCCGCAATTCAGGCGACATTGTCCGGAATCGTTCTTTTTTGTAACATTCAAGCAGCCCCCCGGAACCGGCGCCCGCGTTTTGCGCTGACACCGCGCAGCAGCCGCCTTTTAGATATTCGAATTGCTAAAAAAAACAAAATGAACTCCGGCCTGCCTCTTAAATTACTGGCAATATTCTCGCTCCTCGGCGCCGCTCCGGCCGCCGGCGCGCAGGGGAAAAGCACGTCCACGCTCAACGCCGAACTGCTGCCCTACAAGATCAGCTTCGGAGCTGCCGGCCTGGCCGCGGTGATCAATAACTACAGCTTCACCGCAAAAAACATGGTCTTCCATACACTGGCCGGGGAGAAAGGAGAGCTAAGGCTTGAGCTGGAGATAATCCAGAACATAAGCACGACAACAGCCTCCAGGTATATAGAATCCAGGTACGCGGTCGTGCGCGACATGTACAACCCGAAAGCTATCCCTTACGGCGGGGCCGTAACCCGCAACACGGAATGTCCCGCGGACATGAAGCCGGATGAAATAACCCTGCAGGTACTGGGTGCGCCGGCACAAATATTGCTGGCCTACGCATCACGGCGCTACGCCCTGGGGGTCTGGGACAAAAGCACCGTTTACAAGAAAGCGGCTTTCCTTATTTTCCAGGATAAGACAAACCGCACCCTGTTCCAGGTTATAATTTTCGGGGATCTGAAAAAACTGGACATCGGCGCCATAGAGGCCATACTCTCGAACATCCACAGGCCCCCCGCAGACACCTCGGCGCCGGTGCGCGGAGAATAAGCCGTTACTCCGGAGACTTTCCCATAAAAACGGCATCCACCCGCTTCCCCTGCACAAAATCCGGCAGCGGAATCGCCATCAGCTTAAGTATTGTTGGGTACTGGTCAACAAGGCTGAACGGCTTATCTCCCAGGTAATTGTTCTTTTTAACACCCGGGCCGGCTATCATGAAAGGGCACCACATGGCCGGATAGTCGTCGGAAACTATAGATTGCTTGTACCCCGTTATCCTGGGGACGGAGAACAGGTTGCCGTTTGCCGACACTTCTTCGCTCCATCCGTAGCCGGGCCGGTTTGAAATTATCAGGTCCCCCGCCCGTTCATGCGGCAGACGGAACCGGCTCTCCGCGGACTCCCAGCCGGCAATCTTCATCAGCGGCTTTGTCCCGTCGGCATCTTTTAAGGTTTCAAGCTCCCGGACGACCTCTGCCCGCAGGGTTTCATAAGCTTTGCCGGACGCCCTGTACCAGTTCCCGTCCTCTTTCTGCAGGCCCTCCGGGCTCACATATACATGCCCATCCTTCAGGTAAACAACTTTTGAGCTCCGCCAGTCCATGACCGGCTCCCCGGATACCGCGTCTACGCTGAAATGCAGCCAGCCTTTGGCTGCAAAAAGATTATTAAGATGCACCAATTTGTTCAGCGGGGCCGCGCCGTGGTCGGAACTTAACACGACCAGCGTGTCTTTATCTGCCCTGGCGAGATACAGGCCTATTATCCCGTCCAGCTGCCGGTACATGGCCTTGACTTCCCGCCACAAAAGGGCCCTCTCGCTTTCGGACACCGTCTCATACCTGTCAGAATCAGGGTCCACATAACCCAGCCACCACCGGCTTGTAAGCATCTGGTTGGGGGAATAGATGTCATGGATCAGCGCGTCGGGAGAATACTTGTCGATAATATGGGAAGCCGCGTTGCGGTGCCAGTCGAACGACATTCCCGCTTCCCGCAAAAAGGCCGCTTTATCTTCCTCATAGAACACGAGCTGCGCCGGGAAATTATCAACAAAATCCACCATGGGGCCCGCATTTTCCAGCAGGTCTTCGACGATATACGCGGGCTGGGCAACCGTGTCGTTTAAAGTATTATACAGGAACCTTACACGAAAAAAACCGTCCGGCCGCAGCAATATCGGCATTATCCTGAAACTGCTTTTAATGTTAAGGCCGCCCCATTTCAAAACTACCGGCAGCCAGCCGCTAACA
>MGVB01000119.1:0-4309 GCA_001800275.1 Elusimicrobia bacterium RIFOXYA12_FULL_57_11
GTGTTTGAAACGCCTGAGAGCTTCTTCGATAGATTCTTCATCTCTTACTTTGACAAATACCACGCTAATCACCACCTTTAGGGCTGCAGTATTTTAAATCGTGCCGCCGGTCTCAGCGGGTTCACCCGGGGGGCCACATCAACTTTCGCCCGGCCAGCAGGTGGTAGTGCAGATGGTCCACCGACTGCCCGGCCGCCCGGCCGTTGTTAGTTACCAGGCGGAAAGCCTTTTCCACCCCCAGCGATACGGCTATTTTTGCCGCCGCCAGCTGGAGTTTGCCCAACAGTTCCGCGTCCGTCTGAACCGCGCCGGAGAGGCGGTCCATGTGCCGCCGCGGTATTATCAATATGTGCGTCGGGGCCTGGGGATTAAGGTCGTGGAAAGCCAGTATGTCCTGGTCTTCGTAAACTATCCTTGAATTTATCTCCCCGGCCGCTATCCTGCAAAAAAGGCAATCCGACATCGCCCTTATTATTAATATTTTACAGGGGAGCAGGGCAATGCTTGCTTCGTCAGGCTGAGGACGGTGCGGGCGTGAACGGGCGGTCAGAATTCTGAGAGCGGGAGCGTTTTTTCTTTAAATTTGCCCGGGTTGCTTTCCAGGGGATTTGACGAGGTCTTGCTCTTTTTTATGCGCAGGGGGAAAATGTCCGCCTTGCGCGCCTGAATGATCCCCGCGTCGGAAGCGCCGGCATACAGGACGAAGCGTTTCTTTTCCAGTATTTCGTACTTCTCGTTGTCGGTCCTGGTGAAATAGAAATCGTCGGCCAGCCTGCTCCAGTAGGCTTCCAGGCTGTCCGAGCCTTCCGGACTGCGGTCGCAGAAAAACGCTATTCTGAAGCCTAGTATCTTAAGTGTCCATGCCGACAGCCAAACCGCGGGTTTCAGGCGCTCGTATGCGTACGAGCGGTTGACGGCGTTCCAGTAATCGGGGCTTGTTGTGTCGGTGATGTCCTTGGCGGCCGCCTGGAATGCCGGGGTGGAATACACTATCCCGTCGTCGTACTCGAAACCGGCCTGGAAGCCTATCAGCGAATTAACGCTGAAAATAAAACCCCAGGCCCCCGCCAGCATGCAGAAAGCTTTAAGCCTGTTGAACCATCTGGAAAACCATGCCGCTATGGCTCCGGAGATAGTTGTGTCAGTTTTTTCTTGCTGAGCCATTTTCATTCCGGACAACCCTGCCGCCTTCGGGGGCGCTGAAAACTTTCCGGCTGGAAAGGCACCAGCCTACTATTTCCCGGAGATATCTTTTCGAATTGGAGAACTCCATGGCGTTCGACAGTACGGAATTCTCCCGGCCGCTTACGATTGAATCCGGCACCGCCAGGTGGTAGACCCGGCTAGACACCAACGGGCCGCCCGCCGATTCAGTCCGCTCAAGCACTCCGTCCTTCATGAACAGGCGCAGCCCCGATACGCTGAATTCCCCCGGAGGCATTCCCGCCAGTACGTTCTCAAGGTCGTCTCCCCGTATCTTCATGAATACCACGCTGGAATCCAGCGGGAAGGCGTTGTAAAGGTCCGCCACCGTAACCGGGCCGCTGGAAAAACCGGCCGCCGGTTCCGAAATCCCGACTATCGCGGCGTTGGCGCGGGCCCAGGTCCTTATGCAATCCGCCGCGAACTCCGCCACGGGGGACAGGCCGTTCTCCTTAAGGGGAAGCGGGACGGCTGTAAAGCCCAGGCGTTTTGAGAAGTGCGCCGCGGAAGAGGCTTTGACGGCCTCCGTTATCTTTAAAATGTCCGCGTCTTCCCCGTGTTTAGCCACGTCGAGCGGCACCATCTCCCAGTCCAGGCCGGAGAGCTTGCCGGTAGAGGGGTCAAGGTCAAGAGTTATCCGTGCGGCTTCGCGCATTTCGAGCCCCGCTCGCACCACCCAGGAGCGCTTTACACGGAAGGGTTTTTTTATCGCCGGTTCGTCCGTTATTACAAGGTCCACGCGCGGGATGCCGGTTAGGAACTCCCTGTAGAATTCCGGTTTTGCCTGTGACCTGGGGTTTATGTTCAACAGCATTACTATAACTTTCGCCCCGCCGGTTTTGAGGGCTTTTATCGCCCTTTCAGCTTCGTAGGTCTCTTTTTCCAGCTTATAGTTGGAAAGGTGCTTTGCCCGGTTCGGTTTTTCCGGGTCCGGCAGTATCACCGAAAAAACTCCTATTTTGTGGCGTCCGGCCTCAAGTATCTTATAGCTCGACAGAAAATCCGGTTTTTTATTGGTTTTAAGGTACAGGTTGGATGCAAGTATCGGGATCTCGGCGGTTTCCGCGAGCTTCTGCAATTCTTTGGGCGCCAGCGCAAGGTCTTCCATGCCTGCCGCGGCCAGGGAATACGGCACGGCGTTCAGGCACGCTATCGTGGAGCGCCCGCGCGTGAAATAGCCCTGCGGGGTGTTGCCCACCCAGTTGCCGGAATCCAGAGCCAGGCTGGGGAGTTTTTCCTGCGTGTAGAGGCGTTTGAAAACGGCAAATCCGCCCGCCCCGGGCCCCTGCGTGCCGGGTTCCTGGCTGGCCCACAGCCGGCCGTGGGTGCGGGCGGTGGCAAAGATCACAACCTGTTCGTTCTTTGTGCAGGCGCAGGCTGCAAGCAGCAGCAGTGCCGCGCAGTATTTTGACCTGCCGTGACCGGTGGCCATCGTCAGTCCGCGCGCGTAATACGGCCCGCGGCCGGGAGTTCTTTTATGGCGTGCTCGCCAAGATCTTTTACAAGCAGGTCCCTTATCGGTTGCATTGTGTCCTCGGATTTTTCCGCGGCGTCAAAGGCTTTGCCGCCGGTCCCGCCGGTGGTAAGGTAATTGTTCGTGGCCACCGTGAATTTCTCACCGGGGGTTATTGTGCGCCCGTCTTTTTCGCACGTTATTTCTTCTGGCAGACCGGTCCTGCCCCCGGTTATCCTTACTGTAAGGCCGGAAAGCTGCAGTTTCGCCCTGCCCCCGCGGATGTTGTCTTCCAGGAGCTGTTTGATCTGCGCGCCGGTCATGGTTAATTTTACCAGTGTGTTCTCAAAAGGCATTATCTGGTAAATGTCGCGCATTTTAATGGGGCCTTTTTTTAAGTCGGCCCTTATGCCGGCGGTATTCTGGAAAGCCATGTCCGTGCCTGCCTGCCGGCGCATAGCGTCGGTAAACCAGTTGCCTATGGCGGAATCCAGCCCGGCTTTCGAGGTGTTCAGGTCGACCGCGCTTTCGCCCAGCGGTTTTTCCATCTCCACGTCAGCCGCCGCTTTGAAAGTTTTTATCATGGCGGTGACTTCTGCGTCCTCGCCTGTGGTGTCGGTCCACAGCGGAATGAGTTCAATGCTGGAGCCGGTGAATTTCCCGGTGGCGTCGCTGAAGTGAAGACTTACTTTTGTTACGTCGGTGAGTCCCCAGTAGCTTTCCCCCAGCAGCACGCCGGATTTTTTGTCCAGATAGCCTTTCAGCAGGCCGGTATGGTTGTGGCCGCCAAGGACCACTGCCCCTCCCTGGAAGTTCCGCGCCAGCGGCACGGTGCCGTAAGAGGTCTGGGCGTCGGTCAGCGTAATTGTCGACAGGTCCACTTTCTGGCCCCCGTAAGGCCCCAGCCCTATATGCGCCAGCACGATCACGGCATCAGGCCTCTGTTTTTTTATTTCAGCCATCCATTTTGCCGTTTCGGCGGCTTCGTCCCGGAAAATAAGGTGCTTGACGTTGGCCGGGAGGGTGGAAGTGGCGGTGTGCCTGCCCGCTATGCCGAGCACCGCTATGCGTTCCCCGCCTCTTTCTGCCACGATGTAGGGTTTCAGGTAATCGGCGTGCTTCCCGGAGTCTTTGTAATACACGTTCGCGCCTAAAAAAGGGAAGGTCGCGCTGGAAATAAGCGTTTTGAGGTTGTCTTCCGTGTAGTCGTAGTCATGGTTGCCTGCCGTGGCGGCGGAATAACCGATTTTATTCATCAGCGCTATGCTGGCCATGCCGTGCGTATAGTTGCCTTCAGGGGTTCCCTGGAAAATGTCTCCCGAGTCCAGCAGAAGGTATGGGTTTTTTTCTTTTTTCAGCAGCGAGGATAAGGCGGCGAACCCGCCTATGGTGCGGGTGGAGTTTTCGGTATCCCACTTGGCGGGGCGGGCGGAATACCAGCCATGGACGTCGCTGGTATGGTAAACGGATATCGTAACCGCGCCGGCAGGGATAGCGTATAGCAACGCAAATAAGGCCGCAAAGCAGGTTTTCATGCTGGTTCCTCTTGAATGTCAGGATTTGTACAGGGCCGCGGCGCAATGTTCAAAAGAGTCAAAAACCGCGCCCAAGCCTGAATATATACTACAAAATTTAAGGTTTTGCGGAAAATTA
>MGVB01000119.1:4324-7027 GCA_001800275.1 Elusimicrobia bacterium RIFOXYA12_FULL_57_11
GCCGCGGTCATGGCAAGGCGAAGGGTTTTTTCTCCTGAGGCGCAAAACCCGCGGATCCTCTCCAACGCGCCCGCGCGGCGCGGGGGTGAAAGAAGGGCGGGGGCGGCCGCGCAGGCGGCTTGCAGGTAAAGCAGGGCTTGTGTCAGCGCCGGGTCCGCGGCGGTCTTGTGCAGCGCCAGTCCGCTGAAAAAATTTTCCAGCCTGGCGGCAAAGTCGTCGGCGGCCACCGCGCCGCCGGCGGCCGGAGCGGTGGTTTTCAGCGCCCGCGCAAGGCGGCTGCGGTGCGGTGCGAAGAACCGCGCTGCGTCTTGCGGCGTGTCAGCCAGATCGCCCAGCGCGGCTGCGCAGGCGCTGATGATTTTCATGGCGGCCCACAGCCGCCGGTCGGTAAGGTATAGGAAGTAATAACGCAGCATTATGATATCCAAAAAAACGCGGAAGGCTTTTGAGGCCTTCCGCGTTCGGCAGTTTCAGTAAGAGAAACTCATCTCTTGGAGAACTGGAAGCGTTTCCTGGCTTTGGGCCGCCCGGGTTTCTTTCTTTCCACCATTCGGGAGTCGCGGGTAAGGAAACCGGCTTTCTTCATAGACAGGTGAAAACTGTCTCCGAGGCTGGCGATTGCGCGGGCGATGCCGTGGCGTATGGCGCCGGCCTGGCTGGAAACTCCGCCGCCGGTCACTTTGATAACGCAGTCGAACTTCTGGTCTTTGGTGAGGTCGAAGGGCGTGTTTATTACCCACCGGAGGCGCGGAGTATTGCCGAAATATTCTTCGGGAGTTTTGGCGTTGATGGTCACTTTCCCGTCCCCGCCCTGCGACATGCGCACCTGGGCTACGGAGGTTTTGCGCCTGCCAGTGGCCAGAATCAGATTTTTATTTTCCATGGTTATTGTCCTGTACTCGCTTATGCCGCTTTAGCGGCTTTAACGGCTTTGAGCCTGGGGTCGGGGAACTGGGTCTGGGTCCCGGCGAACATGCGCAGGCGTTTCATGCGGCCGTTGCGCAGGCGGTTGTCGTCAAGCATCCGGCGCACTGAAAGTTCGAGCACGCGGGTGGGATCGTTCTCCATCTGACGCTTCAGGGGGATGGTGGTGGCGCCGTTGGCGTACCCGGAGTGGCGGAAGTAGAACTTCTGTTCTATCTTGTTGCCGGTGAAGCGTATTTTCGCGATGTTGGTCACCACCACGAAGTCGCCGCAGTCGGTGTTGTGGGCGTAATCGCGTTTGTGCTTGCCCATCAGCAGCACCGCTATCTTGGTGGAAAGCCGCCCGAGTACCTGATCGGCGGCATCAAAAAAATGCCATTTCCTGGTTTTTTCGGCCACATCGGCTTTGGGTAAAGTAGTTCGCTGTGTTATCATAGTACGGAAATAATACCAAATTTCCGCGGTTCATGCAAAGCGCGGGGCGGCTATTCAGCGCCCCAGACCCTGCCATCCACGCACACCCGGTGCTTTTTTACGGCTCCGGTTCCGAAGAACCCCGAAGAAGAGAGGTCCGTTTTTCCGTCCCGGTAGTTCTCGATGGCGGCGGGAAGGGTGGCGTTTAGCGGGTTCATACAGGCTGCGTTGGTAACGGAGCAGATCATGTAGCGCACACGCGCCCCGTCGTTTATCACCCGCATAAGCAGGATCTTCCCTGTCATCACGTCCTCGGGGCATTCGGTTGCGCGCAGCAGCCAGAGGTATTCCGGTTCGGAAATTTCCCTGTAGCCTTTTTTCTGCGCCTCCGCCATATCCTTATTGGCCTGGACTGCCTTGGGGCTTGCCGCCACGGCCTCGTAAGGCAGCAGCCAGGTTTTTGTGCCGCTCAGCCCCTTGCGCCAGGCCGCAAGGCCTTCCGGGGTGAGGCGGCCCGCAGCGTCGAACAGTGGTTCGCCCATGCTGTCGCGGAGTTTGAATATTTCCCGCAGCCCTATTTGTTGCCGCTCAAAAAAAGAGATGGCGTCGCGGGTGGCGTGAAAAAGATAGGTGGTGTATCCTGCGTTGGTGAGTACCACTTTCGTGCCTTCCGGGGTGGCCCGCTCCAGGTACAAGCCTTTGGAAGAGTGCACCTTACCTCTTACGTAGTCCACCCCTCCGCTTGTTTCAGCCGCCCTGATGGCTTTAAAAAGCGCTATATCATCAGGCTGCGGGGAAAGCCTGTTTTCTTCTATCGCCCTGCGCAAACGCAGTTCTTCCATAATCTGGGCGGTGGTCATCAGGTCTGTTTTTATTTCTTCCAGGCGGGTCCTGGCGTGGTTATTGGAGGGTTCGAGTTTTAATATCCCGGCATAGGCTTCCAGCGCCCCTTTAAGATCAGAGCGGGTTTCAAGCGCCCCGGCAAGGCCTTGCAGGGATTTTGCATCGGCGGGGTTAGCCGTCACCGCAAGGCGGTACTGGGAGACGGCGTTAGCAAGATCGTCGAGTTTCAGCCACGTCTCGGCCGCCTTGGCGTGCAGGAGAGCCGCCGTGGTTTTTGTGGCGGAGTTCAGGAGGGCTGCCCGTTCGTACTCCTTAACGCCCTGTTCATACTGGCCAAGGCGTACCAGCAGCGGCGCGAGCTCTGCCGCCAGCTGCGGCTCGTCAGGAACAAGTTTGCGGCAGGCGGCGCTTATTTCTACCGCGCTCAACAGGTTATCTTTGCGTACTTCGCCGCGGAATTTTTCCAGGCATTTGGAGTACCGGTTCGCTTTGGCGGGCGGTTCGGGCGCGGGGGCGCGGGGT
>MGVB01000120.1 GCA_001800275.1 Elusimicrobia bacterium RIFOXYA12_FULL_57_11
CCTTAAGCTGAAGGGGTTTATCACCAAGCACATCGTAAGGAAGGCGCTGCGCCGCTATCTGCCGGAAGAAATACTTAAAATGCCAAAAAAAGGTTTCGTAATGCCGGCCTCTTTCTGGCTCAGGGACGAACTCTGTGATTTTGCCGCCGGTATAATTGACGCCGCCCAGAAGAAGGCCCCGGGCACTTTCAATTTCACCTATATCCGGCAGCTGCTTACGGAACACGCCGGCGGAAAAAAAGACAACACCAGGAAACTGACCTGTCTGCTTTCTTTTTTCCTGTGGCAGGACAAATATCAATGAGAGGTTTTTAACATGAAAATACTCGGCATTCACGAAGGTCATCTTTCCACGGCCTGCCTGCTTGAGGACGGGCAAATACTCGCGCTGGCCAGCGAGGAACGGTTCAATAAAAAAAAGAACTGCGGCGGTTTTCCCGGGCTGACCGTGGAATGGCTGCTGAAATACACAAAAACCGACCCTAAAGACATAGATTTTGTTGCCCTTTCCGGCCTGATAGAGCCCACGGTGGAGATAGCCGAGCCGTCGGTAAGGCGCTCCCTTTTCTTCAAATTCGCGAAACTGCTGCCCGCGCGGCTGGCCGGCGCCGCGCTTTGGGTTAAACCTTACCTGGCCGCCTTCAGGCCCTTCAGGAACTTTTCCGGAGCGCAGGAATTCATGGCCGCCGCCGGCATTCCGGCCAAAAAACTGCGCGTTACGGAACATCACCAGGCGCACGCCGCCAGCTCCTATTTTTCTTCGGGCCTGGGCAGGGGCGGAGAAAAAACGCTGGTCATAACCCTCGATGGCTCCGGCGACGGGCTGGGCGGCACCGTCAGTATAGCGGTTGATGGCAGGCTGGAACGTATCGCTTCGCTGCCCAGCTTCCACGCGCCCGGCGAGCTTTACACCCGGACCACAATGCACCTGGGCATGCGGCCCTGGGACCACGAGTATAAAGTTATGGGCATGGCCCCCTACGGCCAGGGCCCCGGCGGTGAACGGGCCTACGAAAAATTTAAAGGCTACCTGAAGCTGTCAGACGACGGCCTGCGGATAATCAATACCGCCTCCTTCGGCCCGGCGCTGCTGGACATGATAAACAACGATTTCAAGAATATCCGCTTCGACTACATAGCCTGGGGCCTGCAGAAACGCTTCGAGGAAGTGGTGCTCGGCTTCGTAAAAGCCTGGCTGAAAAAGACGGGGCTGCGGCGGGTCTGTTTCGGCGGCGGCTGCTTCATGAACGTAAAGCTCAACATGCTCATAGACCAGCTGCCGGAAGTGGATAAATCTTTCTTCATGCCTTCTGGCGGGGACGAGAGCCTGGCTTTCGGCGCGGCCTACCTGACCTATATGGATGAGAACCTGCGCAACGGAAAGGCTTTCGCGCCCATAGAGCCCATGAAGAACCTCTACCTGGGCCCGGATTACTCCGAGGAAGAGGTCCTGGCCAGCCTGAACGCCTTTAAGGCGCAGGGACTCATAGAATATGAAAAAGTCGCCTCGGTGGAGGAAAAAACCGCGGAGCTCGTAGCCAAAGACTGTATAGTGGCGCTTTTTTCCGGCAGGATGGAGTGGGGGGCGCGCGCGCTGGGCAACAGGTCCATCATCGCCAACGCCTCCAATCCTAAAAATCTGAATAAACTCAACAAGGCCATAAAGATGCGCGATTTCTGGATGCCTTTCGCCCCGTCCATGCTTGCCGACAGGCAGCACGATTATATAGACAACCCGAAGAAATCAGAGGCTAAATTCATGGTCCTGGCCTTTCCCAGCCTGCCTGCCGCCTCCAGGGATATCATCTCTGCGCTGCACCCGATGGACCTGAGTTGCCGGCCGCAGCTGGTCGACGAAACAACTAACCCCAAATATTGTAAAATTCTCAAAAGCTACGAGAAGCTGACCGGTATGGGAGCGTTCCTGAACACCAGTTTCAACCTGCACGGTGACCCTATCGTCAACACGCCTGAAGACGCCGTCCGGACCCTCCTGAACTCGCAGCTCGATTACGTAGTGATGGAAAACTATCTTGTCTGGAGAAAAAAATGATCAGTGTCATCATCCCGGCCTGGAATGAAGAAGAATCGATAGCGCACGACATTGATTCCGTCCGCAAAGCCATGGACGCCTCAGGAATGGTTTACGAGTTGATAGTAATCGACGATGCCTCTTCGGACAAATCCGGCGATATCGCCAGGGCCAAGGGCGTAAAGGTGGTAACCCACCCGGTGAACAAGGGAGTGGGCGCGGCCAGGAAGACCGGGATACTGAACGCCAAGTACGATATCGTCGCCACCACCGACGGCGACGGGACCTACCCCAACCACGAGATGCCGGGCCTGGCCAGGCTCGTGGGAGAATACGACATGGTGGTAGGCGCGCGCACCGGCCCCAGCGTGTACGTCTCCCTTATACGCTGGCTGCCCAAGTTTCTCATCCGCAAGCTGGCGGAATACCTTACCCGCCACAAGATCCCGGATCTTAACTCCGGCCTGCGCGTCTTCAAAAAAGAGACCGCCCTGAAATATTTCTACCTCCTGCCCGACTCGCATTCCTGGGAAAGCACGATTACACTCTCCTTCCTCTTCAACGACCACCCCGTAAAATTCGTCCCCGTGGACTACTACAAGCGCCTGGGCGGCAAGTCCTCCTTCACGCCGTTCCGGGACACCTACAACTATATAAGCCTCATCATCAGGACGGTAATGTATTTCAATCCCCTGAGGATTTTCATCCCGCTGATAGCCGCCTCATTCACGCTCAGCGCGCTGAAGTTCGTAATCGACATGCTTGTCTACCGGCATTTAAGCCAGACGGGCATAGTGCTGATAATCTTCACCTTCAACACTATCATGATAGGGCTCCTCGCGGACCTGATCGTTACGCTCAACAGAAAACACAAGGCATGAACGCTAGAGCGGCCGCGGCATATAGCTATATACTGCGCCCCCCTGTTGCCCTGTTCCTGCTGGCTTTTTTTATAAGGCTGGCCTATATCCTGTTCGTCAGCCGCGGGGAGCTCTCCCCGGATTCCTACGACTGGATGGCCACCGGCTGGCAGATAGCGCAGGGGCAGGGCTTCGGCGGCTCCTGGCGCCCGCCGGGATACGCTTTCTTCCTGGGAGGAATGTTCTTTATTTTCGGCAAGTCGGTAATCGCCGTTCTTATAGCGCAGGCGCTGCTGGGGGCGGGCACCTGCGTGCTGGCCTATAAAACGGCCGCAACGATCCTCAACACAGCCACCGGGCGCATAACCGGGACGCTGGCGGCTTTCTATCCCTACTTCATAGCTTACTCGGCCGACGTGCTGAGCGAAACCCTGCTCACCTTCCTGCTGGCCGCCGCCGTTTTCTT
The DNA here is from genome assembly GCA_001800275.1 of Elusimicrobia bacterium RIFOXYA12_FULL_57_11. Classification (GTDB taxonomy): domain Bacteria; phylum Elusimicrobiota; class Elusimicrobia; order Elusimicrobiales; family UBA9959; genus UBA9959. The sequence goes on from MGVB01000120.1 coordinate 3,359, forward strand.
TATAGTCAGGACCAGCCGGGAACCGGGCTGGAAGAATATGGCCGCTTCAGGCCTGCTTATCGGCCTGACCGCCCTGACAAAATCCACTACGCTGCCCTTCTTCCTTCTGGCCTGCGCCTGGCTCTGGTGGCAGACCGGCAAATTCAAGACGGGTTTTATAGTTGGAACCTTCACACTGCTGGCTATAGCCCCCTGGACCTTAAGGAATTACTACCATTACGATCAGGGATATGTTATGCCAGTCTCCACCCCCTGGTACACGCTCTATTGCGCATCCTGCGACGAAGCTTTATATGCCGAAATGAGGGGAGAAACGGACGTACCTTCGGATAAAAACGCGAGATCATTGATCGATCCGCCTGATCTGGAGTACATCTCGAGCCTTCCGGTCCCGGAAAGGGACAAACTCTGCAGGGAAAAAGCCCTGACCTGGATAAAAGGGAACCCCGATAAATTCCTGACCCTCGTCCGCCTTCGTTTCGTCCACTTCTGGCGGCTCTACCCGATGATGGCTTACAAATGGCAGAAATACGCCGCCATGGCGACATCCGGGCTATATATCCCGTTATGCCTCATCGGGATATTTTTATCGATAAGGGAGTTCAAAAAAACCTCCCTCCTGCTGGCGCTGTTCGTGTCCTATACCGCCGTACACCTGTTCTTTTTCTCAATGATACGCTACAGGGTGCCTATCGACACTTTCATAATCATGTTTGCGGCGCACACCCTGGAAAGGGCCTACACAGCCCTTACGCGCAGCCGGGCACATGCCCGGATGGCCGGGACCCGGTGAAACTTCACCTTGTTTTCGCACCCCCGGTCAAAAAACCGAAACAATCCGCGCTTCCGGAGCATGTTTACCCGCCGCTGGGAATACTTTACCTGGCCGGCTATCTGCACAAGTTCCTGCCGGAACTGGAGATACAGGCCACGGACGGACTTTTACTCGGCCTGGAGGGGACTTACAACGAAATTATCCGCCACTCCCCGGATATCGTATTCATCTCTTTTATCACACCCTGCGCCCAGGGGGCCTATGAATTAGCGCGGAGGCTGAAAGAGAACGCACCCGGCCGCATAGTCGTAATGGGCGGCCCGCACGCCACCGCCATTCCGGCCGAACCGTTTGAGAAGTCGCCATGCGACATAGTGGTCTGCGGAGAAGGAGAGAAAACCTCGCTTGAACTCGTACAGGCGCTGCTTTCCGGCCGCCCCCTGTCGGAGGTAGCCGGACTTTGCTGGCGCGATAATGACAAGGTTATCACCAACCAGCCCAGAGAATTCATACAAGATCTGGACGAGATCCCGTTCCCCGCACGAGACCTCCTTGCATCCAAAGAGTACCGCGGGTGGTTTGTCACAAAGAAAAACCCGGAGACTATTATCCTCTCCTCGCGCGGCTGCCCTTTCGACTGCACCTTCTGTTCTAACATTATATGGAAGAGCTCAAAACCCTGGCTAAGGCTGCGCTCCCCGGAAAACATCGCTGACGAAATAGAGCACCTGCAAAAAACTTTTTCTATCCGCGAGTTTTTCGACAATGGGGACGAATTCAACAACAACATAGAGCACGCCACCGCAGTCTGCCGGGAACTGATCAAAAGGGACTTCGGTGTCACCTGGAAAGCGCAATTACGGGCTCACCCGCTCCCGGAAGAACTTGTCCGGTTGATGGCCAGAGCGGGCTGCTGGTATGTTCACCTGGGGATAGAGTCCGGCAACCAGCGGACCCTCGACGGGACACAAAAGAACATCACCCTTGAACAGGTTGAAAACGCCTGCAGGCTTTTAAAAAAACACAACATAAAGGTATTCGGGCTGTTCATGCTTTACAATGTATGGGAAGAAGACGGCCACCTGCAATACGAGAATACCAGAGACACCCTGAACACACTGGCGTTCGCAAAAGGCCTGGTCAGCAAGGGACTTCTGTCCTATGTTTCTTCTACTATCGCCACCCCTTATCCGGGAAGCAAACTTTACGGGATAGCAAAAAAACACCGGTTGTTCCCCCCCGGCCTGGACCAGGACTGGGAACAATGGCTTAGCGGCAGTGATTTTATGCTGCGGCTTCCGGGAGTGACCGAAAAAGAAGCCAGCGGCGTTTATTTCAGGGCCTCGCTCCTGCGGGCATACTGTTTTCTTAGATCGGGCAACTGGAAAGCCAAGGATATTCCCCTGTTCGCCGGCAAAGCCCTTCACGCTATCCGCCTAAAACTTAACTCCTTATTTTAACTAGCTGCCAAGATATCCCATAGCAAAAGTTAGGCGAAAAAAACAACAAGGCCGGCATCCCATACCGGTGCTGGCCAAAAAGAACAGGGCCACGGCCACAACCGAAAAAACTTTATTTTTCATTACCTGCCACCGTTTCTTTCGCCGTAGCACCTCCGATTAACCGCTGTCAGGAGAAAGACCACCCTTGAAAAAAAAGACCTCAACCCCCCATTCAGCCTGGCCCGCAGGCGGCCCAACCCAAGATCGTAACCAGTCAGGCCAAAACGTCCGTCACGCGCCACCTCGTCAATAAAAGCCAGGTAATCGGAAGACTGAAGTCTTGCAATGGAGATACTCCAGGATCTGGGGGAGATGCGGTAGTAGCATAATGTACCGGCGGTCACATACAGGTCCCCTGAAACCAGCATGCGGCTCCAGCAGTCTATATCCATGCACAGGCTGAACTTATCTCTGAACCCGCCGGCAGCTTTTAGCGCGGAAGCGCGCAACAGCACACAGGAAGATTCCCCCGGCAGGTTGGTGGCCGCCCTTACGCTCAACCGTACTGCCTCGCGCCCGTCCACCACTCCCTCCCGGCCGGCAAATCCGCGCCGCAGCCACACCGCTTCATCTTCGCCCACCACGCTGCGCGGGCTGCAGGTCATTACTATGCGCGCGCTGTCACCGCCCAGGAAGGGAGCGGCCTGCTTTTCCAGACAGTCGCGGCGCAGATAATCGTCGGCGCACAGGATCTTGATGAATTCCCCCCGGGCCTCGGAAACAGCTTTATTAAAGTTTGAGATGGCTCCGATGTTGGCCAAATTTCTAACCAGCCTGACCCGCGGGTCCCCGAGGTAGCGGGAAACTATTTCCACGGTATTGTCCGTGGAGGCGTTATCCAGCACCACCAGTTCAAGAGGGGCATAGGTCTGGGCAAGCGCGGAGTCCAGAGCCCTCCCGATGAAGCGGGCGCCGTTATAGACTGGGATACATACAGAAACGAGAGGTCTCATCACTGCCAATAATGCGGCTGGTTGCAGCGGTAATACTCCACTGTCCTGGCAACACCGTCCTCAAAAGACACTTCCGGACGCCAGCCGGTGAAAGATTTAAATTTACCATTGTCGGACACATAGTCCCCTGTCTCCACGTTTATATAATCTTCAGGCCAGGCAACGTATTCCACGCGGCCCTTTTTGACCGCGCGCAGGATAGCTTCTACCATGGAGCCGAAACTTATCCCCAGGCCGCTGCCAATGTTAAAAACCTCTCCCCGACATTTTTCCGTCACCGCAGCCAGGATGAAAGCGTTTGCCAGATCCTCCACGTAGATATAGTCCCGCAATTGACGGCCGTCCCCGAAAACCCTCAACGGCTTGCCTTCCATGGCCTGCCG
>MGVB01000121.1 GCA_001800275.1 Elusimicrobia bacterium RIFOXYA12_FULL_57_11
TTCACCGGGTCGGCGGCGGGCTGCCTGTCTGTAATGTAATACTGCCGGGTAGCGTCGGCATTCAGCTCTATAAAGAAGTTATTGTTGGGATCCGAGATCTGCTCGGTGATGGTAGGCACCATGTTGTGGCTTGAAATGGCGATAAAGTAACCGCGGCCCGAGGGCAGCGACATATTTACCGCGCCTGAAGAATCAGTCACTCCCATGCGTATACCGTTGGGATCCATGCCGCCGGTCTGGTTGAAAGACATTACGGCGACGGCCACACCCTCAAGGCCCAGGTTGGGAACCTTGTTTACCCGTACGGTAAGTTTGGGGTTGGTAGCTGTCATGGTGGACTGCGTGTGTTTGAAATATCCGGCGCCGTTAATGGTGTCGACGGTATAGGTCCCGGGCACAGTATAGCCGCCCGCCACAGCGCCCATCTGCGCCGCGTCCATGGCCACATACACATTCCTTGCCCTGTCGGCGACTATGCCGCCGGCAGTATCTTCATTGTTCCCGGCGCTGTTAAGCACCTGGGACCAGATAAAGTCACCCTCGGTATTGTATTTGCGCACGAAAATGTTCTTGCCCTGGTTCAGGTCATACCTGAACTCGGTTCCGGAGATATAAACGCCGCCCACACCATCCAGTGCCAGGCCATAGGCTTCGTCCGGGTTCTGGTTGGTGGAATTGTAGGTTTTTTCCCACAATGCCCCGCCCGCCAGGTCCTGAGCGTCATACTTAGCCAGGTAAGCGTCCTGTGTACCCATTCCCCCATCCACTGCGCCGGCCAGGTATACGGCAGCATTGTCCGTGTCAACGGCAACGGCGTAGATCTCATCCTCAACCCCGAACTCGGCGGTAAGGTCCGTGCCCTCGTCGTTCAGGGAGCCGTCGAACGTAAAAACTTTAACAAGTCCGTCCGCGTCCGTCCCGTTGAATATTCTTCCAGCGGCATACAGCAAGTCACCCTCAACATCATATGCCACTGCCCGGAAACGTTCCTCTCCGGAAGACACATCCGGCAGCTTATAGAGGTCCTGCACCTCCCCGTCAGTGTCGAGAGCGGCCAGGAAAGCGTCGTCGTAAGTATTAGCGTCCGTGTTGTTATAAAACTTGCCGGCCACAAAAACATTTGCCGGGCTGACAGCCAGGCCATAGGCGTGATCATTGCCGCCGTCTATGTCGTAAGACCGGGCCCAGTGCATGCGGCCGGAAACCGCGGAATACTTAATAAGGAGAACGTCTTTGCTGGTAACAGACTCCGGCATGGTGCAGGGGTAGTCGTTGGACATACAATAGTCCGAACCTTTGGTTCCCGCGGCGTACAAATTGCCTGCGGCGTCCAGCGCCAGGGCGTTTATGACCGGGCTGGAATTGTTATATTCGTCGGAATAATACCTGGTCCAGACCGGCTGTCCGAGCGGGCTGAACTTGCGCACATAGGCTGTGTTGGAATTCCAGCCCCAAGCGTTGAAAGAACCGGCGGTATAGATATTCCCCGCAGCGTCCCGCACCAGCGGGAATCTTTCGCCATGCGCGTTATTCAACACAAAGAGATTGCCGTTGGGATAGCGGTCCATGCGGTCCCAGGTGCCGGGGGTATTGGCCACGGCTTCGGTAGAACCGCTTAGTTCCGTTACCGCCACCTCGGACGGCTGCTGGTAACCCAGTTTGAAGCGGTAAGTCGGAGAATCAATATTCCTCTGTCCGGGCACAGGCACCCCGTTGCCGGCTTCAAGGCCGGGCACCAGGCGGCTGACGGGCGAGCCGCTGAAGGCGGGGTAATCAATGAAGAAAGTGTATTGCGCGGCCGCGGAGTTAAAAACCACACCGGCGGGATCGGTGGTGTAATGCACATAGAAGGTGGTCCCGGCTGCCAGGTCCGTATCGGTCATCAGGGACAGCTGCACCGAACAGGGTTTATAACCGGTCATCGCGGTAAGGCCGCTGGAGGGCTCGGAGACGCGGGCCACACCGGGCTGGCCTTCTTCGTCAGACCCCCACATGTTAAAGAGCCCGCTGAGGTAGAAATACCCGTCCGCGCCGGCTTCCACGCCAAAAGCCTGTACGGATTCGTTCATATACGAACCGTCTATTGACTTGCTCCAGTCCACCGCCCCGCTCGCCATATCATATTTACGCAGCAGCATATTCCTGTTGCCGTCGGGCGGGTAGGTACGCGTTTCGAAACCGGCCAAATACAGGCTGCCGGAATTTATTTTAAGCCCGTAAGCCGCCGCGGCCAAACCGTCCGCGGTATGCGTGCTTTCCCAGACAATGGAAGCCAGGTTGGCGGGGTTAAGCTTGGCCACCCAGAACTGAGGCAGCGTATTGCTGGATTTCATGCCGGAAGCGTAAAGAAAGGCGCCGTCAACAGCCAGGCCGGTAACCCTGTCTAAGGTTTCAACGTCCGCTGTGAGGGGAGGGGTGGCGTTCACATAAGCATGGCTGCTTACGATGGTCAGCGAAGAATTCAGTTTCAGCACCACCGCGTCCCTGTCGGGAGCCGTGCCGTTGGGAGAACTCACATAACCGCCAGCGTACACGTTATTGGAGGCATCTATGGCCAGTGTCCAGATCTCCGCGGGTAAAGCCGAAGCGGGGCCATTGTCGAAAGTGGCGGAAGAAATGAACGCGCCGGAAGGGCTATACCTGGCCACCAGCATGTCGTCATTCTCACCGCTGCCGGCCTTAACGGAACCCGCGGCATAAACATTGCCCCCCAGGTCCAGGGCCAGTGTGGAGAACCTGTCATCGCCGTCCGCTTCAGGGCCGGCTAATATGTTTTCCCACTGCAGCACGCCCGCGCTGTTAAACTTTGCCACCCACGCGTTGTCGCCGCTTACAGGCCCCTCAAAAGCGGCAGAACCGGCGACATAAATATTGCCGCTGGCGTCCAGCACCACCAGGCTGGCGTTAAAACGCCCGTTGGTTGAACTGGAATTATGAAAACTGGTCCATTCGGACACGCCCTGGGGATTTACCTTGGAAAGCGCCAGGCCCTGCATCATGCCGGTATATCCGGCGGCATGGGCGATATAAGTGTTGCCGCCCGCGTCACGGGCCATGCCCGCTACGGGAACACGCGCGCTGTTGAAAGTGTAGAAACTGTCCAGGCCGCGGTCCATCACCATCCAGGGGTTGAAAGGCGCATAAGGCACACTGGTGGTCACATTCAGTTCGGTCCAGATAGCGGAGTCGGGACTGGTCCAGACCTTGAAATAATATGCGGGCCCGGTCACGCCGTTGCCAGCGGCACCTGACTGGCCGGTTACAAAAGTAGGCAGGCCGCCAAGCGTGTGGATACGCGTATCACCCGAGGTAACGGACAAGCCGGATTCGGTCACCTGCGCACTGGCGGGGCTCCAGGCTGTGCCGGGAATAGTGGAATACTGTATTTTGTAAGCGGAAATATCGGCGGACTCGAAAACCCAGGAAAGATTGACCGAGCCCGTATTCCAGCCGGGGCCAGCAAAAAGCTGCTGCGGCGTGCCGAACTGTTCGGGGGCAACGGTAACAAGGCCGTAACTATCGTCAAAGCCGCCGCCCACGGTCACCATGACGCTGCCTACCTCAACGTCATAGCCGACTTCAGAACCCCTGTCCGCAACCACCTCGGAAATAAGGGAACCGGAAGGAGAATACTTACCCAGCCACAGATTATCCCCCTGGCCCAGCGTATAGGCCTGCACTTTGCCCGTCACATAAACATTACCTACAGAATCCAGCGCCACTCCGTAACCCTTGTCATAGCCGTTGGAGGGGCCGTTCTTGGTTTTCGTATAGATCAGGTTACCGGATGGGTCGTATTTACCCAGCCAGACATCGTTGCCGGTATTCTGGCCCTGGTAAAAGCCTACAACGTAAATGTTGCCGACGGCGTCGGTTTTAACGGCATGAGCCTCGTCCTGGCCCCAGTACTGATGGTTTTCGGCAGGAGTATAGGTACTGGCCCAGACCTGGGACAGGTTGGACTTATTGAATTTGCCCAGCCAGATCTCGTTACCGTAACCGGTTTCCTCGTTCATGGTTCCGGAAACGACAAGGTGCGTTAAGGAGGATAACGCTATGGCATAGCCTGAACTATAGGAACCGCCGCTCACATTAACCTTGGAAACAGCACAACTCCCGGCCGGGAATTTCATTACAGCTATCTGGTTGCCGGTGGTACCGGCCACATAGGCGCCGGCGGCATCGGCCACAATGTCGTAAGCGTTATTGCCGTTGCCGGAATCATAAGAGCAGGACGAAACCTGCACACCGGTAGCGGGATTATATTTTGCCACCAATATTTTATTTATTTGGGAATCCATCATCCTGCCCAGCACATACAGGCTGCCCACTCCGTCCAGGGCCACACCGCGGCCATAAGCGTCGCCGGTACCCGTAAATGTGCTGGTCCATATCTCAATGCCGGACACTGGATTCATTTTCCTTATATATATCACGTTCTGGGAACCATTATAAAAAGTTCCCGCCATGTAAATATTGCCGTCCGCGTCTTTGGCGATATTGTTTTCCATATCCCATTCATAGTTCTGCCAGGTTCCATTGCCGCTGGTAAGGTAAACAGTGGCGCCGTTGGCAACCGGCTGCGTGGAGATACCCCCCGGCACCTGGGCGCTGGCTTGCGCGGCGCACAGCGCTATCGCCAGCACCGCCAGATTTAAAATGAGTTTTTTAGTTTTAAACATAAGTTCTCCTGGGAAACGCGGCTGTGCGGCAAACCGCCAGCCAAAAACTAATTACTGTATTCTCCCTCACACTACCGCCGGCATCACTGCTTTAAAATTCCCATTCCAGCCCCAGCAGGTAAGTGCTGGCCCTGTAGTTATACCTGTAGTTCTCCTCGTAGCGCATATTGGAGGTTGAAACCTGGTAGTTATACGCCGCGCGCGCGAAAAAACGGTTAAAGACCGGATACCGGGCCGTTATGGAGGTAAGCCAGAAAGTCTGGTTTATTTCGGAATCGGCGTAAGTGCCGGTAACGCCCTGTTTCAGGCGCCCCAGGTAATATACCCGGCGCCAATCCAGCGCAAAACCGAACTGCGCGCCGTTCTTCAGCGCCAGGTTCATGGCGGGGCTTACGGCTATGTCCACATAGCTGTAGTAATCCTCCATGTATTCGCTCTGCACGGAATCGTAAGAGCCCTGGTTGGAACTCAGCCAGCCCACGCGCACGCCGGCGCTCAGGTAAAGCGGCTTCAGGACGCGGTTAGCCTTAAGACTCAAGTTCTGCATTATGTCGGCGCGCTTGTCGCTCTTGAAAGGCGATTGCCCCGTAACGGGCCTGGCGGCAATAGCCTGGTCCGCGTAACTGCGGTAGGTAAGGTCGTAGCCGGCCTTCATATTAAGCGGCTCGGGAAACCAGGCATAAGTAAAACCCAGCCGGTGACTGGTATTATCCATAGGGTCCGTGCCGGAATTGGTGGACAACTGGTTAAAAGTGTCGGTATCGTTGAAGACGGACTGGGACTGGGACAACAGCGTGCTGTAGTTGGGATAAGCCACCTTGTAAAAATCATAGGATTCGGTAAAGGTGCCGTGCGGTCGCTCCTGCTCCGCGTCGATACCCACCGAGAGCGTAGTGTAATCAAAAAGACCGTCGTTCCATTTTTCGTCCTTGGTTTCCTTTATAAGGGCCTTGGAATAGGAAATGCGTGGTTTATACTTATTGAACTCATCCGTATACACATATTTCAGCGAGAAAGTGTGGGTCTGGCGCTGACGGGTGAGCACACCGCCGCCGGCTAGTTCCTGTATATCCTGCGTACCTGAATAGTTGCCGGAGTAAATCGGTATCAGGTCGTGGTTCTCACCCAGCTTCATGGCCGGGGAGAAAAAAGCGTCGAACCGGCCCTGGAAAGAGGCCGCGTCGGAATCCAGGTAATACTTCCCGCCCAGCAGTGAGATATCAGCCACCGGGGTAATTTTTATTCCGGCGTTAAGGAGAGTGAAAGGGCACAAGGCCAGGCCCGCGGCTACGCACAGTTCAAAGAAGTGATTGTTTATTTTTAACATACGCTGATTTCCTAATTAAACCGCAGCAGGCCTGCGTCTTTAAGCATCTTGGCGGAATAGATCACATTTATGGAGCGGCCGTCAAAAAGGTTGCTGGTATAAACGCGCTCAAAGTTAAGGCGGTCCGTTATCTGGTCCACTGTTTCCCCCCCGGACAGGCCCGCCCCGAAATCACCGGTGGAAAGGATCTTGCCGTCGTCGAACAGCACATAGTCCGAAGCTGCTATCCAGGTGCCGTCCGAATAATCATTCCTCAGGTAAGTATGAAAAACGTCCGAACCGGAAGGGGATGACTGGGGGGCTCCGGTAGGCGCCGAGCCGCCAAGGTAAGAGATCGCGCTGCATTGGTTAAGCGGCACATTATAATCGGTTTTGGCCCACAACAGCCTGCCAAGCCCGCCGCCTTCCAAGGCCTGGTCCGGCCCTGCGGCATAAAAGGAATAGCTCCCGAAAACCAGGTTGCGGCGCGGGTCGGTGAAACTGCCGTTATAGACCATGGTACCCCCTGAAGCGTCCTCGGTAACCTTGTCGGTGGTGTTGCTCATAACGCTGTTCATGTCCGTAAGGTACCACTCCGGGGCGGAGGAACCGGGGGAAGAAATCATATTGGCGGTAGCCAATGAAAGATCCGAGGGCAGGGCGGCGTTGAAAGTGAACAGTATCTTGCCGAAGTCGAAGCGGCTGGCGCGGGTATTAAGCACCACGTATTTAAACTGGTTGGCGGCGGGCCGTATAGTATATTCCTCCATACGCACCCTGTTGCCGAAAGCGTCTATGGCCACCTTGCGGTTCTGGTACTCGGCCGACTGCATCTCCTCCTGTGCCCTGGCCAGTACGTCCTCTTTGGAAATTTCCCCGTAGATCTCGGCCCGGGCCGCCTGCCTTGCGTCACCCAGCGTAGCATTCATGTCGCCGGGCTCGTTGGGGTTGGAGCCGGGGTCTTTCATTTTCCCGCCGTTGGGGATATCGGAGAACTGGCCTTCCCGCACCAACCCGGTATTCCCTTTGGAATCGCCGGCAAGCACGCTGCCCTCGTAAACTTCCACGCGGCTGTTGCCGTCCGCATCCGCCGACACCATAAAATCCGTACCGCGTACGGCACAGACCGCGGAAGGGGTGCGCACTTCGAATTTTTTTGAAAATTTCTTCACCCAGGAACGGACCCGGCCGAAATAGAGCCCCAGCGACACCGCATCCTTATTCTCCGCCGACAGCTTGAAAGCGGAAACGGGGGCCAGTTTCACCCGCGAACCGTCATCCATGAAAATCTCCGCCGTGGAAGCCCTGGCGGTGCGCAGTTCGTCGCCCGCGGCCAGGGGCACGTTGTCGTTGCCCGCCAGCAGCCGCCAATCGGTGGCCCCGCTTTGCTTAAGCTCCACTTCCCCGCGCCGTTGCGCTATATAAGCCGCCTCCGAAAACTGGTAGATGAACATAAAACCGGTTAAAAGAATAAGGTGTTTCATGCGGCGCTCCTTGAACGGCGTTCTGTCAGGAAAATAAAATATAAATTTTGCGCAAACCCCACTTGTCAAATTATAGGTTACCCCCTCCGGCAGTGTCAATGTTAAATACTGTGACTTTAGGCACATAAGGCAGTATTACCCTCTAATTGGCCTTGCTTAAGCCGGGGCAATCGCGTAAATGCTAGAATATTTCCCGGATAATGATTATGGCAAAAACAGCTCGGAATATTGAAAGTTCCATGCTTGCGGTCAGGGACGGCGTTAACGCGGCCCTGGACGGCATAGACCGGGAAATTTTTAATTTCTCCCTGTTCCCGGCTGCCTTCATAGGCAAAGCGGTCCGGGCGCGCTTCACCCTGCTTTTGGCCCGCGCCCTCAGCCTGGATGCCCGCCAGGGGGTGAAACTGGCCGTAGCGGCCGAACTGGCGCATACCGCCTCCCTTTTGCACGACGATTGCATCGATATGGCGCGCTGCCGCCGTGGGCACCCCACGCTAAACGCCAGGCTGGGAGTAAACGCAGCCATCCTGGTAGGGGACCTGGTGATAGCGCTGGCTTTCGACCTGGCCGCCACGATCTCCCCGGACCTCGGCAGGGAACTGGTGCTGGCGGTAAAACACATGACGGAAGGCGCCCTGCTGGAAGAGAATATGCGGGGCAGCAAAATTTCAGCCGACACCGCCGCCCGCATAGTAACACTGAAAACCGGCGCTTTGTTCCGCTGGTGCGCGCTGGCAGCGGCAAGTCTGGCCGGCCGCAGGGAACTGCTTGAGCCCTGCGCCAACATAGGCTCACAGACCGGCTGCGCGTTCCAGGTAACGGACGACGCTCTTGACTTCGACGGGGACCCGGGGCAATGCGGCAAAGAGGTCCTGAAAGACATCTCGGCAGGCAAATTCACTCTGCCGCTGATACTTGCAATGAACGACCCGGCGGCCGGCCCGCGGGCAGCGGCGCTGGCAGCTGAACTGGCCAAAGGCCCCACGGCCGACCTGGCTCCCGCCCTTGCGTTGGCGGCCCTGGTAAAGGAAGGCGGATTCACCACGGCGGCGAGAAATTCCGCCCTGGAGCGGATAAAAACCTTAACTCCGCTTATAGACGCACTGCCGGACCGGGATGGCGCGCTGGAACTTAAGGGCTTTTTGCTGGCGCTGGTAAAGCGCACGCGCTGAACCATGATAAAACGGTGGCTCATTATCCTGCGCGCCTACTCCTGGCCCGCCTCGCTGGTGCCGGTAATACTAGGGTCGGTTACGGCGGCGCGCCACGGCAGGTTTTCCTGGACGGACCTGGCCCTTACGCTGCCCGCGGCCTTGCTTGTACACTCCGGGGCCAACCTGGCCAATACCTATTTCGACTTTAAGAACAACGTGGACACGGCGCGCACGGCGGACGACAGGGCGCTGGTGGACAAAATGCTCTCCCCAGCAGCCGCGCTGCGCCTGGCTGCGGGCCTGCTGGCGGCCGGGGCGGCCGCCGGTTTTTACCTGGCTTTTAAAAACCATGTGCCTGAACTGCTCTGGCTGGGAGCTGCCGGGCTGGCGCTGGCCTGGTCCTATACCGGCGCGGGCGCCTACAAATACCGCGCGTTGGGCGACATAGGGGTTTTCCTGGCTTTTGGACCGTTGATAGTCACCGGCACGGCCCTGATACAGACCGGCGGTTTTGTGCCGGAAGCGCTGTGGGCCTCAATCCCGGTAGGGTTGCTGATAACGGCCATACTCCACGCCAACAACATGCGCGACGTGCGCCCCGACAGCGCGGCAAGGTTTCGCACGCTGGCCGGCGCGCTGGGGCCGGACGCCTCCTTAAAACTGTACTACGCCCTGATCTTCGTGCCCTACCTTTTCACCGTCACCTTTGGCAGCATCTGGCCCTTTGTTTTCTGCGCGCTCTCCGCCCCCCTGGCGGTCAGGCTCAGGGAGCGCGCGGCCCGCGGCCAGTTTACCCTGCTGGTACCGGAAACGGCAAGGTTCGTGGCCGTGTACGGCCTGCTGCTTTCGGCCGGGCTATACATAGCGGCTTAGCCATACTTTCACCGGGACATGCCACGCCGCGGACGCCTGGATTTGCCAACGCTATTGTATTGTGTCTTGTTTTTTTATAGTTTATATGCAGATGTATCGCTTTACGGAGGTTCTTGTTAAATGAGAAAGCATTTTACCCTTCAAATCGTTGCCCTGCCGCTGCTGGCGGCGCTCATCCTTTCCTCCTGCGCCGGGCGAAACGCGAAGAAGGACGGCCGCGGTGACGACATGACCGGAGATACGGCCACCATCCCGTCCCTTGAAGTGATAGACAGCAGCGACACCATGACGCTGGAAGGGGACATCCGGGGCGCGGAATTCATACCACAGGCGAACCTGAAGACGATAAGTTTCAACTACGACCGCTACGAACTTTCCGAAGACAGCCGCGGCATACTGCAGGCCAACGCCACCCTGCTTAAAGCCCGCAAAGAATGGACCGTGCTGGTGGAAGGGCATTGCGACGAACGCGGTACCACCGAATACAACCTGTCCCTGGGCCAGAAACGGGCTAAAGCCGTGCGCGACTATTACGTGCGCCTGGGCGTAGCCGAAAGTTCCATCGGCACCATTTCCTACGGGGAAGAAGTGCCGGTCTGCCAGGAAGTAACCGACGCCTGCTGGCAGTTGAACCGCAGGGCAGAGACCAAGATAAAGGCCCAATAAATGCGCCGCCTCCGAACGCTTATAGTTATACCCGCCTGCCTGCTGGCCGCCGGCTGCGTAGCCACCCAGCAGGACATGCTGCAGATGCAGAGCCAGATGGACGACCTCAACAACAACCTCTCCAGCATGCAGAAGAACCAGGCCGAACTGGCCGTCAAGATGGACGACCTTTCCCGGAACCTCAACATTTCCTCGGAAAACATGAAGGACATCTCCACGCAGATGGGCCGCCTGTCCGGCCGGCTCGACGAAATAGACCTCTCCATGAACAAGCGCGTCAACGCCATAGGTCAGACCATCCGCAAACAGCAGGAAGAAGTGGCAACCGCGCTTCTGCCCGGAAAAATCTACAACGACGCCTACAACGCGTATCTCAACAACAACTTCGACGGCGCCGCCACGGGATTCAAAACCTATCTCTCAAAATTCCCCGCCGGGGAACTCGCGGAAGGCGCGTTTTTCTATATGGGCGAATCTTTTTACCTCAGAGAGCACTGGCAGGAAGCGGCGCTGGCCTACGCCAATGTCCTGGAAAAATTCCCCAACTCGGCCCGCGTTCCCGCCGCGCGTCTTAAATACGCCCTGGCGCTGCTGAAGCTGCCCGGCGACAAAAAGAGCGAAGCCGCGAAATACCTGCATTCTGTAATCCGGGATTTCCCCAAATCGCAGGAAGCGGCAACGGCAAGGGACCATCTCAACAAGCTTTCCCCGCCCAAACAAAATCCCGCGCCCAAACCGGCCAACCCGGGCCTTAAAAAAGGATAATCCCTCCGCATGAAAGGGCTAACGGCTCTGCTCTTACTCGCGGCCGCGCTGCCGCTTGCGGCCGCCACGAACATCTATATCGGGGTCGACTCAGCAAAGGAGCTGAAAAAAAAGCAGGTAGCGCTTTCACAGTTCCTGCCGGTCCGCGCCAGCAGCCAGGCCGACCTAGATCTCGCGGAAACCTTGCGCGACATCGTCCGCTCTGACCTCCTTTTCTCCCGATATTTCGACATACAGGAAGACGCGTTGTCCACGGCGAATCTCGACGCTGGGCCGCAGGCCCTTGAATTCTGGAAGCTCCTTGCGCCCCATTTAATAACCGGCAAGGCGCAGGACGCGGGCTCGGTCTGGACCTTCAACGCAAAATTATACGACCTCGCTTCCGGGAAAATAGCCGTGGAAAAGCACTACCAGGGGGAAAAACGGGCGATGCGCCGGGCCGCGCACCTCCTGGCCGATGACCTTACCGAACGCCTGGCGGGACGCAAGGGGATAGCGCACTCGAAACTCGTATTCTCCAACAACTCAACCGGCCGCAAAGAGATTTACATGGTGGATTACGACGGGGAGAACCTCTCCAAACTCACCTCGGACAACAGCATAAACCTGCTGCCGCGCTGGTCGCAGGACGCCGCGCGCATCTACTATACCACCTACCGCTGGGGCAACCCGGACATGTTCGAGATAGACCTTAAAGCCGGCAAGATACGCCCTTTCACCACCTTCCAGGGCCTCAATATCCCGGGCGGATTTTCTCCCGACGGCCTCACCATGGTAATGACGCTCTCGAGAGGCGAGGACCCGGGCATCTACGCGCTGGACATCGTTACAAAAAAACTGAAAGCCCTCCTGAAGGGCTTCGGCCTCAGCACCTCCCCCTCCTGGTCGCCCGACGGGAAAGAGGTGGCCTTTGTTTCGGACCGGGCCGGCAACCCGCAGGTTTACGTACTCACCCTCACCACCGGTAAAACACGCCGCCTGACCAAGCTGAACTGGTGCGACTCCCCCTCCTGGTCCCCTTCGGGAGAATGGCTGGTATTCGCCGGCAGGGAAACCTCCAGGGACAAATTTAACATTTTCCTGACTGACATCACAGGCAGCCAGGTGCGCCGCCTTACCGAAAAAGCCGGCGACAACGAAGACCCGTCCTGGTCCCCCGACGGCAGGTTCATAGCGTTCACCTCCACCAGGCGCGGACGCAAGGAGATCTTCGTAATGGATTCGGACGGCAGCGCCCCTCATCCCCTTACGGAACTGAAGGGCAGCTCTTTTACACCGCAATGGAGTCCCTGAACCGGGCCCCCGGGCGGCGGCCTACGGCGGGATTATGTCCCGCTTTTTTATTTGAAAAAAACGGAACGCACCCTGTCAAACAGTGAGCAGAAGAAACACTCCCCGGCAATGGCCGGGCGGACACCGTGGAATTTCAGGTCCTTGTTGGCTTTAAGCGCGGCGGCCAGTTCCCCCTCCAGCAGCGCCAGGAACTCCGCCCCAAGACGTTTGCGGCGTTCGGAAAGCATGCCGGGGTTCACCACATTCTCCAGGGCAAAATATTCCTGCCCGCAAAAAGCCTGGATATACGGGCTTTCCATAAATTCCAGGACCGCGTCCTCGTCGGAAATATTCTTAAGCTGTTTTACCGCCAGCAGGCCGCAAACCAGCCGCGAATCCTTGGCGGGCCGGCCATAACCGGCCGAGAAATACCGGCCGTAAGCCTCGTCGAGCTTTCCCCAGGGCAACGCCTCCGCCAGCCTGAGCCAGCGGTTAGCAAGTGACAGTTTGCCCCCCAAATGGAATAATCTGCCGAACAGCGAGGGATTGAATTTTTCAGAGCGGTACATGTTATTTTCCCGGGAAGAGAGCGCCCGGCGCCTCAATTTTCAGGCTGGAAACACTTGCGGCAGCGGGCTTCGTACTTATCCCCGGCCCCTACTTCTATGCGGCGCCCGGAATCCGTCAAACGCTGGCTGAAATGGGCTGGATTGCCGCAAACCATGCAGATGGCCAGGTTCTTGGTGACGAACTCCGCCACGGCCATAAGTTTGGCCATGGTAGTAAACGGGGCGCCGCGGTAATCCTGGTCGAGCCCGGCCACTATAACGCGCTTACCGCAATCCGCCAGTTTGCCGCAGACCTCAGCCAGTTCATCCCCGAAAAAATGCGCCTCGTCTATGCCCACCACCTGCGTGTCGCGGGCCACTTCCTTAAGGATTTCTTTGGCGGTTTTCACCGGGCGGGCCGACAGCGTGGTCTTATCGTGCGAGACCAGATGCTCCTTTGAATAGCGGGTATCCAGGTGGGAATTAAAGACCTGCACTTTCTGCCGGGCTATGTTAGCCAATTTAAGGCGCCTTATAAGCTCCTGTGTTTTACCGGAGAACATGCTGCCGCAGACCACCTCTATCCAACCCGACGAAGACGAGACATTAAATATCATTCCCCCCCCTTATAACTGCCGGAGAAATAAGCCCAGGTGAGCCGCAAGCCTTCCGGGAAACCCACCAGTGGTTTATATTTAAGCACCCTGCGGGCCAGAGAGATATCGGAATAGGTCTTGCGGATGTCGCCCTGGCGCCTGGGGGAAAAGGTCATGGGAATCTTGCGCCCGACTATTTTTTCCAGCTGGCCGGCAATGTCCAAGAGCGAGATATTCGTCCCGGTGGCCACATTTATGGTCCTCCCGGAAATTTCGCCTCCGGCCAGCGCCGCGCGGATATTGCCGTCCACAATATTGCTCACGTAAGTAAAATCCCGCGACTGCCGGCCGTCCCAGTGCATTTCCAGCGGCCGCCCGCGCATTACCAGTTCCATAAAGCGCGGAATGACCGCCGAATAAACGGACTCCGGGTTCTGCCTTGGCCCGAACACGTTAAAATAGCGAAGCGCCACCGTCTCCAGCCCGTAGGTCCGGGCAAAAACCCGGCAATAATGCTCGCCCGCCAGCTTGCTTACCGCGTAGGGGGAAACCGGCGCGGTAGGCAGGTCTTCCGTTTGCGGGAAAATATTACATTCGCCGTAGGCGGAACTGGTGGCGGCGTAAACGAACCGTTTGACCCCTGCCGCCTTGGCAGCCATCAGGGCGTTAAGGGTGCCGGTGGCGTTGCTGTCGTTGGCGGCGCGCGGGTTATCCACCGATTTGGGCACTGACCGGAACGCCGCCTGGTGCAGCACATAGGCCACGCCCTTCATGGCTTTGGCCAGGTCACGGGGCCGGCGCAGGTCGCCCTTTACCAGCTCGAACTTACCCTTGAACGGAGCCAGGTTCTCTTTTTTCCCGGTTGAAAAATTATCGAACACGCGCACGCGGCATTTGCGGCGCAAAAGTTCCTCCACTATATTGGAGCCTATGAACCCGGCCCCGCCGGTAACAAGCCAAAGCGGTTTTTTCATATATTTTCCAGTCCGTTCAGAAACAATAGTTTATCATTTTGCGCCCGGTCAAAAAAAGCCTTTGCCCCGCGATGCCCCCCCCCGGCTAATCCCTTACAGCTCCCGCCTGCCGCCACGGGTGCCAGAATTGCCGGGAGCGCTCGTCCAGGTTATTGTACCGGGAGGGATCGTTAAGTTTAAGGTTCACAAAAAAGAAGAACTCCTTAACGCCGCCCGCCCTTACCCTGAAATCCCAACGGGTGCGGAAATCGTGGAAATCCCTGTAAAGGGACACTGATTTTTCGAAGAACATGAATGAGCTGAATTTCAGCAGCCCCGAAGGCACCGCCCTGTAGCGCAAGGTAGCCTCCGCGCGCCACTTGGAGCCGCGCCAGGGGCGGAACCCCGCGGTATTGCTGAGCACCCAGGCCGCAGAATACGTGCTGTAATTAGCCAGGCCGGCGCCAAAGTATGTTTCCCCGCCGCCAAAATTCACCTGCGAAACGAAACTGCGGTTGCCATCCGAAAAGCTGTAGGAATCTTCGGCGTAAAGGTCCAGGGAAGGCCGGGGCGCATAATAAGCTTCAGCTATCAGGGGAGCCAGCCGGCGCGTGAAAGAAGCGGAAAAATAATCCCGCAGGTCATAGGAAGTGCGCGCCCTGAAATAGGAATTATGGCGCGGCATCAGGAACAAGTCGGCATATAAAGACTCCGCCTCCTGTCCTTTGTCGGGCGCACCGAGGTCCGCCGCAAAAGCGCCTTCGCGCAGGCGCCGCTGGTACGAATAGCGCAGGTCCATGGACCCCCAAAGCCGGTCATAGCGCAGGTTCAGGCTGCCGCCGTAGCGCCCCGTCCAGGCGTCGCTGCCGGCCGTGGTGGTGGAGAACAGCACCGCCTGGTCGTAAAAAACCGAAGGTGAAAGTATTACCCGGCGGCTCAGCGGGACCGTTTTAGAAACCGTCCAGGCGCCGCGGCCCTTTTTCTGATAATACGGGAGGCCGGCTTCTTTAGCGTTTTCCAGGTACCCGCCACAAGAATTCAGCACCGGCACGCCGGGGATGGCGAACGGCATCACATTCAGGTCCAGCCTGGGAGCCGACTCATAAGCTTTACGGAACTTCTCCGGGTTGCGCACCGAACGCTCGTCGCGGCCATAAGCGCTTACCCGCATTACCGTGTAATTGGATTTGCGGGTGAACGCCAGGCTGGCCTGCTTGTCAGGGGAGACCGCGAAGGGATTGCTGCGAAAAAAATCGTTATTAAAAGCCGGGTCGGAGATCAGCCGGAAAAAAGACTGGCTGTAGTATTGCGCCGGATCCGATTCGTTGAACCGGTTGAAGGAATGCCAGTAACCGCCGTTGATGCCCCAGCGGTCGATATGGCTGCCGTATTCCCGTATGCGGTAAAGCGACACATTACTCGTGTTTTTTTCCGGCCGGTGATAATCCAGCTCTCCGCCCGTCCCCACGCCGCGTTTGGCAAAATAGTCGAGGTAAACCCTGGCCCTGGTCCGCGGGTTTATACGGTAAGCGTAGTTGGACTTGATAAAAAATCCGTTTCGCTCGTCGTAGCCCGGAAAAAAACTACTCACAAAAGGGGTGCCGCCGCCTATAGGTTTATAGAACACCGGGAAATAGAAAACCGGGATCTTGCCGATAAAGAGCATCGTATTATAAGCCAGGAAATACCGTCCCGGCGCCAGGTAAATACGGGAAGCCCTCAGCCTGTAATGCGGCGGTTCTTCTTCACAGCTGGTAACGCTGGCTTTCTTGTAGACGTAACCGGACTGGTCGAACTCCACCCGGCGGCCGCGGAATACGAAATTCTTATAAGAGAACCGGGCGTCGTTGATGTTGCCCGAGTCGGATGCGTAACTGATCTCCCCGCTTTTGCCGTAGATAGTGCCCGTGTCGTCGTCCACCACGAAATCCGCCGGGGAGATCACCGTCCTGCTGGCCATATTTACCGAAAGGTTTCTGGCGCGGACAAGCTTCATCACCCTGTCCTGCGCCGACACCTCCTCAAGTTTAACATCTCCGCTGAGCGCGATGACCCGGGTATATTCGTTGAACTGCGCCTCATCGGCCCAAAAACGCACCCTGTGCGCGCCCGTAGACGAAGGCAGCTCATATGCTCCGGCGGACATGACCGGCGCCAGCGTTAAAAGTATCCGGAAAATGTTTTTTTTCATCCCTGCCAGTCCGTCTTCTCAGTTTGCCGCGCACGGCTTGCGCTTTTTTTCCAGTCCGAACAGGGCAGCCCCGTGCGAACCGAGGTCGGAATTATCCGAAACTTTCACCCGTACCCGGGCGAAAGGCGTTTCTATCTGCTGGTTGCGCAGGACGGCGTTCATCGCCGGCAAAAACCATTTTTTCGCTTTGGAAACACCCCCGGTAAGCACCACATAATCCGGGTTAAGCAGCAGTATCAGGCCGGCCAGGCCCCGGCCCAGATAGTCGCCGGTCTCGGCCCACACCCGCAGCGCGGCCCTATTGCCCGCGGCGGCGGCGTTGGTAAGGCAGATAGTGTTGAATTTACGGCGTGCAGGGGCGCCAAAACGGCGCGCGAACGCCGCTTCATCCTTTACAAGTTCCCTTGCGCGCGCCATTATGGCGTAGCTGCCACAGTATGCCTCAAGGCAGCCCCGGCCGCCGCAATGGCAGGCACGCCCGTCGCGCTCCACCTTAAAGTGCCCGGCTTCCCCGGCCGACCCCGTGGCCCCGTGATAAAGTTTTCCGTCGAGGATAAGTCCCGTGCCTATCCCGGTTCCAAGCGTAAGCGTGATGGCGGTACTTTTTTTCCGGCCCAGCTCCAGTTCAAAAGCGCCCCAGGCGGCCATATTGGCGTCGTTTTCCATGAAGCAGGGCAGTCCGGTAAGCCGCCCAAGCGGGGCGGCAAGGCTCACATTACGCCAGCCCAGGTTGGGC
This sequence comes from Elusimicrobia bacterium RIFOXYA12_FULL_57_11, assembly GCA_001800275.1. Lineage (GTDB taxonomy): Bacteria > Elusimicrobiota > Elusimicrobia > Elusimicrobiales > UBA9959 > UBA9959. The sequence continues at coordinate 17,227 of MGVB01000121.1, forward strand.
GAAAAGCGTATCTTTCCTTTTTCCGGGTCCACGTCCCCGGCCGCGCCTATGCCTATGGAAACAAGTTTTTTTCCGTACTTGCGCCTGAAAGCCGGTATTATCGCCGAAAGCCGGCGCACAAAATCCGCCGCGCCCTTGCCGGCTTCCGTGCGGAACCGCTCCTGCATAACCAGTTTACCGGCAGCATTTACCGCTACTATCTTAGTGTTTGTCCCGCCGATATCTATGCCGATGCCTATCATGTGGCCTCCAAGATAAAAAATCGATACCTCGCTACCTCTCCCTTATCCTTGCCAGCGCCGCGCCGGCCAGGTAAAAAGATCCCAGCACGGCCACAACCCCGCTGCCGGACGCGCAGGCCAGCGCAGCGCCCACGTCCTGCTGCACCTCCACCTCCGCGTCGGGTTTGATCGCCATAAGCTCATCGGCCAGCGCACAGGGGTCGGCGGCCCTGGGAGACTCCGGCCTGGTGAAAATAAACCTGCCGCACAGGCTTGCCAGGGTTTCCAGCATTACGCGGCGCTCCTTATCCTGCAGGATCCCCACCACAAAAGCGCAGGATTTGCCGGCAAAAGGCGAAATTGTCCAGGTGCGGGCGAACGCGCGCGCCGCTTCTTCATTGTGCGCCCCGTCTATAACGAATAAAGCGTTGCCGAAAGCGGGGCCGCCGCGCTGCGTCTGGAACCTGGCGGGCCACCGCGCGGCTCCGAAACCGGCTTTTGCGTGAGCGCGGCTCAAAGGCCAGCCCAGGCCGCGCAGGATCTCAAGGCCCTCCCAGACCAGCGTGGCGTTGGAAACCTGGGCCTCGCCCAGCATGCCAAAAGGAAAAGTTTCGCCGGTTTTTTTATGCCGCAGTGTCATGCGGCTGCCTTCCCAGTCCCGCGCAGTCACCTCGAATACCGGAGCGAAAAAATGCGCCTGCGCGCCCTTCCCGGCCGCCTCCTTCAGGATCTGCTCACGGGCGGCCCCGGGCAGTATAGGGGCCAGGCAGATACCGCCCTTTTTAATTATCCCGGCTTTCTGGGCGGCTATTTCCCCGAGCGTATTGCCCAGGTATTTCTTGTGGTCATAATCCACGGAAGTGATAACGCTCAGTTCAGGCTGCACCAGGACGTTCGTCGTATCCCAGCGCCCGCCAATACCCACTTCGATTACCGCCAGGTCAGTTTTTTCCCGTTCGAAAAAAAGAAAAGCCATGCAGGTCAGCAGCTCGAAAAAACCCAGGCCGGGGCCGGCGAGTAAAACTTCCTCAAAGAGCCCGGCAAACACATTTTCAGGGATGTCCCTGCCTCCCAGCCGTATCCTTTCGGTGAGGCTTACCAGGTGCGGCGAGGTGAAAAGCCCCGTCTTAAGCCCCGCCGCCAGGGAAGCCGCCTCGAAAAGCGCGCAGACCGAACCTTTGCCGTTGGTACCGGTAACATGCACCGTTTTTATGCGCTCATGGGGATTGCCCAATTTTTTCAGGCAGGCGTAAACGCGCTCCAAGCCGTCCTTCTTAACGAAGGCCTGTCTCCCGCTTAATTCAGCTGCAGCTTCTTTAAAAGTCATCGTCTGTCGGTCTTCCCTCGCCAGCTGCCCCGGCCCGCTATGTTCAGGCCTTTACGCGGGACGCGTCCACACCCAGGTCTTTCAGCTTATGTTCCAGTTTTTCGTAGCCGCGGTCGATATGGTAGATACGCCGCAGGACGGTTTTGCCTTTAGCGGCCGCGGCCGCCACCACCAGGGCTGCCCCGGCCCTGAGATCGGAGGCCATCACCGGGGCGCCCAACAGTTCCGCCACGCCGCGCACCACGGCCTTCTTGTCGGTAACCATGATGTCCGCGCCCATACGCACAAGCTCGGGAGCATGCATGAAGCGGTTCTCGAAAATATGCTCGTGCACTTCGCTGACACCGGCCGCGCGCGCCATGAAAGCCATCCAGGGCGCCTGCAGGTCCGTAGGAAAACCCGGATGTGGCTTGGTGGCCACGTTCACGGGCCTGGGGCGGCCGCGCGAAGCTTCCACTTCCACCGAATCTTTATAGACCGTAATTTTAACGCCGGCTTTCCTCATGCAGCGTATCAGCGCGTCCAGACTTTTTGGGGCGGCGTTAAGCAGTTTTATCTTCCCCCCCGTGGCGGCGCAGAGCAGCATGAAGGTGCCGGTTTCTATCCGGTCCGGCATTACGCTGTATTTCAAACCTTTTAAGGCGGCGGCCCCGTGTATTTTTATGGTCGCGGTGCCGGCGCCCTCCACCGGGGCGCCCATTTTGGCGAGGGCGGCGGCCAGGTCCTCTATTTCAGGTTCCCTGGCGCAGTTTTTAAGGGTGGTAACGCCCTCTATAAGGGCGGCGCACATCATAAGGTTCTCGGTAGCGCCTACGCTGGGGAACCGGAACCGCACCGTCCCGGCCTTAAGTTTTTTCGCGGACAGCAGCACATCGCCTTTTTCATAGGATACGCGCGCGCCCAGCTTCCTAAATCCTTCCAGGTGGATGTCTATGGGCCGCATGCCTATAGAGCAGCCTCCCGGCAGCGAGAACCGCGCTTTTTTGAACCGCGCCAACAGCGGGCCCGCCACCAGCATGGAGGCGCGCATCTTGCGCACCAGTTCGTAAGGGGCGTGCAGCTTCAGCTGGCCGTGTTCTTCCGCCACAAAACTGCCATAGCCGTAAAAGCAATTTTTTCCCAGGTAGTTAAGCAACTCAAAAGTTGATTTTATATCCATCAGTTCCGGCACGTTCTTTATTTCGCACTTTTCCTTTGTAAGCAGCGTGGCGGCCAGTATGGGCAGCGCCGCGTTCTTCGAGCCGCTTATGCCAGTCTGCCCGGACAGCGGCCTGCCGCCTTTGATTATAAGGTTATCCATAGTTTTATTTTGTCATCCCGAATACGAATCTTTCCACCCCGTTAAGGTCTTTAAACAGTTTTTTCCCGGTCCAGGTTTTGGCGGACATGCGGGCCAGCAGGTTTTTGGCCTGGCCGCCGCCTACCTCCAGCAGCATGGCCCCGCCTTTTTTCAGCCGCCCCGGGGACAGCGCAATAAGCATGCGCGCTATGCCCAATCCGTCGCCGCCGCCGTCCAGCGCCATGCGCGGTTCGCTTAGCACTTCCGGAGACAGGCCGTTTATCACCCTGGTGGGGATATAGGGCGGGTTTGAAACTATCAGGTTAAATTTCCCGCGCATTCCCGCCAGGGTCTCCGCCCTGATAAAATTTATCCGGCCGGCCAGCCCCAGCGCCGCGGCGTTTTCGCGGGCGCAGGCAAGGGCGCGCGCGGATTTTTCGACCGCGGTAACCTTAAGGACCGGGAACCTGTGCGCCAGCCAGAGCCCGATAGCGCCGCTGCCGGCCCCGTAATCCAGCGCTGAAATATCTCCGGAAAAAGGTTTCAGGTAATCCGCGGCCAGTCCGGCCAGTTCCTCGGTTTCAGGCCGCGGGACCAGCACCCTGGCGTCGACTTTTATCTTAAGCCCGCGAAAATTCTGCCAGCCAAGAATGTAGGCCAGCGGCAGGCCGCTCTCTTTGAGGACCAGACCATTTTCAAAGCGCCGCAAGGCCGCGGCAGGCACCGGCACGGAAAGGTCGGTCAGGAGCGCAAGGCGTTCCGTCCCCAGGGCGTCGGCCAGCAGCCACTGGGCGTTCAATTCCGGTTCTTCAACGCCGCGCGTATCAAGGCGCCGTACAGCCGCGCGCAGCAGCAGCCCGGAGCTCCTGGCGCCCTTGCCGGGCACGCGCTCATTTCTCATCGGATCCCTGCCTCCCTATCCCGAGCTTCACCTCTTCGAGCATTTCTCTTATCCCGCCATCCATGATAACCGGCATATTATGCCAGGAAACCTGTATGCGGTGGTCGGTGACGCGGTTCTGCGGAAAATTATAGGTCCGTATTTTTTCGGAACGGTCTCCGGTGCCGACCTGGCTCTTACGCGCGCCGGCGTTGGCTTTGGTCTGGGCTTCTTCGCTGATCTGCGCCAGTTTGGCCGCCAGCATGGCCATGGCCTTCATTTTATTCTGGCCCTGGGAACGCTCTTCCTGGCACTGCGTAATGATGCCGCTGGGAACATGCGTTATGCGGATGGCGGTTTCCACCTTGTTCACGTTCTGGCCGCCCGCCCCGCCGGAACGGAAAGTGTCCACCTTAAGGTCTTTGGCCTCTATCTTTATCTCTATCTCGTCGACCTCATGCATTATGGCCACGGTAACGGTGGAGGTATGCACGCGGCCCGAGGCCTCGGTCTGCGGCACGCGCTGCACCCGGTGCACACCGCCCTCGTATTTAAGCAGGGAATAAACATCCTGGCCGGAAATATACACCACCGCGTTCTTTATCCCCTTAGGCCCGGAGGAGGATATGTCGCGAAGTTCCGCCTTCCAGCCCATATTCTGGGCGAAACGGGTGTACATGCGCAACAGGTCCGCGGCGAACAGCGCGGATTCGTCCCCGCCCACGCCGGCGCGTATTTCGAGAAAGATGTTCTTGGAATCCGCGGGATCAGGGGGGATCAGGAGCAGCCGCAGCTTTTTCTCGAGGACGGCCACGGCGGCCTCCAACTGCGGCATCTCAGCCCCGGCCAGCCCGGCTATTTCCTTGTCGGTGCTGGAAAGCATCTGGCGGGTGTCGCCGGCCTCTTTCACCGCCCGCTCAAGGGCGGTGTGGGTGTCGAGCACCTGCCGGCAGGCGGCATGCCGCCTTGAAAATTTTTCTATATCCGCCGGCTCCAGGGCGCCGCTGGAGAGCCGCGCCTCCGCTTCGGCGAATTCAAGCCTGACAGCTTTAAGTTCTTCTTCCAGCATAGCGCGCCTGAACCTCGGAAAATCTAAACAGCCTCTTCACCGCCGGCCAAAAAAAAGCAGGCGCTCCCTTGACGGGGAACGCCTGCCTGTGCCGCCACGCTACTTTGTTTCGGGCGCCTTTTCCGCCTTAACGGCGGCCTTGACCGCGGGCTTGGCGGCTTTTGCGTCCTTTTTAGCCGGGGCCGAAGAAAGAAGTTTCCTCTTGGCGGTATGGCGGGGCGTAACCGCCTTCACGGCCGCTTTTTTAGGCGCCCGTTCCACTGTTTTTCCGCCGGTGGAGGAGAATTTTTTCTGGAATTTCTCTACGCGGCCGGCGGTGTCCGTAAAGCGCTGTTTGCCGGTATAGAAAGGGTGGCAGGCGGAGCAGATCTCGACTTTAATGACCGGCTTTATGGAGCGGGTCTTGAAAGCGTTGCCGCAGGCGCAGCTTACTTCACAAACTTCGTATTTAGGGTGGATGTCGTTTTTCATTATGTTCTTTCCTCTGAAATCAAGCCGTATTATTCAAATTATACAATAAAAAAAGCCGCCGGTCCTATTTCTTCCCTATCTTGGCCATGGGATTTACGGATTTGCCGGAAGGCGTGAGTATCTCAAAATGCAAATGCGGCCCGGTGGACATCCCCGTAGACCCGACCTTGCCCAGCAGTGTCTTAGATTTCTGCACCGTCTCCCCCGCTTTGGCGTTCGTCTGGGATAAATGCCCGTAGCGGCACATGGAACCGTCCTTGTGGCGCACCTCCACCACATTGCCGTAACCGCCTTTCCAACCGGAAAAAGTTACCGTGCCCGAACGGGACGGGTAAACGGGGGTCCCCAGCGGCATGGGGATATCGCAGCCGTTATGGAAAATCCTGCGCTTGAGCACAGGATGGTACCGCATCCCGAAGCGCGAACTTACCCGGGAAAAACTCCTCAGCGGCATACGGTAGGTATCCAGGTCCAGGTACACCGCGGGCAGGTAAACCCTGTCGCCTTTTTTGAATTTGTAGTTGACCAGCAGGGAAGAAGGCGGCAGGTCGTTTTCCTGGACTATCTCTGCCTTGAAAGCCCGCAGGTCCCGGCCTTTACCGGCGTACCGCGCGGCGAGCCCGTTCAAAGTTTCTCCGGCGCCGGAAACCTCGTACAGCAGGCCATGGCCGTTATGCACGCGTATATAGCCGCCGCGCGACATGAAAATAAATTCGTTGGAGTTGGTGCTTTGCAACGAACGCACGTCGGTGCCGTAGGCGGAAGCTATGGCACGGACGTTGTCGCCTTTGGCTACTTTGTAGCGCGTATGCATCAGCCGCGGGACGGTTTTAAAGGCCTCGGACAAAGGAGCCTCCGGGCCCGGCGGGGTAAGCACAGAGAACCTGGCGTAATAGGCCGGGTTTACGCCCGGGGCGGAGGCGGACGCAATGACCGCCGCCCCCAGAACTATACCCGTAGCGAATTTTACGCGCGCGCGGCCCATTACCGGTCGGAACCGCCCATCTCCATGGAACGGAGAAAGTCCTTGTTGGACTTGGTGACCGAAAGCTTGGACACCAGCAGTTCCAGCGAGTCTATGGGTGACAGCGGGGCCAGCACCTTACGCAGTATCCACACCTTGTTCAACTCATCCTCGGTCATCAGCAGTTCTTCCTTACGGGTGGAGGTGCGGTTGATATCTATGGCGGGGAACATGCGGCGGTCGGCCAGCTTACGCTCCAGGTAGATCTCGGAGTTGCCGGTGCCTTTGAATTCTTCGAAGATCACGTCGTCCATACGGCTGCCGGTCTCCACCAGCGCCGTGGCTATAATGGTAAGGGAACCGCCCTCTTCCATATTGCGGGCCGCGCCGAAAAAACGCTTGGGCCGCTGCAGGGAAGTGGATTCAAGGCCGCCGGACAGCACTCGGCCGGAGGACGGCGCCACGGTATTGTAGGCGCGCGCCAGGCGCGTTATAGAGTCCAGCAATATCACGACGTCCTTGCCGTGCTCGGTCATGCGCTTGGCTTTTTCAAGAACTATTTCGGACACCTGTACGTGGCGGTCGGCCGGTTCGTCGAAGGTGGAAGCTATAACTTCACCGCGCACGGAGCGCTTCATATCGGTTACTTCCTCGGGCCGCTCGTCGATAAGCAGCACCAGCAGCTCTATCTCGGGGTGGTTCAGGGCCAGGGAATTGGCTATGCGCTGCAGTATCATGGTCTTGCCGGTCTTGGGCGCGGCCACTATAAGCTGACGCTGCCCCTTGCCGACGGGAACTATCAGGTCTATTACGCGGCCTGTCATCTCGGTCTTGGTGGTCTCCAGCAGGAAGCGTTTATTGGGGTGCAGGGGCGTAAGGTTGTCGAACAGGGGGCGGTGGCCTATCTTCTCTATCTCAAAGCCGTTGACGGTCTTTACCTGCAGCAGCGCGAAGAAGCGCTCGCCGTCCTTCGGGGGCCGTATCAGGCCATTCACCGAGTCGCCCTTGCGCAGGCCCAGTTTCTTTATCTGGGAAGGGGAAACGTATATGTCTTCGTGGCTTGAAAGATAATTGTATTCCTGGGAGCGCAGGAACCCGAAGCCGTCGGGCAGTATCTCCAGCACACCCACACCCTGGACTATGCCGTTCTGTTTGGCCTGGGCCTCCATGATCTTGCCGATAAGTTCCTGCTTGCGCAGGCCGGAGACGCCTTCAAGATTATGCTGTTCGGCTATTTTCACAAGTTCCGCCACAGTCATCTTGGTCATCATCACTACGTCCACTTTAGGCAGGCTGGGGGCGGGAGCCTGGGGCTGGCCACCGGGACCCTGGTTATTCTGTACCTGACCGGGCGTCTTGGTGTTGTCCATTTGTTCGTTTCTCCTTGGTAATTCACTTTGCGGCAGGGCTGAGTCTTCGGCCGGGCCGTTGCCGTTTCCATTACCGTTGCCGTTACCGTTCCCATTGCCGTTACCGTTCCCATTGCCGTTGCCGGAATGCTGCCCCTGGTTATCGCGCGCGCCGTCGGGCCTGCCGTAATAGCGCCGCCCGCCACCGCTCCGCCTGGGATGTCCGCCCGATGAAGGCCTTGAATATCTTTCGTCCCGGTTATGTGGATCGTTCATTTTATTTTTCTCCGGCCGCCTCTAAAAAGCGGCATAAATCAGCTATCCCGGCTTTCAACTCGCCCGGGGCCCCGCCGTTATACAGCGTCATGTCCGAGCGCGAACTTTTCTCCCGCGGCCCCAGCTGCGCGGCGGCCCTTACCCTGTACTGCGCGGCGGTCCAACCCCTGGCCCTGGCACGCGCCAGCATGGCCCGCGCAGGGGAAACTACACATACGGTAAACGTAAAACACCCCGCAAGCCCGGCTTCAAAAAGCAGGGGCGCTTCCACTACGACTATTTTTTTACGGGATTTCTTTATTAAAGAGTGAATTCGCTTAATTATTTCAGGATGGAGAAGGCTCTCAAGCCATTTCCGCTTGGCCGGGGCGCTAAAAACTTCCGCGGCAAGCCGTTCTTTGTCCAGGAAACCGTTTGTAAGGATTGTCTTACGACCGAACCTTGTTAAGATTCTATTATAACACGCGGGGGCTGTCAACACCTGCGCGGCTATAACGTCCGCGGAGATTCCCTCCGCCCCCGCCTGCGTGAAATATTCAAGGGCCAGGCTTTTACCGGAAGCTATTGCCCCGGTAAGCCCTATCACGGTTTTTCCGGGCGAGTCCAGCCGCGTGCACCGCTTGGCCTTTTTTTTCACGCGCGCCCCCCGTTTTTCCTGGCGTAGGCGTCCAGCCGGGCAAGTTCGGCGCGGCTCAAAGCGGCCTGCCCGCGGGCAGAAACCTTATCCAGCAGGTGGTCTATCTCCGCGCGCTCCTCAACCGCCGGGTCCGGCCCAGCGTCGCGCGGCGCGGCGCCTGCGGGCAGGCGGCGCTCCGCCCACAGCCACAGCAAGCCGGCCGCCAGCCCACCCAGGTGCGTAACGTTAGAGATTTTTGAACCCGGCCCCGCCATGGTCATGGCGAATTCCACGACCCCCAGCAGCACGGCCATGGTCCACGCGCTCATAGGGAAGAGGAAATACACATAAACCGTAGTCCGGGGATAAAGGAAAGCGAAAGCCCCCAGCAGGCCGTAAACCGCCCCGGAAGCCCCTATAACCGGCCTCAGCGAAGAAGGTGACCAGGCCGCCGTGAACAGGGCGGCCGCCGCGCCGCAGCCAAGGAAATAAAGCAGGAACCTGCGCGCGCCCATTTCCGGCTCCAGCATACGGCCCAGCATCCAGAGCATGAAAGTGTTGAACAGGAAATGCCAGAAATCGGCGTGAATGAAAATATAAGTGAACACCTGCCACAGCCAGTACCGGTCCGTAAGATTGAAAGGGACCAGGCCGAGATAGAAATTAAGTTTAAAACCCAAGGCAAGTTCGGCCAGCCAGCCGGCAAACAACAGCGCGGCCAGCGCCCTGGTAACCGGCGGCAATTCCCCCAGCGGCGCCAGGCTAAACCTCATATCTCTCCATGTCCCGCCAGTTGGGGCCGGTCTTCAGGTCCACGCGCAGCGGCACGGCAAGTTTATAGGCGTTTTCCATCTCTTTTTTTATAAGGCGGGCGGCTTCCGCCAGCCCCTCCCGGCGCACCTCGAAAATCAGTTCGTCGTGCACCTGCAGCAGCATGAAAACATCTTTCGACAGCCTGAACTCACCGAACAGCTTAACCATGGCTTTCTTTATGATATCCGCCGAACCGCCCTGCACCGGCGTGTTTACCGCGGCCCGTTCGGCAAAACCGCGCAAGTGCGGGTTGGAAGCTTTTAACTCCGGCAAGCTGCGGCGGCGGCCGGTGAAAGTCGCCACCAGGCCGGTTCGCTTCGCCTCCGCGGCGGTCTTGTCGCTCCAGTCCTTTACGCCCGGGCAGACCTCAAAATAATGCTTTATGTAATTTGCCGCTTCGGCGCGGCTTACGCCCAACTCGCGCGAAAGACCCGTGGCCGTCTGGCCGTAAACGATACCGAAATTTATGGCTTTGGCGGCGCGGCGCATTTCTGGCGTTACCAGCTGGGGGGCGCAATGAAAAACCTCGGAGGCCGTGCGCAGGTGAATATCCTCTCCGTTTCGGAAAGCCTCCACCAGGTTACGGTCGCCGGAAAGGTGGGCCAGCACGCGCAGGTCTATCTGCGAATAGTCCGCGCTGAGCATAACAAAGCCTTCCCTCACGGTAAAACATTTGCGCACCAGCAGGCCGGACTCGGAGCGCACTGGGATATTCTGCAAATTAGGCCTGGCACTGGAAAAACGGCCCGTGGCCGTACCCAGCTGGTCGAAAGTCGTGTGCAGCCTCCCGTCGGGACCGGTGGCGGCCAGCAGGTTGTCCACGAAAGAAGATTTCAGTTTGGAGATCTCCCTGTACTCCAGGAGCAGCGGCACCACCGGATGCGCGGCTTTCAGATACTGCAACGCATCCTCCCCGGTGGAATAACCGTCCTTCAGCTTGAATTGTTTTTTCTGCGCGTCGGCCAGGCCCAGGTTCAGCTTCTCGTAAAGCAGGAAGGCCACCTGTTTGGGCGAGTTGAGGTTTATCTCAACGCCGGTAAGCCGCGTGGCTTCGGCCTGCAGCTCTCCCATCTTTTTCTCGAACCTGGAGGACAGTTCGCCCAGCAGGGCGGTATCCGCGGCCGTACCGGTCTGTTCCATACCGTAAACAGCCGGCAAAAGCGGCAGTTCCAGCCCGGCATATACTTCCCACATCCCGGCCGTCTCAAGCTCCTGTTTAAGTTTTAGCGCAAGCTCTCCCAGCGAGGCTATGGCCTGCACTTGCTCTTCTTGCGAACCCGGCAGCCGCGCCGGCAGGCCAAGCCCTTCAAAAACCAGTTGCGGCAGGTCCGGGCGCCGCGCGCCGGCCGAAAGCAGCGCGGCAGCGGCCTCGGCGTCAAATACATTGCCCGGCAGGAAGCCGGCCGGGAGTGCCAGCAGGCGCATTACCGCCTTCAGGCCGTAAACGGCTTTAAATATCTTTTCATCACCCAGCAGCTCCGCTGCTTTGGCGGCGGCTTCCGGAAAAATGAAGCCGGGGCGCAGCACGCACGCGCCCCCGGGGCCGCCTATGGCAAGGCAGTCATCGAAAGCGGCCATGGCAAGGCCGGCGGCCGCGGCGTCGTAAACTTCTTCTGGGGTTTTGAGCGGCGGCAGGGCCGCCAGCTGCGGCTCGGCCGCGGCGGGGCCCAGCAAAGCCAGCAGGGCCTTGAATTCCAGGCGGCGGGCCAGCTCTTCCAGCGCGGGTCCGCCAGGGACCGCTGGCTTGAAAATTTCCATCCCCTCTTCCACAGGCGCGTCGGCTTCCAGCGTAACCAGCCGGCGCGACAGCCGGGCGTTGGCCATATCTTTGGCCACTTTAGCGAGCGCCTTGTCGGCGGCCACGAGCGCGGGGTCCATGGCCGCGGCCAGGATTTTCTCCAGCGGGCCGTACGCCTGCACAAGTTTCTGGGCGCTTTTGGGGCCGACCCCGGCCACGCCGGGAACATTGTCGGATGAATCCCCGGTAAGGGCGAAATAATCAGGCAGCAGGCCCGGGGGCAGGCCGTACTTTTTAAGCACCGCTTCGGGGCCGGCGAACTCGGCGGCGGAACCGTCCCACAGTTTCACATGCTCCCCGGCCAGCTGCGCGGCGTCCTTGTCCCCGGAAACGATGACCGCTTCCAGGCCGGCACGCACGGCCCGCCGGGCCAGCGTTGCGATGAGATCGTCAGCCTCAAAACCCCGCAGGTAAACGCCTTTCAGGCCCAGCGCGGCTACCAGGTCCCGGGCGGTATTAAGCTGGCCAACAAGCCCCGGCTCCGTGGCGGAACGGTTGGCTTTATATTCAGGGTACATTTCATCCCTGAAAGTGCCGCCTTTGGAATCGAAACATACTGCCACATATTCAGGCCTGCGCTCGCGCAGTATGCGCAGCAACACGCGCATAAAGCCGTACAGCGCCCCCACCTCCTCCCCTTTGGAAGTGGAGAACTTGGGCAGGGCGTGGTAGCTCCTGTGCAGGAAAGCGTGTGCGTCTATTATAAAAACGCGCTTGGGATTCATTGTTTTAAAAGGAAAACGGTGCGGAGGGAAGGCAGGCCGCGGCTATCCGGAGCGGTTGCCGGGGCCGGGGAAGGCAGGCAATGCCGCCCCCCCCAGCCCGGCGCGTACGTCCGGGTTAAACCGCGTCCAGGTGCCGCTTCAATTCTTCTTTTTTCTGCATCCCTACCAGTTCCTGAGTTACTTTGCCGTCCTTAAAAATAAGGATGGTGGGGATGGCCGAAATGTTGTATTTGGCGGCGGTGTCCTGCGCCTCATCGGTATTGAGCTTACAGACCTTAACCTTACCGGCGTAATCTTTGGCCAGCTCCTCTATTACCGGGCCCAGCATGCGGCAGGGGCCGCACCAGGGCGCCCAGAAATCCACCAGCACAGGCAGGGCGCTCTTCAGCACCTCCTGTTCAAAATTCGCGTCTGTAAGCTGTATTTCGTTGGACATATGAACCTCCCGGTTACCGGTTAACTGTAATATATAAGACTTACCTTTTCCTGTCAATAAGATACTTTATCTCCTTCCACAACTCCTCTATGTCTATGGGCTTGGAAAAAAAAGCGCTGGCCCCGGCCAGCATAGCTTCGGAGCGGTCGGCGGGCTCGGTGTATTTGGCGGAAATGAAAAGCACCGGCACGGTTTTTAAGCGGGCGGACTCGCGTATCACCCGCAAAAACTCCACCCCGTGCATGTCCGGCAGCTGTATGTCCAGTATTATTATGGAAGGCACGCCTTTAGCCAGGACATCCATAGCCTCCCGCGCGGACTTGGCCACGGAAATCTCCGCGTCCACGTTCTTAAGCCTGAGGCCGTCCTCCAGCGTATATATAAAATTTTTATCGTCGTCCACTATCAGGATACTCATCGCCATATAAATCAACCTTTAACCGCTCCGTGTTCGCGTTCCTGACCCTGCGGCCGGCGCCGAACCCTAGTAGCCGGAACTCAGCCGCTCCGCCAGCAGCTCCGGCAGCTTCACTTCCCCCATCAGCCGCTGCGTGGCTTCCACGTCATAAACCACCCTGTAGACCTCGAAAGCTTTTTTCTCCGCGTCAAAGATGCCGCAGGCGGCGCGCGGGTCGCCGTCGCGGGGCTGCCCCACCGAACCGGGGTTGAACATCATGCGCCCGGCCGCGGACGAGATGCGCATCATGGGCTTGAGGAAATCCGTCTCGGGTATCCCGCCGGGCTGCAGGCTGAAGTACATGGGCATATGGCTGTGCCCGATAAAGCAGGGGGAAACCGCCCACGCGTCGGCGTTATCGGCGAACTGCCTTTCACTGAGCATATACTCGGTAAGCGGCTTGCGCGGCGAACCGTGCACCAGCGTAAACGTTGCGGTCTCTATTTTTTCCGGCAGGTTGGACAGGAAATCCAGCGCTTTGCCGGTAAGCCTGGCGCGGGCGAACTCTATGGCGCGGGCCGCGTTGGCGTTGAACCATTTAAGTTCTATGCGGCCCACGGCCGCCCCGTCATGGTTGCCCATCACTATATGCAGGTTCCCAAGCCCGGACACGGCTTCCACGCATTCCAGCGGCTGCGGACCATACCCGACAATGTCCCCGCAGCACACAAAATCGGCAACGCCGTTTTTGCGGTAAAATTCCAGCACGGCCTTAAGGGCCTCGTAATTGCCATGCACATCCGAAAAAACGCCGTATTTCACTTTTTCCTTGGGCCGCGGTCAAACCCCTACGGCCTCATGCGTGGTGGCCAGGTCGGCCGCGCGCTTCAGATCCACCGAGATAAGCTTGGAAACCCCCAGCTCTTCCATGGTGACGCCGTACAGGGTATCGGCCGCCTCCATAGTGCGCTTGTTGTGGGTTATAACTATAAACTGCGTAGTGGAAGAAAATTCGCGGATAAGGCGCACGAACCGTTCCACGTTGGCTTCGTCCAGCGGCGCGTCGGCTTCGTCCATTACGCAGAACGGGGAAGGATTCACCCGGAAGAAGCTGAACAGCAGCGCCAGCGCCGTAAGGGCCTTTTCTCCGCCTGAAAGCTGGGTTATACTGACGAGCTTTTTACCTGGCGGGTGGGCCAGGATCTCCACCCCGGTCTCCAGCAGGTTATCGGGCAGGGTAAGCATAAGGTCAGCCTCGCCGCCGTTGAAGAGCAGGGAGTAGATTTCTTTGAAGCAGGCGCGCACTTTATCGAAGGTCAGTTTAAAATTCTCCCGCGTGGTGTCGTTTATCTTGTTGATGGCGCTGCGGAGGTCGGCCTTGGCCCGGTTCAGGTCTTCCACCTGGGAATTTATGAAGTTATAGCGCTGCGTAAGCGCCTCGTATTCTTCGGGGGCCGTCATATTCACAGGGCCCATGTTCTCTATGCGTTTGCGCAGGAACACTACGCGGTCGTGGTCGGTCTCCACGGCGCCGTATTTTTCCGCCGCTTCCGCGGGCGCCACGTTCCATTCGTCGGCCATGCGGCGCTCGGTCTCTTCGGCGCGGGCGTTGAGCGTAGCCATCTCGGTCTCTATCTGGTAGCGGGTGCGTTCGTTCTCGGCGGTAAGGTCGCGGCTGTCCTTCAAATTCTCGCCCAGGCGCCCGTAATTGGCGCGCATTTCGTTTATCTCGTCCTCGAACTGGCGGTCTATGATCTCTTTCTCCGCCAGGTCGTGCATAAGCTCGCCCAGGCGGGCGCGCGCGGCGGCTATCTCGCCGTTAAGGCGGGTTTCGCGCGCGGCATATTCCTCGCGCCGGCCGGCGAAGTGCGACCTTTCCTCGTGTATGGCGGCCAGGTCGCCTTCGGTACGGGCAAGCTCGCCGCGCAGGGCGTCCAGGTTCTGGCGGTAATTATCAAGGTTGGCCTTGCGGGACCCGAGGTCCTCTTTAAGACGGGCATGATCCTGGTGCAGGGCGTCCTTGCGCCCCACTATAACGGTTTGTTCGGCTTTCTTTGCCTCGGAAGAGGCATGGGCGGCCTTTATGCTTTCATTAAGGGCGGCAAGGGTGTTCTCCGCGTCCCGGACGGAAGCCTCCACTTTGCCTTTTTCCGCCTGAGCAAAAGCCAGACGGTCGCGCTTTACCTGCGCGTCGGAACTTACGCCTGAAATTTCGGTCTCGTTCTTATGGAAATCCACGTTCATGGTGGCGGCGGCGCTCTGCGCGGCGGCCGCGGCGGCGCGGGCCTGTTCAAGCCCCGGCAGCAGGGCCGCCTTCTCGGTCTCAAGGGCCGCGTTCTCCGCGTCCAGCCTGCCCAGGCCGGCCTTGAGTTCCCCCTCCTCCTCCCAATAGGGTTCGTTGGAAGCCACCTGCTCCACCCCGCCGGTGATCCAGAAAGCCCCGCGCACCGCGCCGCCGGAGGCGTACACCCCGGCCAGCAGGCCGTTTACCAGCGGCAGGTACTGCGGGTCGCATGAAATTTTATCCATTACGCGCGCCGCGCCCGGAGCGTCCCAGCCGGCCTGGGTCTGGCCCGCCGGTACGCGGTCCAGCATTAAAAAGCGGCAGCGGCCTTTGCCGATATGCTTAAGGTAGCCTATGGCCTCTTCGGCGGCGGCGGAATTTTCGCACACCACGGCGTCCAGGAAACGGCCCAGCGCGTCCTCAACGGCCAGCAGGTCTTCTTTCTTGACCGAAATCAGGTGCCGCAGCGTGGCGCGCACGCCCGCAATGCCGGCGTTCAGCACGCTGTTGAGACCCACCCAGTAAGTGTCGCGCTCACCCTGCGCCAATATGGCTTCCAGGCGCGATTCGTCCCAGGCTTTTTCTTCGCGTATGGCGGCCTGGCGCGCGTCAATTTCCGAAAGCCGGCTGGAAAGAGCAGTTGCCTGCGCGGCGGCCGCGGCAGCTTTTTCGTTCTCGGCGGCCAGGGAGGCCGTCAGCGCGGCTGAACGGGTTTTAAGCTCCGCTATGCGCCCTTCTATGGACACGGCGGCGGCTGTCAGATCGGTTATATCGCGGTCAAGCCCAGCCTGGGTGTCGCGGTAATGGCTGATGTCGGAACCGGTGCGGGCGATATTATTGGAAATCCCCACTTCCTGCGTATAGGCCTCGTTCATCTGCGCGGCCAGCGCTTCGGCGGCGCCGTCGGCCGCGCGCATATCCTCTTCAACTTTCGCCAGGGCCGCGGCGGCGCCGTCGCAATCCGCCTGGAGCGCGGGCAGGCCGCCTTCCTCACCGCCCAGTTTTTCCCGCAGCTCCGCCAGGCGCGGTTCGGCGCGCAGCAGCTTTTCGGCGTTAAGCCGCCCGGAAGTTTCCAGGGAGGCGCGGGAAACGGCTATTTCGGCGAGCATTTCCTGGTTGGAAACTATGCGCCCCTCGGCGTTGTTCTTTTCGAATTTAACGGCGGTGGCCGCTTCACGGAGCAGGCGGTAATCCTCGTTCTTCTGGGTAAGGGTAAGACTGAGTGCCGCGTACTCGGCCTCCAGGCTGGTTATGGCCACGCGGGTCTCTTCCAGGTCTTTCTTTACCGGCTCAAGGCGCGCGGCGGCCTCGGCGCTTTTGCTCCTGAAAGCTTCGCGCTCGCGCAGCAAAAGGGATATCTCCGCTCCGGTAAGTTCTTCGCGGTACTTCTTCTGCAGGCGGGCTTTTTTGGCCTCGTTGTCGAGCTTGGTTATCTGCTCGTTCAAGAGCACCATGGAGTCGGCCAGGCGGGTAAGGTCCGCCTCAACTTTTTCCAGCTTGCGGGCGGCTTCATCGCGCTTGGCCTTGTATTTTGAAACGCCCGCGGCTTCTTCAAAGAGCTCGCGGCGCTGCTCG
>MGVB01000122.1:0-33792 GCA_001800275.1 Elusimicrobia bacterium RIFOXYA12_FULL_57_11
AGCCCGCGCCGTACGTCAGCCGGCGCTTTATGGTTGACGGCACTCCGCCCGCCATAGTGATAACCACGCCCACCGCTTCGGCCGTGAGCGCCATAGCTTACCTGATGGGCACGGTGGATGCTTCCACCTCGGGGCACAAGCAGACCGAAATACGCATTTCCACCGGCACTACCCCCGACACCCGCTATTGGAAGGACGGAACCGGCTGGCTGCCCTCCCCGGATACCTGGAACACCGTGCTGCCGGGCCTTACCTGGCCCACCTCGTGGCAGTATAGCGTGGATCAGACCGCGGCCATGCTTAAAGACGATACCCGCTACACCGTGTCGGCGCGGGCGCTGGACTGGGCTGGCAACTACTCCGCCGTTTATTCCACATACTCTTTCACCTATGACAGGACCGCCCCGGCGGTGGCAATATCCTCGCCGGTCGCCGCTGAAACCTACTCTGCCATAAAACCGGTAGTTATCAACGGCACCTCGCTTAACGGCCAGCTCTCCCAGGACACCGGAGTCAGCACGATGGCGGTGCGGATAGTCAGAGATCCCAACGGCACTCCCGCGTATTTCAACGGTGCCTCGTTCGGCGCAAGCTCGGTGTGGCTGCCAGCGCACGGCACCACGGGCAACTGGGACTACGCCAGCGCCAGTCTTACCTGGGAGAATACCACGCAGTACCGCATAGACGCGCGGGCCACGGACTTCGCCGGCAATATGACAGCGCCGGTGCAGTCTACCGTGTTTAAGTACGATATAGAAACGCCCACTTCCACGCTTACATACCCGCTGCCGGGCTATACCACCGGGTTTACGCAGATAAGCGGTACCGCCTCGGACGAACAATACGGAAGCAGGCAGTATTTTGCCGGCCTGGCCAGCGCTACCGTGAATGTAGCAGTCAAGAACCTTACCACGCTGCGGTGGTGGAACGGCAGCGACTTCACCAATTCCGCGGAACCGGTGTGGTACGAGGCTTACAACAGCACCGACGTTACGCCCAACCAGTTCAGCTACAGCCTGGACGC
The DNA here is from genome assembly GCA_001800275.1 of Elusimicrobia bacterium RIFOXYA12_FULL_57_11. Classification (GTDB taxonomy): domain Bacteria; phylum Elusimicrobiota; class Elusimicrobia; order Elusimicrobiales; family UBA9959; genus UBA9959. Next base: position 1,025 of record MGVB01000122.1, read on the forward strand.
CGGGCTGCTGGCGTATATGGCCAACCCGGCCAACCAGAACGTAAGCTACCTGCTGGTGCCGTGGGCGTTCGACCTGGCGGAGAACCGGGAATATGGGCCCGCCGGCGGTAAGCCTACCAACGCCAATGTGCTGACCGCGGGGGTCGGGACGGTTATTACCTACGACCGGCAGAAACCCCTTACCTACATAACGCAGCCCGCCGCTGCCGCCAGCTATTACCGGACGCTGGCGGACATCACCGGCACTGCGGGTGACAATGCCGGAATAACCGAAATTAAGTTCACGGTGTTCCAGCTTTCGCCCAACAAGTATTACACCCCGGCAGGGTGGGTGGACGGCGCCGAGAGCGCGGCCCCGTGGCTGACGGCGGTGCCCACGTTCACCCAGCCTACCGCCTCGTGGACCTATAATATTCAGGATTCCACCTGGACCAGCGGCTACCAGTACCGTGTTCGGGCGCGCGCCCGCGACGTGGCGGGCAACTACGACACGGTTTACGCCACCTCCACTTTCACCTACGATAGCCAGGTCCCCGGCTCCACGGTTACGGCCCCGTCCGACTGGATGCATATAAATAACGGCGCGCTGCCGCTGGAACTCAGCGGCTCCAGCTGGGATCTGGGCGGCTCCAATGTGGACCGGGTAAATGTCTACCTGCGCAGGTCTGACGGGTCTTACTGGGACAACAGCGCCACCTGGTACCCGCCGGCCAGCCCGCAGCTGCTTACCGCTAATTTCACCAACCCCTGGACGCTGACCGTGGATAACGACATGTACACCGGCCTCGACGGCGAGGTGTTCAGCGTGTACACCGGGGCTACCGACGGCGCCACCAACCAGGAAGCGCTGAGCCTCAAGGCGCGGTTCGTTTACGATATCCGCAACCCGACGGCCACTATAACCTACCCGCTCAATACCGGGTTCGTAAGCCTTACCGGCAAGGTTACCGGCGAGTCGTACGACAAACCCAACGGCATGGTAGGCGATGTGCGCGTGCGGATAAAGCAGCTTACAGGCGGAATCCCCGGCACTTACTACAACGTGGGCGGCGGAACCTGGGATGGTTCGCTGGTGGATAACAGCGTGGTGCTGCACGGGACGCTCAGCTCCGGTGCCACCTGGTGGCAGCTTAACGCCGCGCCGTGGACCACCGGCTCCACCTACGAGGTAAGCGCCTATGCGGTTGACCGGGCCGGCAATACCCAGGTGGTCTACTCTACCGCTACCGACGTTACGGCCGACTTTACCGCGCCTACCTCTACCGTTACCTGGCCCGTACACGGCCTCTCCTACAACGTGGAGGTAAACGCGGTGTCTATTACCGCTTCGGACGCTGTAGGAACGCTGGCCGGGGTCAGGGTCTCCTACTTCAAGGTGGGGGAAGACCGCTACTGGAACCGGACCAACATGGCCTGGGATTCTACGGACGACAATCTTTTCTATAACGCGACCCTGGTGGGCGGCAATGTCTGGCAGGCTACCGGGATCTCCACCCCCAGCTGGGTGACCTCCGGCTCCGGTGAAATAGAGTACCGTATTTTCGCCCAGGCCTACGACGCGGCCGGCAACGCGGTGGCCAAGCCCGTTTTCCCGGCGGCCAATACCTCGCATATTCAGTTCAGGCTGAACCCGCCGCCGCCGGTTTCGGCTATAACCGCGCCAAATACCTTTACCCCGCACTGGAAAACCAACCCGGTGCCGGTAATAATGGGTACCGCCGTTTACTCCACCACGGTCCAGCTGAGGATAGTGGATTACGGCCCGGACCTGGCCGAAGGCGCCGGCAACGACGACCGGGTGTGGAACGGTACACAGTGGGAATCCACCGATACTTTCACCGGGTTCAGCTTCGTGGATTTCTACTCTGTATCCGCTTCCAGCTGGAACTGGAGCATAGCGCCGGAAAAATGGACCGTTAACCGCAAATACCGTGTGGTGTCTAAAGCCAAAAATGACACGGCTGGGACCGAGGAAAGCCCGGGCGGCGGCCGCGAGTTCGTTATAGACTCAACCGTGCCGGTGGCGGCTATCACCGCGCCTGTAACCGCTCCTGCCGGCGTGTTCGTCAAACAGCTCGCCTCGCTGACCGGTAATGTTTCCGATACGGCGCCTGGTCTGGTGCAAAGCGCTTATTTCAGGGTGAGCAACGCGGTTTCGCAGTACTGGAACTGGCAGGCCTCCACCTTTACGATAGCGACCCCGCCGTATACGGACCTGACCGCCGTGATTAATGCCGGGATAGCGAGCTATACCACGGATTATTTCCAGAGCGGCGCCGCCTGGGAAACTGATGCCCAATATACGGCCGAACTTTACATAAACGACAAAGCCGGCAATTCCGCCACGGCTTTGCCAGCGGTATTTACCATAGACCGTTCTTCACCCGTGGCGCAGGTGCTCCTGCCTCTGGACGTGAACGATTCCGGCGTACGCGTGCTGGGCGCCGTGTCCGGCACCGCTTCGGACAACAGGGAAAATGCCAACGTATACCTGGCCATGCAGCAGCTCAGCGGTTCCATGAAATGGTTCCATAACGATACACAAGGGTTCACGCTGACGCAGGCCCAGCCCAACTGGATAGCGCTACTGGGCAATACCAGCGGCTACCTGTCCGCCAGCGCCACTTCCTGGATGTACGCGCCGTTGGGGCTAGATGCCGCTTTCGTTTCGGGTTCCGAGGGAACCCCCGGTATAAAGTACCTTATACTGGTCAAGGCCGCGGACTCGGCCGGCAACGCGCAGGACTCGTTCGGCGTTACGATTTCCTCGCTGGTCATAAAGATAGACAAGGCCGCGCCGTATCCTTTGCCGTCCGTTACCCTTCCCCTGGACGACCAAAACGGCGTCAGCGGCCGCTATAAAGGAACCGATATCGGCCAGGCCGCCTCCCAGTTCAACGGCACGGCGCGGGATTCTTATTACAGCGTAAATAATTCCACGGTAGCGGAGGTACGGATAAGGCTCTCTTACCTGGACGCCACGGTCACCTGGTACTGGACCGGGTCCTGGCCCTGGGTTTCCGGTATAGATCCTGAAACCGCCTGGCAGCTTACCGACCTTACCGGCTCCGCGCCGGCCTGGGACTGGCGTTATGCCCCGGCTTCCAATATAACCTGGCCCCCCGGGGACTGGGAGTATAAGCTGGAAACCAAAGCCATGGACGACGCCCGCCCGGCGCAGGATTCCGGGGACGGCAACTGGACTGCCGCGCAGAGCCGCGGCGCGAACCTCAAATATTTTATAGTGGATAATACCCCGCCTTCCGTGGCCATTACCACGCCGTCGGCCTCAGTCAACGCCCTTAACGCGTTTGCGGGGGTTTACGGTACCGCTGCGGCCGACAAGGCCGGCCACCAGTACAGCCAGGTGCGTATTTCCACCGGCCTGCCCGGCTTTGAGCAGTATTGGAACGGTTCCGCCTGGACAGGCTCGGCCGATACCTGGAACACCATCGCCGCCCAGTTTATCTGGCCGTCCTCCTGGTACTACACGGTGGACGGCGCCATGCTCAAAGATGACGTGGTATATACGGTGTCGGCCCGCGCCCGGGACTGGTCCGGCAATTATTCCGCCGACTACTCCACCGTGGCGTTCACTTATGATATTACCGCGCCCACGCTGCAGATAAATACGCCGTTAAACGACGGCAATTATTCGGCTATCAAGCCGTCCACGTTCTCCGGCCAGGCTTTCAACACCCAGGAGTCGGCCTATACCGGGCCCAGCACGGTAACCCTGGCCGTTACGGATATAACAAACCCGGGCGACCTGTACTGTTTCAACGGCCTGGCTTTCGGCGCCTGCGCTGCCGCTTTGTGGCTGCCCGGCCAGAGCACCGCCGGCAGCTGGAGTTACGATATCCCCGTGGGTAATTTCCTGACCGACCATAAATACCGTTATCAGGCACGCGTCCTGGATTTGGCCGGCAACCCGTCCGCGGTCTCGAGCGTGGAAATAAAATACGACCTGGATATCCCGACCTCCACCGTAACCTCGCCGGCCGCGGAATACGTGAATACCCTGCCGGCGATAGGCGGCCAGGCCAGCGACGACCTGGCCAATAACAAGACTTACGAGGCCAGGCTGGGAACCTATACCGTAAAAGCCGCGTTGAAACTTTACTACGGCGGCTGGTGGAACGGCGTAGACGGGTTCGGCTCCGCCGACCCGGTCTGGTACGAAACCGCGGTGGATACCGGCGCCTATATTCTTAACAGCGTGGTCGTGAACTGGAACTGGAACGTGCCGCCTAACATCCAGACCGCTATAAACAGCCTGGGCACCACGGATTATCTGGCCGTTTCCTGGGCGTATGACCTTGCCCAGAACCGGCAGTATGGCCCGGCCGCCGGCGAACCTGCTGCCATCCCGGCCGGTACCGCCGGCCGGCTGATAAGGTTTGACAACCAGAAGCCGGTGGCCCTGGCCACCGCCCCGGCCAATGGCGTGTATCTGAGTACCGTTACGACACTGTATGGCACGGTAGGCGATTCCGGCGCCGTAGACCGGGTGCATGTAATGGTAAAGGCCCGGGGCGCGTTCAACGCTTATTGGAAAGGCACGTATACCGGCACCTTTGGCGACTGGGATACTACTCCTGCCACCAAGTATACGCGCTGGAGCACCGCCACTTACGCCGGCGCCGCCTGGTCCATAACCCTGCCTTCCCTGGACCCGGTGAATAATTCTAAAATTTCAGTGTGGGTGCGCGCCGTAGATAAGGCCGGCAACTGGATGGATACGCCGGTTGCCGCCCAGTTGGACGGCAACCTGAACGCCGATAATTCCGCCGCGCACCACTTCACTTTCGACACCAGCCTGCCGGTAACGGACGTTACGGTGCCGCAGGCGTATTTCGTGGCGGGGTCCACCAACCTTGTCCGCGGCACGGCTTCCGATCCGGGCTCCGAGCCCAGCGGCGTAGACAGCGTGCAGGTACGGTTCGGCCGCTCGGACGGCGCCTTCTGGCATTTTTATAATAATTCGTGGACAGGCACGGATTATTACGACGCGGATACGCTGGCCCCGCCCGACTGGACCAAGAATGTGGAGGCTTATTCGCAGACGGACGGCTACCGCTATTCCGTCTGGCAGTACGCTTCCGACCGGGCGCTGAACAATACGGCCGGGGCGTCCTTCTCCACCTTCACCTTTGTGGTGGATATCACCACACCCGTGGCGGCCGTAACTTCTCCGGCTAACAATGAGTTTATCGGCGCCGTGCCGGCCATTACCGGCTTTGCCGACGACTCGGTTGAAAACCTCAGGGCCTATGCTGAAACAGGGCGTACTTATGAAGCGGGGATCAGCACCTTCGCCACCAACGCCATTGAGGTGGCGCTGCGTAATACCAGCGGTAAGTGTCCGGTGTCAGCTACCGTCCTGGAATGCTGGTGGAACGGTACTGCCTGGGAAGACAGGGCTTCGGCCGTCTGGTCCAGCGCCACCTTCTCCGGCGCTTCTTCGGGCACCTGGAGTTACGGCCTGCCGGCGGGCACCATTGCCGACGGTACGACTTATTACGCCCTCAGCCGTGCGCGCGACCGGGTGGGCAACCTGCAGACCGCCTACACCACCAACTATTTTACCGGCGACGCCACGCCGCCCGCGTCCAGGGCCGTGTTCCCTACAGGCACGGTGTTCGCCGTTAACAGCATTTCCGGCCCCGCGTACGACGTGCCGCCCGGAGAGGTGCGCGCTGCCGGGTCCGTCCTGATCTCCGTAAAAGAGATCGACGGCGCGCTCAGGTGTTATAAGGACCCCGGCGGTTTTCAGGCCTGCCCCGGGGGCGCTTATCCCGATAACAGGTGGTGGGTTTCAACGGGTACGCTTTCCGCGAACGCGGACCCCTATCAGCCCAGTACCTGGACCTGGGACACCTCGCATATAAACTGGGCCAATAAAACACAGTACAGCGTAATAGCCCTGGCCGTGGATAAAGCCGGCAACACGAAACCTGCCGGGGGGGTTGAAAATTCCGATATCGGGTTCTATATAAACACGCCGCAGCCCGACACCATCATAGGCTCTCCGTCTGGTTATGACGGCCAGAATTACAAGGGTACGGATATCCTTTCTGTGGCCGGGACCGGCGTCAACCTCAGGGATGTGGACAGCGTACAGGTGCGCATAAAGCGCCTGCTGGCGCCTGAGGCCTGGTGGTACCAGAATAGCGAGGTTAAGCATTGGGTGGCTTACGACACTTATACCTTTGTCAGCCACGTAGCCAATTCGTGGTCACAAACCGTGGATGGCGCGGCCGCGTTCACGATAGACAACGCTTCCTATACTATTTCCGCTACCGGCTACAACTCCACCGGCGAAGTGGACCCCTCGCCTTCCGAGCTGACGGTAGTAATAGACAACACCAACCCGACAGGCGCGGTGCTGGTGCCCGGCGGGCAATTTATACGGTCCATGCCCTCTGTCTCCGGTACCGCCACGGACATCGGCAATATAACGCAGCCTTCTCTGCAGAAGGAGTTCGGCGGGAACGTGTACGCCAGGATAAAGGTTATGTCCGGCGACACGGAGACCGGCTATTATTGGTTCGGTTCCAGCTTCTCCGCGGCCGGCGCCAACACGAACGCCGCCAACATAGAGACCAATTATTCCGCGCAGGAAACAGTGAGCTGGTCTACAGCCACCCTGGTGAACAACGGCCTGAAGGACGGCCGGCAGTACAAGGTTTTCCTCCTGCCCAAAGACAAGGCCGGCAATATAGAACAGAACGAGAACGACATGGCGGCTTCCTATACCATGACTTTCGACACCACTCCCCCGGCCGCTTACCTGGCCGCCCCGGCCCACCGGCAGGTGTTCCGCAGCCTCACGGGCCTCAGCGGTACCTCTTTCGACCCGCTGGGCGCCTACGTGCCGAAATCCCGCTCCGACCTGTCCGTAGTGCAGGCGCAGCTCTATTACGAGGCAGGCAACAGCTACTGGACCAGCGCCGGCTTCTCCACGGATGTTTCCTCCTTCAATATAGTCGCCGGCACCGATATCTGGACGTATGCGCCCGCCGGCTTGTCCGACGCGCTGGTCAGCGGGAGAACTTATGTGCTGCAGGTACAGGCCGTTGACCGCGCGGGCAACGTGCAGAACGGGTTTACCGACGGCGTTTCCTCCATAACCTTTGTCTGTGATAAAACACCCCCGTCCTCCGTTATAACCAAGCCGGTCCATAAGGGAAAGTACCAGCCGTCCGGCCTTACCGGGGCCTATGCGTTAACCGGTCTGGCTTCGGACGCCCTGCTGCCTTTTGCCCCCGAGCAGTTGCATAAGGTGCAGTTCAACTTAAGCTACCTGTATGGCAGCACCACCTATTACTGGGACAGTTCAATCTTCAATAGTGCCATCTCTTCGGATACCGCCTGGCGCAGCGCCACCGGCACCGATACCTGGCGCCAGAATTTCACGGATACCAACTGGATCTCCGACAGGAACTACACCCTGCTTACCCGCGCCTTCGACAAGGCCGAACCTATGGGAACTGACGGCGGCAATATGCAGGACCCGCCCGCTATCAGCACCTTTGTGGTGGACGGCACGCCGCCGGTGTCGAGGATCTCCACCCCTGCGGCCCTTGGCTTTATACAGGGTTCCCTGGCCCAGATCTCCGGCACCAGTTTTGCCGGCATCTCGGGGCTGGACGAGCTTAAATTACAGATTTATTACGACTATATCCCGACCGGCGACCGCTGGTACTGGACCGGCCTCTCCTGGAGTTCGCCTACCCCGGTGGACATGAACATGACTTTCGACGTGTCTCCGGACACCGTGAGCTGGACTTACCCGGGCATTTATTCCCCGCCTACTATTTCCACCAATAACCAGGTTTACAGCCTGTCCATAGCCGGTAAGGACCTGGCCGGCAATCAGGAGGCGGTCTCGGTCATAACGGTTACCGCCGACTTCAGTTATCCTACGCTCACTATTTCCACTCCGATGGCGGGAGCTGACGCTTTCTACAGCGCTGTGCGGCCCATGCCGGTGATGCGGGGCAACAGCCTTGATGCGCCCGCGGGAATACTGCTGCCGATAAAGGCCGAAATAAGCAAACTGCTGCCCGGGCGGGCCGTGGAAGAGCGCTGGGATGCCGGCCAGTGGAGCGTGGCCGGTTCCACTTTCCTTATAGTTAACTCCGTGCTTAACGCGTGGGATATGGCAACGCCGCCGCTGGCTGCTAATAAACGCTACAGGACGGATATGTGGGCCAGGGATAATGCCGGCAACATAACGCCCGTGGACCAGTTGCCTGGCGCGGTTTACCGGGAATTCATCTACGATGTAAATAAACCTTCGTCCACAATCCTTGTTCCTTCCCAGGCCTGGCATAACAGGGCGCAGATAACCACGCTCCGCGGCAGTGTGGCGGACTGGGTAAATCTTTCCACGGAATCTTATTCCGGTATTGTGCCGGCCGGCATAGACATGCGCATAATAGACGTTACCGCCGGCGACAAGAATTATAACGGGCTGGGCGCTTTCGACGATGGTACCACCGGCCGCCCGCTGACTGTAACCTATTACGGGCCCAACGACTCGCACTTCGGTTTCATGCTGAGTTCTGCGGCGGTCTGGTCGTACACGGGCGGTGTGGAAACCTGGCCGCCGGCGCTGCTGGAGAATAATCTTTACAGGGTAAGGGTGCGGGCGCTGGACCGCGCCGGCAACCAGGAAACTTACGTGGACCGGGAGTTCCAGTACGACAACTCGGCCCCTACCACCACTGTCACCATGCCGTTGTCGCTTAACTATTCCTCGGTAGCCGTGATCTCCGGCGCTTACGATGAGGCAGGCTCCGGCATAAACCCCGGTAACGGCGTGCAGCTGATCATAGAGCAGGTAGGCGTAGGGTACTGGAGCGGCTCCGGCTGGGACGCCGGGTTTGTGCCCGGTACGCACTGGAAGAACGCCACCTCTATAGGCGGCAACGCCTGGTCTTATACCAACGCCGCCCTTATAGCGGAGTTCGAGGCTTTGAAAGCTATTCCCGCTTCGCTGTCCTACAGACTTTATGTCAGGGGGCGCGATACGGTTGGTAATGTCAACCGGCCGGACGCGCTGCCCGCAGCCGCAGACGTGCAGTTCCTCCTTGACCCGGTGGTCCCGGTGTCTACGGTTACTTCCCCGGCGCCGGGCGCGTGGCTCAGGAACACCATCTCTTCCATTTCCGGTACGGCCAGCGACTGGAGCATGGGGACGCCCTCCGGCCTTAAGCGGGTGGAAATGCGGCTGTCGCGGCTTAATTCCCTTTCCGCGAGGACTTATTACCATTGGGTCCTTAAAACCTGGACGACCTTTGCCTCGGACTGGGTATTCAAGCCGGCCGAAGCGGGGCCGACTCCCTGGATCAAGGATATCCCGGAGATAGCCTTCACCGATCCAGGCAACTCCGGGGATGGCTACCGCTTTGAGGTGCAGGCGCGGGCCATAGACAACACGGAAACCATAAATGACGGACCCAATACCGAGGTGGCTTACTCCACCGCTACTTTCGTTGTAGACTATTCCACGCCGCAGGTGGCCATAGCCGCGCCGGTGCATCTTTCGTACTTCAAAACAATGACCGCCATTTCCGGTACCGCAGTGGACCCTTCCCCTGTAGGGTCTGGCGGCATTCCCAGCGCCCTGGGAGCGCTGTGGGTGGAGCTTTCGGATACCGACAGGGTGCCCGCGCGTTATTGGAACTGGAACGGGGGCGCCGCCGGTTTCTGGCAGGCCGCTTACAGCTCCGGCCCCATAGCCGCCGTAGAGGGCTGGACCATCCCTATATCTTCCCTGCCGGTTAACGCGCCGGCCTCCGCCGCTAATTCCTGGGCGGTTAACCGCTCCAGTGCTTCGTTCGTCCTGAAGGTCAAGGCGCTGGACCGCGCCGGTAATTACCTGGATTTCGGCCTTACCCAGTCCACCTTCACGCTGGACACGCAGCTGCCGGTTTCCGCCATAACCGCGCCGGCGGTGGACGACGCCGCCGAACAGGTGATAGACAGCATAACCGGCACCGCGCAGGATTTTACCGCCGGCATCTCCACCGTGCAGGTGACCATACAGCAGGACGGCATGCAGAGCGACATTGCGTGCAATACCGGTTTTAATACCATGTACTGGGACGGCGACTCCTGGGAGCTCTCGGAAAAATGGCTGGGCGTTACAGCCTACAGCTCCGGCGATAACTCCTGGAGCTACAATTCCACCGGGGTAGTCTGGAAGGCGCAGTGCTACTACCTTATCAAGTCCAGCGCCGCGGACAATGCTTCCAACGGTCAGGCCCCTTTCGGAACGCGCCGGTTCAAGTTCGTGCCGCCGCCATCGAATACGGGAATAACTGCCCCCAAAGACACGCTTTATTACAAGAACATATCGCTGATCAGCGGTACGGCCAATGCCGCCACCAAGACCGTGGCTCTTACTTTGAGCCGCAAAGGTTATACCGAGTTCTGGAATTTTAATACCAAGGTCTGGCAGGGCTCCCTGGTCTCCACCGCTAACGCGGTAGCCGGCGCCTGGACCTATGGCCCCCTGCCGCCGGAGCTGGTATTCGTAACCGGCTCTTCATATACTTTCACCGCCATAGGGCGCAATTTTTCGGATGTGGACGAGACGGGCTATATAACCAACCAGGTGTTCGTTGATACGTCCGTTCCCGCGGCGCAGGTGCTGCTGCCGTCCGACACCAGGGCCTATTATAACGCCATGCCAAGGCTGGGCGGCCTGGCGGCGGACCCGCCGGGCGGCACGCCAGCGGCCGGTATTTACAAAGTTTGGGCGGAGCTCAGGGATATGAACGGCCCTTCCGCCTTTAAATACTGGGACAATGTGTCCTCAACCTACACCGTTATCTGGAACCAGTTCAACAATCAGGACTATAACAAGGCCGATTACTTCGTGGCCGCTTCCTCGTGGGAATACGTGGTAAGTTACCCGACGGCCGCTTTTGTGAACGGCGTACAGTACAGGGTAAAAGCGAAAGCCCTGGACAATACTTACAATAACACGGCCCTGGAAGGAACCGAGTCTGATTTCTCCGCGGCGGTCCCCGTAATATTCAATTTCGACATAAGCGTCCCCACCGCGGTAGTGGCGTCCGTGGCTCCGGGCCAGTCGCGCTCGGCCGTGACGGTGGCTTCCGGCACCATACAAGAAGAACTTGTGCTGGCTAATCAGTCCGGGCAGCCCGGAGAACAGCTGCAGTCCGTAAAAGTACATCTGAAAAATAACAACTCCGGCCAGTACTGGACCGGCTCCGGGTGGAGCGGCGTAGCGTCGGTTTCTACCGACGCGGCGGTTTACCAGTCCTCCTGGGCGGCTACCGCGCTGCCGGTCTGGGCTGATGCCGTAAGCTATACAATGTGGGCCGAGGCGTCCGACAAGGCCGGCAACGCGCAGATTAATTTCGCGGGCAACGGTTCGTCGGTAACATTCACGGCGGATAACTCCGCCCCGCTGGCAGCCATAAATTCCGTTCAGACCGGAGCCCGGCTGGCCGCGCTGGCGGCCATCTCCGGCACGGCCATCGATCCCAACTGGTCCACTAATTCCGGTATAGCCGCCAAAGAAAATATACAGGTGCAGGTGTCGTACCTGTATGGTCCCGACACTTATTATTATGACAACGGCCCCGCCTTCTCCTCTTTTACGCTCACAGATACCAACTCCTGGTGGGACGCTTCGGACTGGGTGCCGCAGGGCGCTTCTTCAGGTACCTGGTCGTACGACGCATCGGGGCAGCTTGGTGCGGCTATGAAGTCCGACAGGGTTTACCGGGTAAAGGCCAGGGCGCAGGACAACGCCGTGCCGCTGCCCAACCCTGCCGTCATAACGGCGAATATTGTGGAGAAGTTCGATATCGTGTTCGACACCACGCCGCCGACCGTGCTGGCCACGGCTCCCGTAAGCGGCGTGAAACTGAACTATGTTCCTGTGATAGGCGGTACCGCGGACGCCGTGCTTTCCGGCCTGAAGGACGTGCGCATAGACGTTTCCTCGTTCGTCTCCGGCGGCTGGGTTGCGGTAAGCGCCAATAACCCGGCCGACGGCATATGGTACAGCTCCTGGTCCTGGACCGGGCTGGCGGGCCTGGTCTCAAATACCACCTACCAGCTGGTGGTCAGGGCCCAGGATAACGCCGATAACTGGTCGCCGGTGTATTCGACCATAACTTTCGTGTATGACATTACGCTTCCGGTGACGGTCATTGTAAAGCCGGTCGTAGAGCAATTCTACGGCGATAACCCGGCGGAGCCTGTTTTCTATCTGGACCAGCTTGCCGGTTCGGCTTCGGACGCTTTCGGTATAAGCAGGGCCGAGGTCCGGCTGTACGATGTTGTTTTCAGCTCCTATTTCCATACTACCGGCTGGGTGGTTAATGTCAGCAGCTGGCTGGCGGCCGGCGCCGCAGCCTGGCAGTACGCGCCTCCCGCGCTGGCTGACGGCCACCGCTACCGCCTTGAGGCCAGGGCTTACGACCTGGCCGGCAACCTGGGCGATCCCGCAACCGCGTACTTCTATTACGACGCCACCCGGCCGGTTTTGACGCTCGCAGGGCCGGATACCAGCGGGTTCCATAACAACCTGCCGCAGGTAAGCGGCCAGGCTTCGGACCCTGCCAGCGGGCCGTTCAAGTCAGACATGCACCTCGCGCATATAGCCATACAGAGAAGCCCCGAATCCGGCGGCTTGTGGTGGGATGGGGCGGCCTTTACCTCCGCCGGCAGATACTGGGTGGCCTGTAACTCGTATGACTGGGGCGTAGGGCCGGATTGGGCGCTGACCGGGGCCTCCACTCCCAGCTGGGTGAACAATACGCGCTACCGCGTTGAAGCCCGCGCCATGGACGTGGCCCGCAACACCTCCGCCAGTACCCCGCAGGAATTCGTTTACGACACCCAGGCGCCCGCCAGTTCCATTACGGTCCCTTCCGGAGCCTGGGCCTTCCTGGGCGCGCTGCCGCTGGTGCGCGGTACGGCGGCGGATATGAATTCCCTGGGCCAGGTGCAGCAAAGCGAACTGCGGGTGAAGAGCGGTGAAAGTTCTTTCTACTGGAGCTGGGGGGATATGGATTTCACCATAGCCTCGCCCGATGCCGCCTGGTTCGTGGCTGCCACCACCGAGGCCGTGGCGTATTCCAAGTGGTTCAGCACCGGCACCCCGCCCGGCCCGCTGGGAGGGGGCATGCGTTTTGACAGCGGCATTGCCTACGAGGTGAACGCCCGCACGCTGGATAAAGCCCTGAACTACAGCGCGGTGTATGCTACCAGGACCTTCACTTTCGACGTGCACAAGCCTACCGGCACCATCAGCCTGCTGGCCGGCGCCCTGCCCGGCGCGTATCACCGCCAGGCGGGGCCGGTGTCCGGGGCGGCTTTTGACGGGCCGGCTCCGGGCGGCGCTGGTATGGCTCTCATAGACGCTGACGGCTCCCAGCTGCGTATACTTGAGAAAGACACCGGCTTGTGGTGGAGTCACGGGACAGGGGTGTTCGATAACCCGAACGGCAGTACAGCGTGGTTCCGTGCCGGCGGCGCTTCGGAAAATTGGACGTATACCCATGCCCTGCTCAACACCCGCCTTTTCAGCGGGCGCGGCTATACGGTGCAGTACCGCGGCCGCGACAAGGCCGTGCCGGCGAATTACGGCCCTTCTTCGGACGGGCTGGATTCCGCCTTCACGCTGGACAAAGACTCTGTTACCTTTACAGCGGATACCGTGGTCCCAGTCTCTCGCGTAAGCTTGCCTGCGGACAAGGCCCAGGTAAGGGGTGTTGCCGCTATTTCCGGCACGGCCCAGGATGCGCTCAGCGGCATTGCCGCCCCGGGGCAGGTTGCCGTAAGCGTGCAGGAAGTTTCTCCCGGCAACGCTTACTGGAACGGCGTTATTCCCGGCACGTTCACCGCCACCTTTGAAACGTTCTACCCGCTGTCCGGGGCCGGGCTGGGCGGCGCCTATGACGGCTATAACTGGAGCGTAACCACGCCTACCCTTACCGACGGCTATACTTACGCCGTCCGCGTACGCGCTACGGATAACGCTATTCCCGGCGGCAACGTGGAACTTCTCATCTCGTCAAAAACGTTCACTTACGACGGCACGGCGCCGGCCGCGCCGATAAATTCCCCCATAAGCCTTAACGACCCGCGCGGTAACGTGAACCGCCAGTCGCTTACCACCATGACCGGCGCTATCTATGAAACGTTCACGGTCAGGTCCGCGTCGGTTTCATTCCAGGAAGCCGTGAGCGGCCTTTATTACGACACCGGCAGTTCCACCTTTAATTCCGTGGGGGTAAAATATTCGCCCGCCGTGGTGGCCGGCGCCGCCCCTAACTACACCTGGACGCTGGCCGTGGGCCCGGATGTCTTTGTGGACGGAAAAACTTACAACCTGCGCGTTACCGCGGCAGACGAGGCCGGCAATAATATGCCGCCTTCCGCCGCTACCATGGTGCGTTACGATACCGCGCCGCCGGTGGCACTTGTCACCTTCCCGGTGGACGGCAGCTTCCTGGATTTCCTGCCCAATGTCGCCGGTACCGCCCAGGACCCCGGGACCAACGTTTCCGGAGTTAGCGGCACACAGATTAGCATAAGCTCCGGCCCCGCCAGCTGGTGGAACGGTTCCGTGTGGGTAGCCCAGGAGACCTGGCTTGACCCGGTAGGCTCAAGCCCCTGGACCAAGGCCGCCCAACTGCCGCCTTCCGATAATTCCAGCGGTCTTCTGGACGGGGCGTTATATACCGTAAAGGCCAGGGCTTTCGACGTGGCCGCGAATACCCAGGCGGTCATAGCTGTCAGCAATAACTTCAGGTTCGATATCTCGAGCCCGACGGTCAGTATCACCATGCCGTTGAATACGCTGCGCTACTCCGCTATCGCTTCGGTGAACGGCACCGCGCAGGACGCGTTCAATGTAAGGTTCCCGGAGGTGCGCATTTACGACATGGATGCCGACAGGTACTGGATCGATAACACCGGTTCCTGTACGACCCCGCCGGCTGTGCCCGCGGACCACTGGGTAAACAACGCCGATAACGAGTGTGCGTTATACCCGGAGTACTGGAATATCGTAACCAGTTCTATTTCCGCCGGCGGCATCTTCGCCTGGAATTATAATTCTTCCGCGGTGCTCTGGCCGGACAGGGACAACAGGCTGCGCGTAGAAACCAGGGTCCGGGACGAGGCAGGTAACTACAGCCTGGCAAGTTCCACTTTCAGCGTTGACGCCACGCCGCCCACCTCGCGCGTTATTTATCCGCCGGCCAACGGCGTCATCTACTCCTCCATGGCCTCGATCAGCGGCACCTCGCTGGATTTCGCTTCGGCCGTAAGTCAGGTATCTATAAAGATGTGGTACCTCAGCGGGATGGCCACCTATTACTGGAAAGTGGATGCCAGCGACGGGTATCATTGGGCGCTGTCCGATCCGGGCTGGGCGGGGATAAGTTTCTCCGCCAGGGCCAAGCAAACCCCGCTGCCTCCCTGGACGTACGATAACAGCGACTTTGTGACCCCCGGTGTTCTGTACGCCTGGAAAGAGTCCACCCATGACGGGCTTAACGGCAAAACCTTTAATATCGCCACCAGGGCGCGTGACGCCACCACCAACCTCGAGGTGAATTACGGTACCAGGACCTTTACTTTCGACAACGAGCCGCCGCTCTCCGGCCCCGTGCGGCCAAGCCCGGACACCGCTTATGACAAAACATGGCTTGTAAGCACTCTTGACTTCATACACGGCACGGCTGTGGACCCGGTGAGCGGAGTGGCGGGGGTGAAGGTGTCCATACTCAGCCAGGATAACCCCGCGGCGAAATACTTCAGCGGCTCCGCCTTCGACACGGATGAAGAAACCTGGATACCGGTGGAAAAGCTGTACCCTTCTTCCTGGACCCATAATGAGCCGCTGCTTGCCTTTGTGGATGGCAGGCATTACGTGGTCCGCTCTTCTGCCACGGACAATATCGGTCATGTGCAGGTGGTTTCCGGGGAGGCCAGGTTCCTGATAGACGCCGCGGACCCGATATCCGGGGTGGTGATACCCGCCAACGCCATGGTATACCCCGATGACAGGCGTATAGACGGTAATTCTTCGGACCCCGGGTACACTACCGGTATAAACGGCTCAGGCTCCGGCGTTTATCCTACGCTGCCCTGGCACAAGGGAAAGGCCGAGGTGGCTGTCTTCAGAGATACCGAGCCGTACATGGCTACCCCCGGCCCGCTGATCTACGGTTCGGGTACCGGCTGGGACACTTCCGGCTACTTCTGGGACGGTTCCACCTGGACGCCTGTTTCAGCCGGGGTCAAATGGCTTGCTGCCACCGCGCCCAACGTTGTAGGCAACTGGAATTATGACGGCCTGAAATGTGACAGCCAGGCCGAGCGCGACGCCAAAACCTGCTGGGTGCGCGGTGACGCCTACGCCGCCTGGTCCAGGGTTACCGATAACGCCGGCAATTTGCAGGCCGCGGTGGGTACCGCCCCTAAATTCTATATAGCCGCCGATCCCAAGAGCCTGCGTGTGACCACCAGTAAAACTGTAATGGAAGCCGGCGAGGTCGTGGACCTTATGGTGGAGGCGATGGATACCGATGATCCCTGGGACCCGCTGGCTACCACGGCCCGCGCCTACCAGAGCAGCGTTACTTTCCATATGGACCTGCCCGTCGACGGACCGGAGTATATGGACGACGATGATACTCTGGACCTTGTTCATGGTCTGCCCAGGGAATACAAGTTCCTTGCCAGCGATTTCGGCGTAAAGAGTTTCCAGATAAGGCTGCGCAAGAACGGCGCCAACAGGGTGCTGTCCGCGGTGGATAAAGGTAACGGCACGATAAGGGGTTCAAAAACAGTGACGGTGGGGCCGAGCGCGGCGTACCAGATGCAGGTGATAGCAGACTATCCTGCCGGAGAGCAACCGGCCCCCGGCACACCTACCGGCAAAACCGGTACGCCCGGTCCCAAAATGGCCGGTACCAGCGTACCCTTCCTGGTGCAGGTTGTGGACCAGTACTGGAACCTGGTGGTCTCTTCCGCTGTTACGGCGGATATAACCGATAACGATCCTTACAACACCTCGGCAAGTCCCGACGAGCTTAGCCGCGTTTTTGTGGGTTCCACGACCTTTAGCCGGATTTTTGTGTCCGCCGGCAGCCCGGCTAAGACAGCGATGGTGGGCGGAGTTGTTTCCAATGGGGTAACCGTTACGGCCGGCCCCGCAAAAGGCCTGCTGGCGCTGATGCAGGGCGAGACTCTGGTGCCCGGCAAGTGGGAGGTGGAACCCAAGGGGAAGGATCCTTCCTTATTGGTGACTAACCAGGTGGCTGGCTCTACTTTCAGCGTACAGGTTTACGCCGTGGACCAATACTATAATACGGATATTTCCACCTCGTTCCCTGTTATCGCGGATATAGTAACGGACCGCTACGATACAAATCCGGCCACCCTTACCCTTACGGCCGGCGCCACGGAGTTTATCTTTACGCCCGTGGTAGCTGGCACGCACACTATCAAGGTGCAGGTGGAAACCGCGCAGTACCTGCAGCTGCCAGGCCAGACCTCGTATTACTTTACCCCTCCGACAAACACGGTAAAGGTCTGGTGGGGCCGTCCCGTAAAGCTGCACCTGCTGGCCGAAGGTCAGACGCTTGAGCCGGGCCTGCCGCCGTATGATTACAACCCTGCCACCGGCGGTCGTACGGGCTTGGCGGCCGCGCTCAAGGCCGGTGTGACCACACAGATGACGGTTAATCTGGTGGACCAGTACTACAATGTCGTAAAGGGCGTGACGCCTGTCATGGCCGTTTCTTCCAATACGCCCAATATAGAAATAATGTTCCCTAACGATGCTAATATCAAGGGGCGGGGTTTTGCCCCGGATCCTTTCACAAAGGGGCTGATAGCCGGTACCACAACGTTCGTTTTCACCCCCGCTACCCGCAACCAGTCTTCCGGCCTGGCGGTCAGCGTAAATACTTTTGGTTCGCTGTCCTTCCTTTCGGACGCGGTCGGCGGTATAACAGTCAACCCCAACGACCCGGTGCGGCTGCAGATGCTCCTGGCCACCGAAACCCCGGTGGAAGGCTCACTTGCCGGCAAGACGGGGGCGCAGGGGCCGTTGGTGGCCGGCTCCACTTATACGGTTACGGTGCGCTCGGTGGACGCTTACTGGAACCTGTCGCCCGACGTGCGCAAAGTGCGCCTCACCTCTAACGACATCTATGCCGTGCATCCCCCGGCCCTGGACCTGGACGCCGGCGAGATAGCTATTTCAAGCTTTATCCCCAGCGCCGCCACCTCCAGCCTGCTGATAACCGCGCTGGACGAGGCCTCCGTGCTGACCTCCACTACCAGTGCAGCCATTACGGTTAGCGCCGGCGCGGCGCAAAAAATGCTGTTCGTGCTGCCGGGGCAATACCTTGTGCCCGGCAAGGTTACCGAGCCTTACGGCGTGGACGGGAACATCTCCACCCAGACCGCCGGCAACGTTTTTGACGCGGCCCTTTACGCCGCGGACGCGCGGTATAACGTGGTGCCGGGTATAAGTTCCTATATACGTATAACTTCCGACGACCCGTATGTCCCGACCATCGGCAACTATGACATGGTCAACGGCACTATGTCAGTAAGCGCCGTCAGCCTGCGCACCGCCGGGGTGCGGCGGCTCAGTTCCAGCTGGATCAGCGGCGCTTCCATGGCGGCAGGTCAATCCGGAGCTTTCCTGGTGGACCCGAACGTGCCGGCAAAACTCAGGGTACTGGCTCCCGGCGAGCAGCGTGACCCTGGCGCTTTCTCCAATACCGGGCGCACCAGCGCGCTGGCGGATCCTCAGTTCGCGGGGACACCGTTCCCGGTAACGGTGGACGTGACCGACGCTTACTGGAACCGCGTGCCCGCGTCTGCCCCGGGCGCCACGCAGGACGTGACCCTTGCGTTGGACGACCCGTATGCGCTTGTGGCGCCCCTGTTCCAGACCATAGTCTCTTCCGGCACTTTCTTCGTAACGCCTATAAGGGCCGGTGTCATGCTCTCGAGTGCGAACCTGGCTATTGCCAACCCCACCTGGCTGAGCACTACTTCGGTGAGCGTGTCACCCGGCCTTGCCACGCGGTTGCTGCTGCTGCTGCCGGGCCAGTCCACGCTGCCCGGTTCCCCCAGCGGCAAGACCGGGCCCACCGATTGGACCTTTACGGCCGGTACTGCGTTCAATGTAAGGGTGGGCGTGGTGGACCAGTATTTCAACCTGGTTCCCGACTTTCCCGCCGATGTCCGGGTCAACACGCCAACGGATATCTACGCGCCCGCGGTAACGGCCGCGTCCATAAATCCCGTCAACGGCCTTACGGACGTTGGTGCACTGTCGGTTTCACTGCGCATAGCCGCCACAGGCTACCTGAGCGCCACGGATCTGACTTCCGGCCGGGCCGAAGATCCCAACTCTTCCACCTTTACCGTAAAGCCCGCCGCCCCCTTCGGCCTGCAGCTCCTGATGCCTGGCGAGACAGCGGTGCCGGGCTGGGGTATTTATCCAGCCGGCGGCAAGGTGTCGGTATTGTCCACCCAGACCGCCGGCACGGAGTTTAATATCAATGTCAACCTGGTGGACCGCTACAATAACCGCTATAGGGACCTGACCGCAGGCCCCACGGTATATATACGCACTTCCGACGTGTACGACATGGACGGTTCCAGCCTGCCTCTTAATGCCGGTACCCGCCAGTTCCCGGTTACGCTGGTAACCAAGGCCGCGGCCGCAACTCTGAAGGTTGTTCCCGTGGACACCATCCCCAATTACGCCTGCGCCGGCGTGGCCTGCCGCAACGACGATGCCGCGGCCAAGGCTACCTTCAAGGTGTACGCTTCCACGGCGGTCAAGCTCGAAATAATACTGCCCGGGGAGACCCTGGAGGAGGGTAAATGCAATATTTCCCCTCCGTGCGCGGACCCTTCGATACTCCGTCCCGGTCACGGGGGGACGCCTGACCCTTACGTGATAGGCGATTTGAACCCGCTGTCCGCCAACGTTTATCTGGTGGATAAGTTCTATAACAAAGTGACGGATACCGTCGGCGCCGGGCAGGATTCCAACCCTGTGGCCGTGATGCCCTACGTGGGGCTTACACTGCCGCAGGAAATGATGCCATATGTCATAACCGACCTGGAACTGTCGCTCGGGCAGGCGTCGTTCGCTTTTGACGCGAAAACCGCTGTCAGCACCTATACCATTGTTGCCGCCACCGGCCCGGCCTCCCCGGTCGCCGCAGCCTCGTACGCCGCGGGCGTTTCAACCGCGGTGGTTTACCCCGGGCCCGTGGTAAGCCTCTCTTACGCTTTTGTTTCAAACATAGTGACGGCCGGGCAGCCCTTCGCGGCCACGCTGACGGCGCTTGATGCCTACGATAATACCTGCTCGACGGGGCCGAATATTTATGTGGGGACGGTCACCTTTATAGTTGAAGACCAGCCCAACCCCAACCAGGACCCGGAACTGCTTATGCCGGCTACGGCCTATTTCACTTCGGACGCCGGGGTTAAGAACCTGCCCGCCTGGTTCACGCTTAAAAAAGCCGGCGCGAATACGCTGGGCGCTGAAGATACGGAAACTCCCGCCGTAAGGGTGTTCCCGCTGGCTTCCCTGACCGTGCTTCCGGGAGTGCCAGCTATCTTCAAGGTGACGCCCAGCTTCGATAAGAGCGTGGGCGCCGGTTTCAACCAGGTGCTGACCGCGCAGCTTTCCGACGATTACGACAACAGCGTTTCCTCCGAAGGTTTTCAGGCCCATGTGGAAGTGGCCAGGGTATCCGGTCCGGCAGGCACTTTGCAGTATCAATCCGGTACCTGGCAGGATATCGGCGGTTCAACCGTTATGGCTACTGACGCCAGCGGTGCGCTGGGTGTAACCGTGCCGCTGGCCTACAGGGTGTCCACCCAGGCCGGGGATTGGGGCATAGTGTGGATAGGCACCAGCGCGCCTTATAATCTGGATTACTACATAGCCTCCAGGCAGAATACCAGCGGAATGCTGACCACTACCGGCGGTATGCCCACCCAGTTGATCTTCCTCTCCAGCCCGGCCGTGGCTTCCGTCGGCGTCAACGAGACGCTGCCGGTGCCGCCGGGCGCGCTGTTCTCCATTGAAAGGCGCGACGTTTACGGCAATATCGTCAGCGAGTATCCCGGTACCAGGGTCAACCTTTCCCTGCCGTCGTCGCATACCGCGGTGCACACCGCGCTGCTCCGCGACCCGGGAGTAGGAACTACCGGCGATTACGGTTTCAGGCCCGCCAGCGGCGCAAACCAGTTCATCACCTTCGTGGATATCGCTTATGGTCAAAGCCAGGCCGCCTTCCGCTACCATGACAGGAGCGCTTCTTATTCGGGGACCTCGCCCGAGGCCAATACCGGAGAAGGCGGGCGGCCCGGCCGCTGGCAGCTGGAAGCGCGTTCCGGAGCTATGTCGGCCATACACCAGCTGCAGATGAACCCGCTTAACGTGCTGAAGGTTTCACTGACCAATCCTCAGCGCCGTATGCAGGCCGGCATGGTGATCAACCCCAACGACGGCACTCCCCAGCCTTTCAAAGCCGAGCTGCGCGACCGCTTCAACAATCCCAGCGTAGCCACGGAAACTGTGCGGGTGGTGTTCTCCACCGTCACGCGCCAGGATTCGCTGATTAATAATTCCTTCGGTTTCTCCCTGTCCAGTGAAACCATCGGCCCGGTCTTTACCGCCCCGGCCGGTTTTGTCGATATGCCGCTGGACTCGTATACGACATCCTTCTATTATATCGATACCACGGCTTCCCTGGTGTACGCTGATCAGACCTCCACCAAGCCGGTGATAGGGGTTTCCGTCCCTTCGAAGACCGCCTGGAGCGCCTCCACGCAGGCGGTGGTGATAACCACGGATTATACCTCCCGCGTCAACATCAGGGGCGGCGCAGGCCAGCAACTGGTGGCCGGTACTACCTCGCAGGTGTTTACGCTGGCCATAGAGGACAGCTACGGTAACCCGACCCCGCTGGCCGAAGACGTTACGGGCCTCGGTATGGAATTCGCCATAACCTCTAATTCCGGTGGGCAGGTGAAGGTGGGCTATCCCGATGTGGCCGACCTGGCGCCGGCTCCGGGCACCGCCAGGCTTATGCTGGGGGAGGCTACCACCTCCTTCTACCTGGTGGACACATTGGTCTCAAATCCCACCCACCAGCTTACGGTGGACGCCGTGGGTCAGGGCTGGGTGCCGGCGGTTTCCTCTTACGGCGTTACAGCGGCCGAGCCGCACCACCTGGCCTTCCTGACCCCGTCCAGGCGCCTTATAGCCGGCACTACGCTGCAGTACGCCAGCTATGCTGATTCCGTGGCGAAGATCAGCACGCCCACCATAATAACGGTGGCGCTGAAGGACGCTTATGATAATACGGCCACTACCTCCGCTTTGGTTAATGTGCTTTTCACCGCCGCCCGCAACGACCCGGCTTTGAATACAACACGCGGTGGTGATTCGCCCCTCGAGGCTGTTACGCCCTCGAACCCGAACTGGAAAATGCTTAAATCCAACCCCCTGGCGATTTCTATTTTCCCAGGCGGTTCGCAGGCGAGCCTGTATATCTGGGACACCCTGACAGATGAAACCCCCAACGACGCACAGCACATGTATGTGGGAACCACCACCATAATTTCTTCGGCCACCGCGGACAGCGGGTTCGTGTTCCCGTACGCCACGCAGGACCACTATATAACCCCGTCCACGGCGAACTATTTTACCCTGCACCACGGTTATACCGCCGCCGCCCCGCTGCGGGTGCAGACCGCCGGGGTCATAGTACTGAAGGCGCGTGACCGCTTTGGCAACCACGCCGTAGGCGACACCTTTAACGGGCAGTACTATACCGGCAAGATAAATATGGCCAGCAACAGCGCCGGCACCGCCAGCCTGCGCGACTACAGCTCTCCTACCACCGACTATATTTTCACCGTAGCGGACAGGGGCAGCCGCCAGCTGCGGGTTGAAGATACCATGGTGGAAACGCTCAGGATAAACGTTACGGACTATGCAACTATAGGCCTTGCCGATACGGACCCCGCCAATATATTCGGCTATACCAACGACGGCGTACGCGGCAAGCCGGTCATGTCCGATGGCGACGTGGAACTTTCCGGCCTGGTGGTAACCCCCACCGATATGTCGCCTGAAGATCCCCTGCCGGTGGCGAAGGCCATGATAGGTATTACCAGGCTCGCCCTTTATCAGGGGGACGGCATCTTGAACCCCGCGCCGGTGCCCATGGTCCGTCTCAGCATGAGGGTTATCCCTCCGGCCGCGCCGGCCAGCGCGCTGCGGTCCATGCAGATAAAGAATTCTGGTACGCTGCTGGCCTCGGATATAAAGTATATAGGCCTTTACGCCGACAATCTCCTCTCCGGGCAGATAGGCCTGTTCGATGGTGAAACCGTGGAGGGGGGGGCGCCTACGGACATATTTATCGCCAGCGGTGTTTATGCCGCCGGCTCCTGGACGTTCAGCGACCTGGATACGAAAGCCCCCGTTGAGGCGCAGTTGTCCAACACCTCGCGCAGCTACTTCCTGGCCGTGCGGGTGTCTTCCACCGCCGCCAACCCGCGCAGCTTCGGGCTGGAGCTGGACAACCAGTCCTTTATTACCCTGGATCCGGACGTAGACGTGGGCGTTGCCTACAATAATTTCCCCATAGCCACCTCCACTTCCCCGGTGCGCAGCCAGCCGGCTACCGTCTATGTGCAGGGCACCGATATCGCCGCCTGGTGGCAGCCGGACGGGGAACCGGCTTTGGGCCAGTTCGACACTATAGAGCAGGGCCGGGCCGGAGTAGGTATGCTCAAGGTGCGAATCTGGACCGACAGCTACATCGGCACGCTCAAGGCACTGCGGGTTATCAAACAAGGCACCGGCCCGGGGTCGGACATTCAGAGCATGCGGCTTTTCCTGGACGCGGTGGACGGGGACTGGACGCAGGGCAACGGCGTTTTCGAACCTTACGTGGACAAGGAAATAACCAGTTTCACGTCGCCGCCGGTTTCGGAGCCGTATGACCCGGAACTTTTTGTCCTTACGGTGGACGACCCGGGAACTTACGGGCGCGTGGACGGTTCCACCAGGACTTTCTTCGTGGCGTATGAACTGAAAGCCGACGCGCTGCCAGGCAGAACTCACAGCGCCAGGCTGGAGTATTCCGGCGTGAGCCTGCTGGACGGTGTTGTTTCCGCTTTCAGTCCCATAGTTTCTTCCACCGCTGCGGTGACCTCGACAAACGACCTGGTGGAGCTCTATGACGTGAACCGCGGTCCGCCTAATGACTTCCAGAAGCCCACCAATGTGACGCAGAACGATAAGAACTGCCCCGTGGCCAGGCTGACCATGAAGATAACGGGACCCAACGGTTCCGCCGTCTGGAAGGGACTGAAACTGGACCGTTGGCTGACGGCCCTGGACGCGGGCGCGTTCGTTTATAACAAGGCTTCAGACGTCACCAAGATAAGCATCTGGCAGGACTCCACCGGCAACGGCCTGCTGGACACCACCGGTACGGTGCAGGATACCGAAGTGCTTCTGGTGGGTTCGTCGAACCGGGTGTTCCCGCAGAACACGCTGGCCACCGATATTACGGTTGATACCGATACTATAAAAGTATCCAATATCCAGGTGTTCCTGCCAACGGACAGTCCTTTCCCCATAACGGATCCGGGACGGCTTATAATTAACGACGGACAGACGGACCCGCTGCTGAAAGAAGTGATCTATTATACCGGGGTCGATGTGACCAACCATTCCTTTACTGGCGTTACGCGCGGCGCCGAGGGTACCACGGCCGTTGCCTGGCCTACCGGCACGGTAATCTCCGGGCAGGCCGTCCTGCCGCTTATCGGTACCGGTTCCGTGCTGGACGGGCAGGTAATCACTCCCGCGCTCAGCGATTACTTTGTAACCTTCGATATGGCGGCCCGGGCCACTACTTCAGTGGGTACTACCACCGCCAATATAGGGCTTTCAATGCGTAACGAGGACTATTTCAAAATAGAAGCCCCTAAAATAATGCGCAGCGTCAATATAGGCATACCGCCGGCGGGTAAATCCGTGTCTTTGATAGGCCGGGTGAACGAATACGCCGACAAGGTGGTAATTTCGGCCACAAATACCGTAACGGCCGATACCCTGCAGCAGAAGAAGATCAACCAGTCCATAATCTCTATGACGGCTTATACGGACAGGTCTGACGCATTGTGGCGCTGGCTGCTGGTGCACGCCACCGGCTCGGTTATACAGGACGGCACCGCGGTAAACGATGTGAGCCTGGTAAAGGTGTGGCGCGATGAAGACCGCAACGGGATACTGAACGCCGCCTACGACGTGTTGCTGGGCTCGGCCACCTTTGGCACCGGGCATCAGTTCGGCGGGCTGGTGGCCAAGGTCGTGTTCGACCAGCCGCACCTGCTGCTGACGGAGGCTGAAGTGCTGGCCACCGGCATTTCCCAGCGCTTCTTCATAAGCTATGACATCAACCCCCTGGCCCAGCCCAACGACGCTGCCGGCAAGCCCAGGTATCTTGGCGCTTACCTTAACGCCGCCTCGTTCCCGCAGGGCAGCCCGTCAGACGACGAGGGGGTGAATATCCTGAAGAACGCCTTCACCCTGCCTAATTACCTGGATCCCGCCTCGGCGCTGCCGTTTGTGGCCAATGTCCGCGGCGTGGTGGCGTCTTCCAGCACCGTTACGGTGCAGTCCGAATCCATCTTTGCCGGGTTCGGGGAAGTGCCCCAGAGTATTCCCGCGCCGCAGCTGGTGGGGGCGATTCCTTCTTCCGGAGATCAGGGAATTGTGGTTCTAACCTCCACGGAAGGCCTGCGCACTTCCGGCTACGTCACTGTTGATAATGAAATAATGCACTACGCGGGCCTGGATAACACGGTGCCCGCCCTGCTGGCGGTCAGCCGCAGCAGTTTCAGCTCCCTTGGCGGGGCGCATAGCCCGGGTGCCGAGCTGGGTGTCGAAGCCCTGCAAGGCTCCATTAACCTGCCGCTTCTGAAACTTACCGTTAAAACTGACGGCAATACCGTGCGCTGGCAGAGCGTCCGGTTCAGCAGGCGCCAGCCTAGCGGCCTTTACGGCTATGACTCGGACGCCGCCGACATTACCATCTGGAAAGACAGCGGCAATGGGACTTTTGACCGCGACCCGCTGACCGGGGCCAATGCCTCGGATATAAGTGTGGCTACCGGCCGTTTAGGCCAGAGCCCGGACCCGCTGTCCCGGGCCACGCTTTACCTCAGGGACCCCTACCTGGGAGAGAATTATGTGCTGGTGAACGCCACGCCCACGGTGTTCTTCGTTTCCTACAGCCTGGACAAAGCGTCCAGGTATTCGCACGAGGCGCTGGTTCCGCCAAGCGATGTGATGGGGCTGGAGGTGCAGGCCGTTACCAACCTGGCCTTCAGCCCGGTGGATGCCGGACATACGGCCTATTTCCCGGGCCTGATTCAGAGCCGGGTGCAGGTGATCATGCCCGAGCTGAACACTGTTACCGTGGAGCCTCAGGATATTTCTCCCTCGTTCATAACCCAGAACGACAAAAACGTGGGGCTGCTGTCCCTGCGCATGGTCACAGACAAGACTTCAGCCAAAGTGGAAGCTATACGCCTGCGCAAGCGCGGCACTTCCAATGACAGCGATATAAATGTGATCAAGATATGGCAGGACTCCAACGACAACTGCCTGCTTGATTCCGTGGATACCTCCTCCGACGCTTACGGGGTGTACCCGAACCTGATGTCGTTCGGTAACGAGGCTTATTCCAACGGGATGATAAACATGGTGCTTAAGAAGCCCATTTACGTCACCACCACATCGGTCTGCGCTTTTGTTACCTATGATATGTCGCAGTTCGCCATCATCAAGAGCAGCGCGGCGCTTACGCTGGAGTCGGCCGCCGATATAACCGTGGGAGTGCCCGCCGTGGTGAACCTGCTCACTTACCCTGTGGACACCCTGCTTATGCCGGTCAGGGAAGTCGTTTCCGACGTGGTAATGGGCGTTTATGATATGGCGTCGGAGCTGGTAATGGCCGGCGGGGTGCGCCAGGCGCAGAAACTCGCTCCCATGCTGCGGTTCAATTTTGTTACCGAAACCGGTAACGCGCAATGGTCTGCTATAAAGGTGCGGCGCACCGGCGCTTCCAATGATACCGCCGCGCCGTTCGGCAAGAACTCGGACGTGAAGTTCATACAGATTTACCAGGATTTCAACCAGAACGACGCGCTGGACGTGAACGACGTGAATATTTCCGAGGCGCGCGCGGAGTTGGCCTCGGTGTTCTCCTCTACCGTGGCCTGCTCCACCACTACGCCGTTCAATCTGGTGCTTACTTCCACTATCGGTTTCCCGTCCGAGGGCCGCCTGTACCTGGCCGAGGCCGAGCTTATTACCTATAAAGGCAGCGGTCTTACCGGTACGGGCCAGCCTTACCTTTCCGTTATCTCGAGAGGCGATATCCTGGGCGGGCTGGCCACGCCGATGCTCACTCATAAAGCGGGGACGGAGCTGCGCAAGGTGGACCTGTTCGACCAGAAAGAACTGCTGAACACCGAGACCGCCATCACGCTGGCCCGGCCGCAGACGCTGTCGCCGCTGCCGCAGACCTTCTTCGCGCTTTATGAGATAGGCGAACAGGCCGTGCAGTTGAATAAAGTGGGCCTGATGGTGCAGGACCGCTCCGCCGTTACGGTGAACATCCCGCACGACATGTCGGTAAAGGTTTATAAGGGGATCACCCGGCTGCTGCCGAAGGGAACCTCTCCCGGGGTTTACCCCGACGACACGCAGTCGAGCCTGGTGCCTATAATAGCGCTGAAACTGGGTGTCAGCGGCGTTACCATGGCGCCGGTGGCCAGCGGGCAGGGCGTGTCCAACGTGCCAATGTTCATGTTGCGCCTGAATACCGACAGCGAGTATCTGGCCATAGGGCAGATAAGGCTGATGCAGACCGGCACCATAGCCACCGCCACCACCACGCTTAACCTGGGTGACGGCGACCTGGCCCGGGTTACGCTCTGGAAAGACAACGGCGAGGGGGCGTTCAGCCCCGCGGTGAATACCATGCTGGGCTATTCCACACATTCCGCCACGACCCTGTTTAAAGACGGGATAGTGCTTAACGTCTCCAATCCGAACGACGGTTTGCCGTATATTATAGTTTCCAGTTCTCCCGTTACCATGTATATTTCCTGCGACGTCAGTACTCATACCGACCAGGCCGGGATAAATACCGTGGGGCACCTGGCGGGGCTCAGCCTGGCTTCCTTCACCGGGTTGCGCGGGCCCGGCGGTATCGGCCTGAGCGTAGAACAGAGGACTACGGATAAGTTCCCCATGGGCTCCAGTGAGCTGCTTATATCCCCGGGCATAATCCCCATAACCCCGGTGTACAGCCCCATAATGCTTGACAGCAATGGCTACCCTGTTTTCGCCTCGGTTACCATAGCTGGCGTGGTTGTGAGGGGAACCGGCAACCTGCCGGTGAAAGCCGATGGGATGGATACTTTGCTGGCTTACTGGAGAAATAACCCCGTTTATCCCAACCCCCGCAATCCAAATTGCCGGGCCGAAGAGCCCCTGCTGGATATTAACAATGACGGGAGGCCGGATAACTTCGACTATTACAAAACCGGCAAATGTACAAATATCAGCCTGAACAACGCCGGCGCGCCCGCTTTCGATATAGACAACGACGGTCTGCTGGACTACGAGTTCAATATAGACTATATACCGGATATTATACGCAACGATGGTTCCGGCAACCCGATTTACTACATGGGCGATAATGTGGACAATAAGAGCGAGCCGGTGTTCGTTACCGACCTGGGGGCGGTGACATCCGCCTGGGCTTCAAAGAGCACGGAACTGCTTGCCAAGTGGAACCCGGTCGGTTCAGGCGTGACCGTTGATCATTACGAAATATCCCTGGGCGCCAATTATTCCGAGCCCACCGGCATAAGGACCAGCTGGGTCAGCGTGGGGGACGCGCTGGATGGCAGCCTTACGGGTCTTGCGCTGAACCCGGGCAATATTACCAAGCTGACCAGCCGCATAGACGGTAATTCCACGGAGTTCAAGGTCTCGTCAACGGGCGGCTTCGCGGATTCAGGGCTGATTTATGTCGGCAACGAAATCATGCGTGTGGCCAAGGTTGACGCCATCACCTTCAGGATAGTGGAGCGCGGCGTGCAGGGCTCCTTCTCCGGGCCGCATACCTCCTGGGGCGAGACTGTTTCAGACAGGGCTTATGTGCTGAGCGTGCGCGGCGTTACCGCGGCCGGTGATGTTTATATGCCCAGCGTGAACGGGATACCCCTGTTCATGTACCGCATCGACGTTACCAATCCCACCACCCCGGGCGCCCCCGAGCCGCAGGTGGCCAAAGGCGTCGCGTCCGGCCAGGCGTATGCCCTTAAATGGGACGCGTCCTCTGACCCGGAGTCCAATGTTATGTCGTACGAAGTACAGGAGCGTGAGGGGGACCAGCCAATCTGGAAAACAGTTGCTACCATCCCCGGGTTCAAGACCGGCGGCGCCCTGAATAATATACATACGGTGGGCGACGCCAGCGTGCCGGGCGACTCCCCCAGGCCACTGGGTAAGTATTATACCTACAGGGTGCGCAGCTGGAACTACGCGAACAAGGCTTCAGAATGGTCGGCTATTTCAGAGCCGGCCGGTACCACCATAGGCACGGAACTGCTGGACAAGGTCTCCAACTTCCCCAACCCGGTGGATACTCGTAAGGGCGGTGTTGAGGGTCGGACGGCCATAACCTATGTGCTTAATGACAATGCCGAGGTTACCATAACCATCTATGACCTGTTGGGCTACCTGGTGTGGGAGCGGCGCTACGGCAATGGCGAGAAGGGCGGTAAACTGGGTCCGAATTTTGTGCTCTGGGATGGGAAGAACGATATGGGCGGGTTCGTTTCCAAGGGTGGTTATATAGTACGGGTAAAGGCTTCAAGCCCCAAGGGCAGCAAGGTTATAACAAGGAAAGTGGGTGTAATCCACTAGTTTTGCCGATTGCGCGATGTTTTTTTGGATTTGCGGCCGGTTTTCTGCACTATTTGGGCGCCTCCCTTGACATGTCAAGCGGTTGGGCCTTGACAAGCGGATTTAATGTGGTATACTATTTATGGAATAAAAGCGTAATTTCTTTGTAACGCAGTGATGTTACGATAATAGCAAAGCCGGTTAAAGCCGGCGGCGCAAAGTCAAGACCCGCTAAGTAAGCGGGGGTCAGACTACCGAAAACAATGAAACGCATTAGCTGTAATGCTTCGTTAGCTATATACGCATCCACGCACCGCTTCGCGGTTGTGCGTGGTTTTTTTGTTTACGGTATCGTTCTTTTTGCTGCGGTCCTCGCTCTGCTGCCTTCCGGCCTGCTTGCGCAGAGCGGCGGCCAGCCCGGGCAGTTCATGGCCTACGGCGCCGGCGCGCGCAGCCTGGGCATGGGCGGCGCGTTCTTCGCTGTAGCGGATGACGCCTCGGCCTCGTACTGGAACCCCGCGGCTCTGACCCTCCTTGAGCGTAAAGAGTTCTCGGCTATGCAGGCCAGCCTGTTCGCGGACACCACTCTTAACTTTTTCACCTACGCCCACCCCACCACCTCAAAAGGCACATGGGCCGTCAGCTTGACGCAGCTGAAATCGGTTGGGTTTGAAAAAATAGAGATAAGGGCTAACCCCGCCGGTGATGAGATAATAGATATAAAGACCAACGGCTCTTTCGATAATGTGGAACAGGCGATGGCTTTTTCATGGGGCCGTGACGTGTCCGAAAAACTTTCTTTCGGCGTCATGGCCAAGAATATCACCCGCTCGCTGGATACCTCGGTAGACTCTTTCAAATCCCTGGATATCGCCATGCTGCAGAAATTTTCTCCCACCTACCGCGCGGCGGTAGGCGTGCAGAACGTGTTTTCCATGGCTTCGGGAGATACGGACGATAAACTCCCCATGACGGTAAAATTCGGCCAGGCCCTGAGCCTTTTCAAGGGGAGCCTTGTGTTCGGTCTGGACCTGATAAAGCCCCAGGGTTCCGACCTCAACTGGCGCTTTGGCGGTGAATACTGGCTTATGTACTGGGCAGCGCTGCGTTTCGGCGTGGTGGGGGCTCCCGGCCTGCAGGAAGCGGATTTCGGCCTTGGCATAAAATACCGGAACCTGGGTTTTGACGTGGCGCAGGGCGTGCATGCCCTGGGCTCCACCACACGGTTTTCAGTGACCATGCGCATGGGCAATTCCAGCAAGGCCAAGCACTCCACCGAGGTCCGCGAGATAGTGCGCCAGGCCATGCAGTATTTCAAGGCCGGGTATTTCAGCCGCGCCGTGGAGAAGCTGCGGGCCGCCATGGACGCCGATCCCGGCAATGCCGAGATACGCCGCATGATAACCCGCCTGCAGGGCGCCATAGATTACGTGCCCAACGCCACCGGCGGCGAGGAAGTGCCCACCCTTACGCGGCGCGGGATCATAGCCTACGTGGACGGCAAGGACATGCGTGCCGCCGTTAACGTGCTGCGCCACGCCTTCAACAAGGAGCCCAAGAACGACCGCCTGCTGTCGCTGCTGAACATGGTGGAAAAAGAGGGCGGGGTTTCCGAAATGACACGCAAACCCGAGGGTCCCGAGATCTTTACGTACATAGACCAGCGCACCTACGACGCCCGCCAGGCCATCTACGACGGCAAGTATGACCTGGCCATGACGCGCGCCCAGGATATCCTGGACCTTGAACCCAATAACGAGACCGCCCTCGAGATCATGGGCAGTTCCTTCTACCTCATGGACCAGAAGGAGAAGGCGAAAGTTATCTGGGAAAGGGTGCTGGAAATCAATCCCGACAACCGCATGGTAAAAGACTTCCTTAAACAGGTCAGATAATCCGGCCTTTATCTTTCTGAAACCTTTCCGTAATAAGGTAAATATAGAATAGTTACTGTATGAAGAAGCTGCTGCTCGCTTTGTCCCTGCTCCTGCCGGCCTGCCCGGCGGCCTATGCCGCCGACGGCATGGACGCCTCCCTTATGGAAAAACAGGATTCCATGCGCCGGGAGATGGAAAACAAGATCAAGACGGAGATCCTGGACCCGATACTCGGGCCCGCCAAGTCGTTCGTTTTTGCCGACGTGGAAATGGAAGTGATAGCCAAGAAAGCGGAGCAGACCAAGGAGGGGCTGGGTGTAATACAGAAGTACAAGGAGAAGGGGGCGTCCACCGGCGGCGGCGACGCGGATTTCCTTTTGCCGGGCATTCCCAAGCCGCGCTCCGTGATGGCCAAGGAGGATAAGCGCCCCGAATCTTCCCAGGGGCAGCAGGCCCAGCAGGGCAAGGGCGTGCAGGAAGTGCGCTACGGCCTGGGCACGGAAGTCACCCGCTTCCAGGTTACGGTAATCCACGATGACCGCCTGGCGCCTGACAGCCTTAAGCTGGCGCGCGAGCGGATAGACGATTTCCTTGTTCCCTATAAGATCCGCGGGTCAGGCGCGCCGACAGTGGTTTTTAAGCCCACCAAATTTAAGGGGTATAATATCCTTGACGATATGAAGCGCCCGGGGGTGTACCTCCCGCTGCTTTACGCGGGGCTTTTCCTGCTGTTGCTGCTGTTCCTGTTCGGGCCTTTGTGGGGATTTTTCCGGAAATATGTGCAGGCGCTGCTGTCCAAGCCCGGGGCCGAGGTCAATATA